>DATFQX010000164.1:0-29689 GCA_035263865.1 Xanthobacteraceae bacterium
GTGCGGGCTGATCGCCCAATACAACGCCGCGGGTCCCACTGCCGGACAAAATCTTCTTCCCGCGACCATGCGTGAGGTCCTGACCAAAAGTCTGACCCTGCGCGGCTACATCAACTACGAATTCGCCGCCGAGCACTATCCGGCGTTCCTGCGCACTGTCGGCGCTGCCATCACCGATGGTCGCATCCGCTATCGCGAGGACATCACCGACGGGCTTGAGAATGCGCCAGCTGCCTTCATCGGCATGCTGGAAGGCCGCAATTTCGGCAAGGCGTTGGTGCGTGTCGCGCCGTCAGCGTGACATCGCTGCGCGCGGCGCGGCCGATGTTTGCTAAACCGAGCGTGCCGCCCGCCGGCCCGCCGAAGTTTCACCCCTGACGGAGCTTTCCGCGTCCTCGCGCGCACCGGGCGGATTGAGCGCAGCGGCGACCGCGTCGTCCACCCGCTCGAGCCAGACGAAACGCACCTGCTGCCGCGCGGCTTCCGGCACGTCCTCGAGGTCCTTGTGGTTGCGCGCGGGTAAGAGCACCGTGGTGATGCCGGCGCGCGCCGCCGCCAATACCTTCTCCTTCACGCCGCCGATCGGCAGCACGAGACCGCGCAGCGAGATCTCGCCGGTCATCGCCGTGTCGTTGCGCGCGGTGCGGCCGGTCAGGAGCGAGGCGAGCGCCACGAACATGGCGACGCCCGCGCTCGGGCCGTCCTTGGGGATGGCGCCCGCCGGCACGTGGATGTGCACGTCGGACTTTTCGAACAGCGCCACGTCGAAGCCGAGCTCCGCCGCCCGCGCCTTCGCCAGCGTGAGCGCGGCCTGCGCGCTTTCCTTCATCACATCGCCGAGCTGGCCGGTGAGGATCAGCCTGCCGCTGCCAGGAACCCGCGTCGCCTCGATGAAGAGGATGTCGCCGCCGGTCGGCGTCCAGGCGAGCCCGGTGGCGACGCCCGGCACGCTCGTGCGCATGGCGACCTCGTTCTCGAACCGGCGCGGCCCGAGGATCGCCGGCAGCGCGCCGGCCTCGATGCGCATACGCTCGACCGTGCCCTCGGCGACGCGCATGGCGACGTGACGGCACACCGCGCCGATCAGGCGCTCCAGATTGCGCACGCCCGCCTCACGCGTGTAGTCGCGGACGATGGTCCTGATGGCGTCCTCGGTGATCTCGCACTGCTCGGCGGAGAGCCCGTTGGCCTCGAGCTGGCGCTTGAGCAGATAGCGCCTGGCGATCTCGAGCTTCTCGTTCTCGGTGTAACCGGGGAGCTCGATCACCTCCATGCGGTCGCGCACCGGGCCGGGAATGGTGTCGAGCACGTTGGCGGTGGCGATGAACATCACCCTGGAGAGGTCGAAGGCGACGCCGAGATAATTGTCGCGGAAGGTCGAATTCTGCTCCGGGTCGAGGACTTCGAGCAGCGCCGAGGACGGATCGCCTTGAAAGCCGGCGCCGAGCTTGTCGACCTCGTCGAGCATCATCACGGGATTGCGCGTTCCCGCCTTGCGGATCGACTGGATGATGTTTCCCGGCAGCGCGCCGATATAGGTGCGCCGATGCCCTCTGATCTCCGCCTCGTCGTGCACGCCGCCGAGGCTCAGGCGGACGAACTTGCGCCCGGTCGCGCGCGCGATGCTCTGTCCGAGCGAGGTCTTGCCCACGCCCGGCGGGCCGACGAAACAGAGGATCGGGCTCTTGCCGTCGGGCTTGAGCTTGCGCACCGCGAGATATTCGAGGATGCGCCGTTTGATCTTGGGCAGCCCATAGTGATCCTCGTCCAAGATCCGGCGCGCTTCGGCGATGTCTATGTTGTCGGTGTCGAGCTTCGACCAGGGCAGATCGATGAGCCAATCCAGATAGGCGCGGATCATGCCGTATTCGGCGGCCGCCTCGGGCATGCGCTCGAGCCGCTTGAGCTCCTTCGTGGCCTGGTCCTTGGCCTCCTGCGGCATGCCCGCTTTTTCGATCGCTTCGCGTAGCTCCGCGATCTCCACCGATTTTTCGTCGCCCTCGCCCAGCTCCTTCTGAATGTGGCGCAGCTGCTCGCGCAGGATGTGCTCGCGCTGCTGCGACGACAGCGACTGCTGGGTCTGTTCGCCGATCTGCTTGGAGAGCTTGAGCACCTCAATGCGCTGCGCGAGCAGCGCAAGCACCTTGTCGAGCCGATCGCGGATGTCGACCGTCTCCAGCACGTCCTGCTTTTCCGAGGGCTTGGCGTCGAGGATGCCGGCAATGAAATCGGCGAGCGCAGAAGCCGAATCGAGGTTCTCGATCGTCGCTGCGACTTCCGGGGGGACGTTGGCCAAGAGCTCGATGGCTTCGCGGGCGCGCGTGCGGACCAAGCCGATGCGCGCTTCGACGTCAGGGGTGATGACCTCGGCGACGCCGATCTCTTCGACGCGCGCAACCAGAAACGGAAAGCCGCGCAGGAACTCGAGCAGGCGAAAGCGTCGCACGCCCTGCACGACCACGTGATGGGTGCCGTCGGGAGCGGTGACGTAGCGCAGAACTTGCGCAGCGGTCCCCACCCGGTGCAATTGCTCTGGTGTCGGTTCGTCGACCGCCGGATCGGTCTGGAGCACCACGCCGAGCATCCGCTGATTGCGGACCGCGCTCTGCGCAGCCGTGATCGACGATTTCCGCCCGATCGCGAGCGGCAGCACGATCCCAGGAAACAGAACGATCTGCCGCACCGGCAGGAGGATCATGCTGTCCGCCGGGAGCGGCGGGTGAGCTTCGCCCTGGTCTCTTGTCTCCGCCTGCTCTGCCATGGCGCGTGCCGCCGATATCAACGCTGCGGGACAACACTCAGCACGAGGCAACCGTTCACGAGCGTGGAATGGCCGAGTTTCCAGCCTTCCCCGGGAAGACGAATGCGGCGCTCAAAGCGACCGTGCGGTATTTCCATGCGATGGATTGCCGCGCGACGCGCGCAGGCGGGCATGCGCCGCACGCCTGCGACGAGCAGCATGCCTCGCTCGACCGCAAGCTCGATATCCTGCGGCTCGACGCCGGGTAGCGCCGCGACGATGGTCAGCTCCTGCTCGGTCTCGAACACGTCGACCGGCGGCTCCCAATTCACCGCTGGCGCGGGCGCGAGGCCGGGCTGGAAAAAGCGGCGGTGCAATTGCTCCGCCCGCTCAATCATTGCGCAGGCTTCCTCCCACATCCAGCTCCTCGGATCGGCTGCGGTCATTGTACCTGCCCTTTCTCGCAATCGAGTTCTCTTGTTCAAGTCTTAGATATTCAAACGCATTGTATCAAGCTCGCCGGTCGCGAGCCGGTCGGCGCGATGAGCGCACATTGTAGTGAAGACACGTGTCGCGATTGCGACGTAGGTGGTTTGCGCGCGCTGGCAAAAGCGTGTACCGCATGCCCGGTCTGTTGATCGGAGCGCGCCCCACGATGCCTCGGTATTATTTCCACATCACCAACCGGCGAGAAAGTTTGGACAATCCAAAAGGGATGGACTTGCCGGGCAACGCCGCGGCGCGTGAGGAGGCGGTGGTGCTCGCGAAAGAACTCAGGCATGACCAGGTGATGCCGGGCCGAAATTGGCAGGGATGGTTCGTCACGGTTGTCGACCAGCACGGCCACCAGGTGGATTCGGTGCCGATCGCCGACATGCCGGACCAATAACGAGTCTAGCGGGAGCGCACGCGCATCGCGCGAAAATACGCCCACTCGTCCACCACGCGACCATCGGGAAGCCTACACACGCCGTATTGGCCGTGGGGACCTTTTCGAATCTCACTCTTGCCGCCGCTCTTTGCGCAGAACACCGATCCGGGTTCGCGAGCGCCCAGACCCTTTCTGGGGCGGCGAGCAATACGGCAGGAAAGAGCAACGCCACGGTTCGCACCATAATTTTCTCCCGGTCGCAACTGTTGCCGTTGAGGTGATCCTATCCGATCGCCGGTCATCGCGGCGTGGACCATCATGATGACGGTCTTCACGCATCAACGGGCGGCGCTGGCAAAGTTTCGCACCCCGGCCGCGCCGAGTTGGAGTCGCGCCTGGCGCGGTACTCCCAGCCGGAGCTATTGCCGACCGCAGGCTAGCAATCGCGGCAGAAGCGCAGTTTCCTGTCGATCGCCTGGTCCTCGGGGGATCTCACTCCGAGATTTTGATCGATACCCGGCGGTACGTCTTTGGCCCGGGGCTAGCGATGACCGACAGGCGCCTCCCTAGCGCTCCGTGCTTGCCCGATCGCGGGATCGGTTTGGCCCGTCGTTTGCGCACCGCCGCTGGGGCGGGGCGAGGATCGATCATTTTGCGCCGCGGCAGCGCCGCACGCCAGGACTGCGGCAGCGAACGCATAAGTCACCGCGAGTAGACGCATGGCACACCTTTTAATCTGACTTCGGCTTCAACTATTCTCCGGAGCGAGCGGTTCCGCTCCCGCAGCCGCAATGCGCACCTGTTTGACCCCTATTGGTAGGTGCACGCGTCACCTCCGGCTCAATGGCGCTTGAAATATTGCACAGCGCGCTCGTGTTTCTCGGCCGCCCCGCGCGTCTTGAAGGTGCCGAGATTCCGGCGGCGGGTCTTCGGGTTGACTTTGCGTGAGTAGAGCCGGTAACCCCCCGATTTGAGCTTGCGGATCATCGTCACCTCCCGAGCGGCAGCGGTTCGCAGGCGGAACGCCGCTGCGCAGCGGCAATCGCTATGCCCACCAACCGTCGCTGGGCACCAAAGTTCCGTCTCGGCTATGGCGCTAGCGAAGAATCACAATGGGGAAAGCTTGTCGCTCCTCCCAACCCTTTCGCGTCAAATCGGGGACGTCATCTTCCGACTGCGGAAATCCAAGACAAAGGTAAGCGATGAACTTCCAATCCGGAGGAACCTCGAGGATTGTTCCAACGGCGGCGGGATCGAGGATCGATACCCATCCCACGCCGATGCCGTCGGAGCGCGCCGCGAGCCATATCGTGTGGACGGCTGTCACCGCCGAATAATCGATCATCTCGGGCATGGTGTGACGCCCGAGCCCGTGCCCTTGGAGGGTGGAGCGATCGGCGAATACCGCGAGCTGAGCGGGTGCTTCATCCAAGCCGGCAAGCTTGAGCCGGGCATAGGCTGCCGCTCGTTTCTCATTTTGCGCCGCGAGTGCGTCGGCGTTGCAGCGCTCGAAATTTGTCCGAATGGCTGCGCGACGGACCGGATCATCGACGATGACGAAACGCCAGGGTTCGCTCAATCCAACCGAGGGCGCTAGACACGCGAGATGAATCAGGCGCTCCAGGTTGCCGGCCGGCAGTGGATCGCGGCGAAAGCGTCGAACATCCCGCCGCCAGACGAGCAGATCGCGCAACCGCGCGCGAAAGCCATCATCGAAGGCCATTGCCTTGCCGCTGTCCGCAATAGAGCCTTGCGCCCTCATGCAGGATTCCTCGCAAGCGCGCCGCCGTTAGTCTCAAACGCTCGCCGCCGCTACGAGCAGGATAACGATCTCCCCAATTTGCTCCAGGGCACCCAAGACATCGCCGGTCTGCCCACCGATCTGCCTCATGCACAACCAGCGCAGTAACGCGAACACGGCTGCCATGAGCGTGATCGCGCAAGCGCCCGCTGCCGGCCCGAGTCCGACGCCGAGCGCTGCGATGCCGATAGCCATCGCGGTAATTGCACTGCCGGCTGGCGGCGCGCCAACGCCAACGGAAAGGCCATCCTGTCTCGCGAGAGGGACCAAGCGCATGAACATCGCCATGTTGGATCGGGCACCCATATGCGCTGCAATTAGAACGGGAGCAGCGAGCCCCGGGTCGGCGATGCTTGCCAGCGCGGCGGATCGCAATAGCAGCGATGTGAACAACGCGCACACGCCGTATGTCCCAACCCGGCTGTCGCGCATGATCTCAAGCTTGCGCTCGCGCGTGCGCCCTCCGAATGAATCGGCGACGTCGGCCAGTCCGTCCTCGTGCAAGCATCCGGTTGCGGCGAGGCTTGCTGCGATCGCCAAGCCGCCGGCGGGCAATGGCGGCAGTCCGCTCACCCGCGCGAGCCAGTAGACCAAGGCGGAAATGACGCCAACAATGACTCCCGCCACCGGCAAAGCCCAGCCTGCGCGGGCAATATCGGCGCCGGTGATCGCGAATGTCCCGGGAAGGGGAAGCCGCGTAGAGAAAAGCAAGGCGGCTGCCACATCCGCCACGAGTTGCCTCGGCGAGATGACCGCGGACGTCGCGCGCTCCTGCATGAGGCCTCTCCGGCAACAGCACTCTATTGCGACTTGGGACAACTCAGCGCAACCTTACCGGCGCGTCCCCGATCACAACAAGAGTCTCGCCTGCTCTAGCGAACGGCGAGCATGACCATGCGCCCACCGCTCGCCCACGAGTCTGAAGACCTGTTCTCGTCGCTCGATAAGCTGCGTGCGGGGTGCCTGGCTCTGCCGCCTCCAGACGTTGATGCCGCAGCGCTCGCGGCCAAACGGCAAAGCCAACTCACCAAGCCGCTAGGCAGCTTGGGACGGCTCGAAGATATCGTTCTTTGGCTCGCCCGTTGGCAGGGGCGAAGCGTGCCGCGCCTCAATCGCGTCGACATTCTTGTGTTCGTGGGCAATCACGGGGTCACGAAGCAGGGCGTGTCGGCTTATCCCGCCGAAGTGACCGCCCAGATGGTAGCCAATTTTTCCGCCGGCGGCGCGGCCATCAACCAGATTACTCGCACCGTCGGCGCAAACCTCCATGTTGTCCCGCTCGCGCTCGAACAAGCTACGGCGGACTTTACACAAGCGCCGGCCATGCCCGAGGACGCATTTCTCGCGGCGGTTGCCACCGGCTACAAAGCCGTTTCGGCTGGAACGGACCTCGTCTGCCTGGGCGAGATGGGAATCGGCAACACCACGGCTGCGGCGGCGCTCGCGGCGGCGCTGTTCGGCGGCGGCGGCTCGCGCTGGGCCGGTCGCGGCACCGGGGTCGATGACGCGGGACTGGCGCGAAAACGGGCCGCAATCGACTTGGGCCTCGCCCGACATGCGGCGCTGCTGCACGATCCGCTGGCGAGCGCGGCCGCGCTCGGCGGCCGCGAGCTTGCCGCCATCCTGGGCGCCGCGCTGGCGGCGCGGCACCGCCCCATCCCGGTGCTGCTCGATGGGTTCGTATGCGCGGCCGCGGTCGCTCCTTTGGCAAAGTTACGTGCAGACGCGCTCGAGCATGCGCTGGCGGCGCACATCTCGGCGGAGGCGGCGCATCGGATGCTATTGAGCGAGCTTCGTCTTGATCCTCTGCTCAATCTCGGAATGCGACTGGGCGAGGCAACCGGCGCCGCGCTGGCCATATCGGTGCTACGCGCCGCGCTCGCCTGTCACGCCGGAATGGCCACCTTCGCCGAGGCGGGCGTTGCCAACAAGTCGAGCTAGAGTTTCGTGGCGGTCGCCTCGATCAGTCGATCCCTTTGCGCGCGATGGCGTGAAAGAACGTGCCGGTGACCCAACCGCGGCGGCCGCCATCGTTGCCGATCGCCCGCCCCTGCGCATCGGCAAGCTCGACCAGCGGCTCGTCATCTCCCGCCGCCAATAGCGTGGCGTAATGAAATTCGTGGCCGCGAACGATGGCCCCTGCCGGCCCGATCGGGCTTTGTGCGCGAAGGCGCGCCTCACGGTATCCGAGATGTAGCTTGCGTTTGGCGAAGCTTGTGCAATGTCCCAGCAGACCGGCCATCCGGTGGCGCGCGCCGCTCGCGTCCTTTATTCCCTCACCCAGCACCATGTAACCGCCGCACTCGCCGTGGACTGGCCGCGTCTGCGCGAAGCGCGTGAGCCCCACCTGAAATTTCTGCGCAGCAGCGAGCACACCGCCATGGAGCTCCGGATAGCCGCCGGGCAGCCAACAAACGTCGCAGCTCTCGGGCGGCGGCTCATCGGCGAGCGGTGAAAAGGGCACGATTTCCGCGCCCGCTTTGCGCCAAGACGCGAGCAGGTGGGGGTAGACGAAGGTAAAGGCCGCATCAGCCGCGAGCGCAATGCGCTGGCCCGGTGGCGGGAATGCGAAAATAGGGCCGCCCGCCGCGAATTCGATAGGCCGAGCAATGGCGACAGCACCGTCCAGATCGATGTGGCGTTCGGTCAAGTCTGCAAGCGCCTCGAGCCGCTCGCGCAGGTCTCCATGCTCTCTCGCCTGGACAAGCCCCAGATGCCGTTGCGGCAGAAGGGCTGCGTCGCGGGGGAACGCGCCGAGGACGCGAACGCCACGCTCTTCTATTGCATCGCTCACCAAGCTACGGTGTCGCGCGCTGGCGACGCGGTTGAGGACCACGCCGTCAATGTGGACGTCAGCGTCATGCGACACGAACCCCCGCACCACGGCCGCGGCGGATTGTGCCTGCGCGGCCACGTCAAGCACTAGTACAACCGGCACCGCGTACCGCGCGGCGAGGTCGGCTGCTGCGCCGGTGCGGCCGCGGGGCCCAGCCGCCCCGTCGAACAAACCCATGACGCCTTCGATCACTAGCAGGTCGCAATCGCGTGCGGTTTCGCTCAGCAGGGCGTCAAGGAGCGAGGGCGGCATAGCCCAAGTGTCGAGATTGAACGTTTCCTCTCCCGTCGCCGCAGCGTGAAACGCGGGGTCGATGTAGTCGGGGCCGGCTTTCGCCGCCCGCACAGCGATGCCCTTTCGCTTGAGCGCCGAAAGCAGGCCGAGGGTGACGGTTGTCTTGCCGGCGCCGGAATTTGGCGCTGCGATGAGGAGAGCGCGTGCGGTCATGATGCGATCTCGGCCACCGTATCAAGGAGCTGCTCGCGGAGCTTGACGATGCTGCCGATTACGATGACCGAAGGCGTACCTAGCTGTTGGTCTTGCGCGTCGGCGGCCACGCGAGCGAGGCTCGATACGACGACACGCTCGTCGATGGTGGTGGCGCTGACGATGACCGCGGCCGGTGTGCTTGGCGGCAAACCGCCACGCATCAACTCTTCCGCGATCTTTGCGAGATTGCGCATCGCCATGTAGAGCACGATCGGCTGGCCGGTTCGCGCGAGCGCGGCCCAATCGAGGCAGCCATCGTCCACGCCATAGCCGGCGGCAAGGATCACCGCTCTGTTCATCCCTCTGAACGTCGCGGGAATGGCGGCCGTGGTCAGTCCTGCGAGCCCCGCCGTCACGCCTGGGATGATCCGGAACGGCACGCCGGCGCGCATGAGCGCCACGGCCTCTTCGCCCCCTCGCCCAAACACGCAAGGGTCTCCGCCCTTGAGCCGCAACACCCGGTGTCCAGCCCGTGCGAGTTCGACCAGACGGTTCGTGATGTCGCGCTGCTCAGCGGATGGCCGTCCGCCGCGCTTGCCTGCGAATTCGAGCCGCGCCTGCGGCCCCGCGAGCGCCAACACGCGATGATCCACGAGCGCGTCGTGGACGACCACATCGGCCTGTGAAAGGCTGGCGAATGCATCAAGCGTCAGCAAACCGGGGTCCCCGGGGCCGGCCCCAGCCAGCCAGACATGCCCCGGTTCTAGGACTGGGCCATCCACGCGAACCGGACCGGCTGCGCGTCCCTCGTTCATTGGACCATTTTCGATTTGGGAAAATCGTCGCCGAAGCTGCGTGGCGGACGGCGGCACGCGTGCTCAAGCGCACTGAACTGGCACTCGAAGTCGTCCTCTTCGACCGTGCCGGACAGCTGATCGGGCGTAAACCTTTCGCACCACATCACGGTGTCTCTTTCTGTCGAAACCGTCGACGATAAGTCGGACTGTAAAGGGCACTTTCCCTGAAATCTTCGGCTGCCAGTGCGTGCCCAATCAGGACAATAGCGGTACGCTCGACGCGCTCAGTCGCAAGCTTTGCACCGATGTCCGCAAGCGTGCCGCGCAGAATACGCTCATCCGGCCAAGTAGCGTGCCGCACGACAGCGATGGGACAGTCTTCCCCGCAGACCGGTATCAGCGTGGCGACGACACTATTGATGGCTTGAATTGCCAGGTGCAACACGAGCGTCGCGCCGGTCGCGGCGAAATCCTGCAGCCGCTCGGCAGCCGGCATTTGCGAGGCCCGTCCCGGGACCCTGGTCAGAACGACACTTTGGGCGACCTCAGGCACAGTCAGCTCGCGGCCGAGCACGGCTGCGGCCGCCGCGAACGCCGGTACGCCTGGCGTAAGGGTATAAGCAATTCCACGCCGTTCGAGCCTGCGGATTTGCTCGGCAACAGCGCTGAATAAGGATAGATCGCCTGAATGCAACCGCGCCACGTCCTGCCCAGCCGCCTGCGCCGACACAAACTCGCCTTCGATCTCGTCAAGCGTCAGTGGCGCTGTATCGACCAAGCGAGCGCCGGTCGAGCAATATGCCAACAGCTCTGCCGGCACGATCGAGCCGGCATACAGGCAAACTGGACATCGCCCAAGCAGGTCACGTCCACGGACCGTAATAAGGTCGGCGGCTCCCGGACCAGCACCGATGAAATGCACGGTCATGCTCACTCCTCGCTCACTGCGAGGGCGCAGGTCGCGGCCCCGAGGGTGATCCGTGGCACGAGAAGCCGAGCTGCTGGGCCGCCGGCCGCCAGCGCCGCCGCTTCGGCGACGGACGGAACGCCAGCCAAAGAAAGCACGTGCTCGGAGCGGGTCTTCGTTCGCGCTCCTGCCTGCTCGAGCTCAGCCTTTGCGATGAGAACGAGCGGCACCCCTCGCACGACGGCAGCTGCAGCGAGGCCGTGCTCGCCGGCTTTGAATTCAGGCGCCGCGATGAGATCGAGCGCTTGCACGGCCAATCCCGCGCGAGTGAGCGCATCGTCGATTGCGGCGCTGATGTCCGCCGCGGAAGCGCCTTTGCGACAGCCGATGCCGGCGACGATCATGGCTTGACCCAGACCCACTGGGTTACGGGTAGCGCTGGGCGCCATGTCTCCCTTCCGCCCACGGGCTCTACGCGCGCAATAGCGATACGACGAAGTTCCCCGCCGATCGTCGCCTGGCGACGCAAAAGCAGGGCCTCAGTTTCAGTCGTCACGGCGTTCACGACCAACCGTCCTCCAACCCGAAGCGCACGCATTGCGGAGTCGAGGACAATTCTTGCGCCGCCGCCGATGAATATTGCATCCGCTTGAGCGAGCCCCACGAAAACCTCTGGCGCCGTGTCTTCGATCACATGGAGTCCTGGCACTCCGAACGCAGCTGCATTACGGCGGATACGGGCGGCGCGTTCGTTACGCGCCTCGATGGCTATGGCACGCATCGAGGGATCAGCCAGCAACCATTCGATCGCGACCGAACCGGCGCCGGCACCCACATCCCAGAGCAATTCACCGCGCCGGGGTGAAAGTGCGGCGAGCGTCACCGCACGGATCTCGCGCTTGGTGATCTGCCCGTCGTGTTCAAAAAACGCATCGGGCAAACCGGGCGCCCGCGCCAGCACACGCGCGCCAGGCAAAGCTTCAACCTCGATAGCCACGGCGTTGAGCGGACCGACCTCGCCAAGGTCGAACCCGGCCGCCGTCGTGGCGCGTAAGCGTTCACGCGGGCCGCCCAAGGCCTCGAGCACGGTTATCCGCGAGCTGCCGAAACCGGCGTCGGTCAAGACCCGGGCAAGAGCGGCGGGTCCCTCACCGTCCGAGGTCAGCGCAAGGACCCGCGCGCCAGGCTGAAGATGCGGACGGACAAGATCGAGCGAGCGGCCATGCAACGAGAGCTGAGTCGTCTCAGGCAAAGACCAGCCGAGCCGCGCAGCGGCAAGCGTGAACGTCGAAGGCGCCGGCACGGCAAGGGTTTCGCGAGGATCGACGTGTCGCAGCAGGAGCGAGCCGACGCCGTAAACGAATGGGTCGCCGGACGCGAGCACACACACCTCGTGGCCGCGCCGTGCCAACACGTCCTCGACGGCGCCCTCGAAGGGACTGCGCCATGGGCGCGCGACACCACGGATAAGCGGCGCGGCGAGAGCAAGATGCCGTTGCCCGCCGAACACGATCTCTGCGGTTTGAACAAGACTTCGGGCGATTGGTGTCAATCCCTCGATCCCGTCCTCGCCGATCCCCACGATAGACAGCCAGCGGGCCGGTGCGGCAATCTCGCGCGCGCGGGAGTCAGCGAACGGCATGCGACGCATCCTCATTCTCGGCGGCACCACGGAGGCGCGGCGCTTGGCAGAACGCCTCGACGGACGTACCGACTTGACGGTCACGGTCTCGCTGGCGGGCCGCACCACGGCGCCTGCCGCGCAAGCCGCATCGGTGCGGGTTGGCGGATTCGGCGGCGCCGAGGGCCTTGCTCACTATCTCGCAAGGGAGCGCATCGAGGTCCTTATCGACGCCACGCACCCTTACGCGGCGATCATCTCGGCCAATGCCGCCGAAGCGGCGGCAGCCACGCGAGTTCCCCTGCTCGCGCTGCGGCGCCCGCCATGGGCGCCGCTTCCTGGCGACCGTTGGATTGAGGCCGCCAACACTGACACGGCCGTAGACGCGCTCGGCGAAGGGCCGCGCCGTGTTTTTCTCACGCTTGGCAAGACCGGGATCGAAACCTTCGCGCGGGCGCCGCAGCACTACTATCTCGTGCGCAGTGTCGAGCCGGTCGATCCGCCGCTGCCTATCCCACATGCATCCTATGTCATCGGTCGAGGTCCGTTCACTGAGACCACCGACCGTAAGTTGATGGCCGCTCATAGCATCGACATTGTTGTTGCCAAGAACAGCGGTGGGACTGCGACCTACGGCAAGATCGCAGCAGCACGCGCGCTGGGGCTTCCGATCATCTTGCTGCGTCGCCCGGCTTTGCCCGAGGTGCCGACCGTCGGGACCATTGAGGAAGCAATGATGTGGCTTAATCATGCGGTTGCACTACGCGGCGTGTAGACGAGCGGGGCTTGGCCTGGGCGCGACACCAGCCGTGTCTGCGCTGTTCCGACGATAATCAGGCTCGCCATGTCTGCAGCAGACGGATCTGCGGTTCGCAAGGTCATGACTGCGATCTTCTCGTCCGCTCTTCCGACCGCGCGGCCGAATACGACAGGCGTGGTCGCCGGAAGGTAACGTCGCAAGCGGTCGAAAGCCGCGGCGAGCTGCCACTGCCGAGCGTTCGACATCGGATTGTAGAGCGCGATGACGAATCCCGCTTGCGCCGCCGCATCCAGCCGGCGCTCGATCACGGGCCAGGGCTTCAAGTTGTCCGACAGCGAAAGCGCACAAAAATCGTGACCGAGCGGCGCACCAACGCGCGCCGCGACCGCCAGCATCGCGGTGATGCCGGGCAGAATTTCTAACTCGAGAGCGCGCCAGCCGGCGGGACCCGACTCGATCTGCTCGCAAACCGCCGCCGCCATCGCGAATACGCCGGGATCGCCGCCACACACCAACGCGACGCTCGTGCCGGCGGCTGCCTTTTCGAGCGCGGCACATGCCCGCAACGCTTCCTGGCGATTGTCAGAGGGATGCCTGCTCTGTCCTTCACGAACTGGCGCGCGGTCGAGATAGGGTCCGTACCCGAACAGCGCATCGGCAGCGGCCAACGCGGCATTCGCCTCCGGCGTGAGCCAGCGGATGTCTCCGGGGCCAAGCCCGACCACCGCAAGCCGACCGCTCATAACCGTCCCTCCCAGCCTGGCACCAACACCATGGCAAAATACGGTGCACAGTCGTCCTGTTTGGCCGCGAACGGAATCGCTATCTCTCCTGTCATGGTGCCCCGTTCAACGTAAACGGCACGATGGAGGCGACCGGTGCGTTCAAGCGCACGACGCACTTTCGGCAGATTGCGGCCGAGCTTAATCACGACCACGGCATCCGCCTCGATAAGCCGCCGTTCAAGGTCCTCTTGCCTGAGTGTGCCGGGAATCACAGAGAACACGTCATCACCCTGCGCAATTGGCGTCCCGACTGCCGACCAGCATCCCGACATTCCACTCACGCCGGCGACGATTTCTGTCTGAAAACGGCGTGCCAAGCGCACGTGGAGGTGCATGTAGGAACCGTAGAAGAGCGGGTCACCCTGGCAGACCACGGCGACGAGAAGGCCATCGTCGAGGTGCGCTGCAAGTTCGCGAGCAGCCTCGTCATAAAACGCGCGAATGATGTCGCAATAAGAAGCTTCGTGACGCGGCAGCTCGGTCGTCACCGGAAAGACCAGCGACAGTTCCCGCACAGCAGGTTTAAGGTAGCGGGCAGCGATGATCCGGGCATTTCCGGCCTGCACAGCTTTGGCGAAATGCGCCACGACATCGGCTTGTTGCAGCACGCGGACCGCCTTCAGCGTGATGAGCTCGGGGTCGCCTGGTCCAACCCCAACGCCGACGAGCTTCCCGGCGACCGTCATTTTTCGACCCTCGCCAGCGCATTGACCGCGGCCGCCGCCATCGCGCTTCCACCCATCCGTCCCAGCACGGTGAGGAATGGGATGCCACGCGAGTTCTCCACCAATGCGTCCTTTGCCTCTGCCGCACCGACAAAGCCGACTGGAATGCCGAGAACCGCCGCCGGCTTGGCCGCGCCTGCGTCAAGCATCTCAAGCAAATGAAACAAGGCGGTTGGCGCGTTGCCGATCGCAACCAATGCTCCATCAAGGCGGTTCCGCCACAGCTCAAGTGCGGCGGCCGAGCGGGTCGTGTGCAGCTCGTCGGCCAACCGCGCCACTCGCGGATCCTGCAAGGTACACACCACGTCGTTTTCGGCAGGAAGTCGCGCGCGTGTTACGCCGTGCGCCACCATCTCCGAATCGCAAAGAATTGACGCACCGCGGGCGAGCGCTGTCCGCGCCGCGCCGACAAGCCCGTTGCCAAATAGGATCCGTCTCGTGATCTCGACATAGCCGCAAGCATGCACCATGCGCACGACGATCTCGGCTTCCTCGCTTGAAAAGTCGGACAGGTCGGCCTCCGCCCGAATCACCGCGAACGATCGTTCGTAGATGCGAGCACCATCGCGAATATAGTCGAGCCGTTCAGGCATCGGTCGTCTCGCCGAGGATCAATCGCGCAATGCGCGCGCGGCCCAGACGGGATAACGCCTCCGCCGCGCTTTCATCCGTTGCACGCATCCGCTGCACCGCGCCCGCAACCCGCGCGAGCGCGGCCGGTACCGCTTCGGGCAAGAGGGTCGCGATAGGCTCCTCATGAGCAGAGCCGTTCACTACGATGCCACAACGGCCCTTCGTCCCCACAACGGTCAACGGCATGGACCGCGGACAGGCGCAGCCTTTGGCGCATCCGGAGACGTGCACCATCGGCCCATCCGCGCCGGAGATCGCTCCGTTGCTGGCAAGAAACGGCGCAAGCGCGCGGGTCGGAATCTCCGCCGCGGCGCACGCCGGCGCCCCGGCGCAGGCAAAAATCCGGCACCGCGGATCGTCCGCCCGGATGACAAAACCAAGCTGTCGCGCGATCTGGCTGAGACGCGCAGCGGCATGTCGATCGATGCCGACGAGCAGGAGCGTATGTGCCGGAGCGGGCCGCAGACCCACCGCACCCGAAACGGCTGCGGCCTCTGCCAGCTCCCGAAGTGCGGACGAATCTGCGTGTCCGAGGGCGAGACGAAGGCCGATCGCGACGCTGCCGTCGCGAAGCGGGTGCGTCCCAATCGGCTCGGCTGCCGGGCGTCGCGGCGGCGGCGGGCGATCGATGTGCATATCGGCAATCGCGTGGCGAAATGCCGCCGCGCCGTCAGCCGCGACGATATCCCGCGCGCGCGTCGCAGGTCCCGCCGCCGCGATCACACGCATGAGATTCGTTGCAGCTCGTACCGCGTGCTCGGCGGCGATGGCGCCAAGAGGGGTCGCGCTATCCGCATCGCCCCCTAGAGCGATGTGAAAGTATGTTGCCTCTGCCCGCAGCCGCACGTCGGCAGGAACGGCGTCGAGGTGCAGCGCGCCGCCGCCGTCGAGAGCGACAGAAACCTTCGGGGCGAGCTCGGCCGAGAAAGGTGCTGCGGAAATCGCGCGACGAAGCTCCGCGGCCGTGACGCTGGTGTCGAGCACCTCATCCGGATCGAGGCCGGCGAGAGGATTGTTCAGGATCGCCGGTCCTTCGCACAGTGGTACCTCGATCCTGCCGAGGGCCGACACCAATCCTTCTACCGATGTTTCCGTTAATCCCCGGATCTGGACGCTTCCGCGCGAGGTGACCTCTATTACGCCATTCCCGCACTCGCGCGCGGCCGTACACAACGCCCGAAACGCATCGCAGGATATTGTTTCGCCTGTCGGCGTGATCCGCGCCAGCAAGCCGTCTCCGGTCGCCATTGGTTGCAAGAGACCAGGACAGACGCCGCGTCGTAAGTGGGCATTCATGACGCCGGCTCCTTCACGAGCATCGCCAAGCTCGCGTCAACATCGTTGCGCCGAGGATGCCAAAACCTGCGCTCGCGCGCCGCGTCGAGCCGAGCCGCGATGGCAGCCGCTGCCGATGGATTCTCGTGAACGAGAAAAGTCCGGACGACATCGTCGGCGACATACGCCTCGTGTATGAGATCGAATAGATGACTCGCAACTAAGTCAGTTGTCTCCGCAAAGTCCATGAGACGGTCGACGGTTTCGGCGAGTTCGGCGGCTCCGCGCGGGCCATGTCGCAGCTGCCCTTCAATAAACTTCGGGTGCGTTGCACGCGAGCGCACGATCCGCGCTAGGGCCGCTGACAACGAGCGCGCGTGCGGCCGTGCGGGATCAGTTGTATCGAGGATAATCAGATCGGGCGCATGCCCGAGCGCAGACGCAGCCGCGGCAAAGCCGCCGACGAATGCAACATCTTCCGCTCCTTCCAACAGGTCGCGGGAAGGATCTTCGGCGAAATGCACGAGCAGGTCGGCCGCAGCGAGTCGAGCTTCGAAGGCGCCGGGAGCGGGTATCGCCGTGCCCTCGGAACCCCCATAAGCATGCGAGACGGCGGCAAGGTAAGACCTTCCAAGTTCCTCGCGATCGATGTCGCGTCCCAGGAAATCCTCGACACCGGCACCATAAGCTCCAGGCGCGGTACCGAAGATGCGCGCAATTGAGCTGGCTGTGTGCGAGGATTCCCGCCAAGCTGCGGAAAGCGGGTTCTCTTCAGCTGGCTCTTCGCGTGCTGCGACCGCGCGTACGGCCGCATCGATGAGCGCGATCTGGGCCGGGAACAAGTCGCGGAACAGACCAGAAATTCGCCAGGTCACATCGACCCGCGGCCGACCGGCGCTTGCCGCCGGCAGAACGTCTATTCCGGTGACGCGGCCGGTCGCTCGATCCCACGTCGGACGGCACCCCATTAATGCGAGGCCTTGCGCAATCTCCTCACCGCCGGTGCGTAAGGTGGCGCTGCCCCAAAGATCGATCACCGAGGCGCGCGGCATTTCTCCGTGGGTTTGCATATACGCGCGGACCACTTCGTCGGCGGCAAGCCGCCCGAGATCGGTTGCGGTCGGCGTCGGCAGCATGCGCGGATCTGTCACGAACAGGTTACGTCCGGTCGGCAGGACGTCCCGGCGACCCCGCGTAGGCGAACCGGCCGGCCCAGGCGCTATTCGGCGACCGTCCAAGGCGGCGAGGACGGCTACTCGTTCCGCTGCGGCGCTTGCCCGCCACGCAGGATCGCAAACGTTGAGGGGCTCGTGCCCATAGATGTGCAGTCCATCCTTGACGGCGACGTCCTTGAGGTCGCACAGCCAAGCATCGATGCGCCGCAACGCGTCATCGGGACTATCATGGGGCTGCACGCACGCTTCGGCCATGAGCCCGGTGCGTCCGGCCTGTTCGAGGATCGCTCGCGCCAATCGCTCGCGTCGGCGCCGATCAAGGCCGTCCGTCTGCGCGTATTCATCGACGAGGCGCTCGAGGTCGCGGGCCTCTCCCGCGAGCCCCCCTTCGACGAGCGGCGGCGGCAGGTGCCCTATGGTCAGCGCGGCGATCCGGCGCTTTGCCTGCGCGGCTTCCCCGGGGTTGCTGACGATGAACGGGTAAATCATAGGAAGGCACCCGACCATCAATTCTGGAAAACACGACGCGGTCAGCGCGACAGCTTTGCCAGGTAGCCATTCGAGGGTGCCGTGCGCGCCCATGTGGACGAGCGCATCCACCTTAGCAGCGTGCCGAAGCCAAAGTGCGAACGCCATCAACGCGTGGCGTGGCGGCAAAGTCGCGTCGTGGTAGGTTGCTCGTCGATCAGAGGCGCTACCTCTGTCTGGAGGGAATGCGACGACGACTTTGCCGAACGTCCGTGCACGAAAATAAAATGCGCCGTCAAGTACATCACTGTCGTCCTCGGCGTCGCCCCATGTGGCCTGCACTCGCTCGAGGGCTTCAGTGGGAAGGGCCGCAGCGAGGTCGCGGTAACGATCGAGCGGGAGGGCAGCATCGATCGATGGATTAGCCAAGGCGTCGAGCAACGCGCGCGAGGTTCGCGGCGCGCCGGCAACGTCATACTTCGCCTGTTCTAAGTCCGACAGCAGCCCGACCACGCTCGCCGGCACATCGAGGCCGACGGCATAACCGGCGCGGCCCAGCGCGCCAGGATATTCGGGCATCAATACTGCCACTCGGCGTTCGGCACGCGGTGTCGCCTGAAGCTTGACAAGCGCGGCGATGCGGTCGGCGAGGATCGCAACGCGGTCCGCCTCGGGCAAACTTCCGAATGCGGTGAAATGAAGGTCGTCCTGCGTTGGTACCGGCCCTTTGAAAGCAATCACGCCTTGCAGCACTCGCCCGTCAATTTCTGGCAGGACGACGTGCATCGCGAGGTCGGCTGCTCCGAGGCCGCGCGGGCTCTGCGACCAGGCCAAACGTCGCGTGGTTGCAATTACGGCCTGCAACACGGGCGCATCGGTTTGATCGAATGGCGTCGGTTCGCCAGCTGCCGCAGCAGCGCCGAAGCCGGTCGTGGTGACGACCACAGCTGGCCTAAGTCGGACGAGCGCAGCGCGCACGAAATCCGCCGACATCCGATCCTTCAGACTTGGGACCACCAGGGGGGCCGGTGCGAGGCCACGTTCTCTCAGTGCCTGAACCAAGGCATCGATTGCCGCCGTGTCGGCTGCGAGCAACATCGCGCGGTAGAAGATGATCGCAACGCAGGGTCGCTCGGGCGGGCAGCACGAGGCGATGCGATCGAGATCGACCGCGCCTTCGCCGGGAATGTATCCGGCCATGCGCGCCACCGGGCGCGGCTCCGAGATTTTGATTGATGACCCGCAATATCGCGCCAGTCGCCGAAGCAGCGCTGCCAGATTCTCTGGTCCGCCTTCGCGAAAGAATTGCAATAGCCTCTGGAGTTCATGGCCTGGCAACGTAGAGGCCTCGGCGAGGCGAGGATCATCGCGATCTTCCCCAGGTAGAAGCGCAAGGACAATGGCGCTTTCCCGCGCAAGCGACGACAGCCGCTCGACGCCGTAGCGCCACCACTCGAGGCCTCCAAGCAGGCGTACCACAATGACCTTGGCGTGCCGTCCCACGCTCTCGAGCCAAAGATCGACGGAGAGAGGGTGGCGCAGGTCACGCAGATTTGCGAGCCGGACGGCGGGGAGCACGTCGCGCTGCGCGGTCCAAGCCGCCGCAAGGGCGGACAGGTCGCTGTCCGCAAAAGACAAGACGGCGATGTCCCCGGGAGGCTGGCGCAGATCGACCGCTTCGATCACGTCGTCGATGGAAGCCGAAGTGGTCGTTAGCAGATGCATCCCTCACCCTAGAAGCGCGCGTCTGAGACCCTCGCGGTCCAGCCCCTTCAAACCGATAATGACAAGTTGGCCTTGGCGCTTCTCCGCGGCGGCCCAGGCACGATCGTAGTGGTGGCTGACGCGTTGACCGACGGCCTGTACGAGTAGGCGCATCGGTTTGCCAGCGACTGCCGCAAAGCCCTTCACGCGCAGAACGCTCGCGTCTGCCGCCGCAATCGCGATGCGCTTCGCGAAGCTCGTCGGATCGGCAATCTCCGGCAGCGGAACGACAAAGCTTTCAAAATCGTCGTGGTCGTGTTCCAGCTCCGCGTCATGGCGCGTGCGGCGGTTGGCAATGTCGTCCTCTGTTGCGATGCCGAGCCCGAGCAAGGCTGCCGGATCAACCTTGCCGTGGGCGACCGGTACAATCTTCACAGCACGGGGCAAGGAGTTCGCGATGGCGGTGACCGCCTTCCCGGCTCCGATATTATCCAAGAGATCGCGCTTGTTGAGCACCACGAGGTCGGCGCAGGCGATCTGATCCTCGAACACTTCCTCGATCGGATCGTCGTGACCAAGCGCCGGGTCAGCCTGGCGCTGGCGGGTCAGCGCATCCAGATCCGTTGCGAATCGCCCCGCCGCCAACGCGGCGCCGTCGACCACGGCGACGACGCCGTCAACCGTGACCCGACTCTTTATCGCCGGCCACTGAAAGGCCTGGACCAATGGCTTCGGGAGCGCGAGGCCAGATGTCTCGATCACGATATGCTCGACCGGCGGTGTACGCGCCAGGATCGTATCCAACGCCGGTACAAAGTCGTCGGCGACCGTACAGCAGAGGCAGCCGTTGGCCAGTTCGACGATGTTCTCTTGCGGACACGACTCGTCGCCGCAACCTTTGAGAATTTCGCCGTCGATACCGACATCACCGAACTCATTCACGACCACGGCCAATCGTCGCCCGTTTGCATGGGTCAAGACGTGCCGGATCAACGTCGTCTTGCCGGCTCCGAGAAAACCGGTGACGATGGTGCAGGGCACGCGAGTCATTGAATTCCTCATCCAAGCTCCTCAAAATTGATTGGCGGCACGCGGGCAATGAGGCCGCGCTTGAGCGGTTGTGGCCGTCCCCTCCATGGCATGATGCCATCGGTCGCGCTGGCCAGAAGGCGGGCGCCGTCGATGAGGGCGGGCCCGCAGGCGGCGTCGAGGCCACCGAAAATGTAGGTCCAAGAACCATGGCAGCGCACCGCCGCGCTCAAGCCGTGCGTGCAATTCGCCAGGCAGCGGACGGGTTTGATCGCAACACCGCTGCCTTCGGCAGCTTTCGCCGTCGCCGCCGCTAGGATGGCCCCGGGTGGTGGTTCGCTCTCTACTCCGGTGGAATGGCGGCACGTAATGCACACATAGACGGTGGCAGCGGCAGCGCACGCTTCCGGCTCAGTCTCGTATAGCTGTTCAGAGTTCATTCGCGCCGCTCCACAGGGGCGGCTCCCCCAAATCCGGGTGCTTGGTGCGAAGCGACCGGCCCCGAGGCACCCCGCCGGGCCACGACCGAATCAACGGCAGGTCTCCTGGCTCGCGGGTCGCCGCCCGTCACCGCCTTCCCGGGAATCGGTCCCAGTGGCAATGTGGCACGGGCTCGCCGCCTACAGTTGCGGGGGCAGCTGCGGCTTTGGAACCTCGTTCCGCACCGCATTCCCTATTCGCTCTCGAACGAGAGACCGTCGATCGCAGCCAGTTAACGGTCGCGGTGCGCGCTTTGTCAATGCCGACACGCCACGGCGCTTGCGGTCGACTCTCCGAGAGCTATAGTCCTGCGGCACTCGAAGCTCTCCAGGCGAGGCGAAAAAGGAATATAGTGCGGCGTTGCCAAAAGCTGCGGGTGTGAGGCGGTCAACTAAGCTCGCCTTCGGATGAAGGTGCATGGGGAAATGCCATGGGTCTACGTCTGCTTTTCCGCACGGCGCTCGTCGCGGTTCTTTTTCTCTTCACAACATCGGCATTTGCCCATCATGTGATGGGTGGCCAGACTCCCTCGACCCTTGTTGAGGGTCTCTTGTCCGGCATCGGCCATCCGGTCATTGGTCCGGACCACCTGGCCTTTTTGTTGGCAATCGGCATTGCCGTCGGCATCGGTGGACTCAATCTGGCATTACCGGCGCTGTTCGTGATTGCCTCGGCGATCGGTGTCATGCTGCATGTCAACGGCATCGATGTCCCAGGGGCCGAGATTATCGTTGCATGTTCGGTTTTGCTGGCAGGATTCCTGATTGCACGCGGACGCGCTCTAGCAGTTTGGTTGTGGGGAGCACTTTTTGCCGTCGCCGGACTCTTCCACGGCTACGCGTTCGGTGAGTCCATTGTCGGCGCGGAAGCCTCCCCGCTTCATGCATATCTTGTGGGACTCGTTCTTATCCAGAGCGCGCTCACGGTCGGAACGGCGCTGTTCGCGCGCTGGCGAGGATTCGATATTTCCGAACTCATGCCGCGTCTTGCCGGCGCGGCGATTGTCGGGGTCGGATTAACGGCCCTGATCGGGCAAGTCATACCCGGCGCGTAGAAATCTTGGCCGCATCGAATGCCCCGATCGTCACCCCGCTCACGCTCGTCCTCGGCGGCGCTCGCTCGGGCAAGAGTTGCTACGCCGAGAGCTTGATTACGGCGTTCCCACCACCCTGGACCTATGTAGCAACCGCCGAACCGCGCGATGCGGAGATGGCAGAGCGCATTGCCGCCCATCGGGCACGCCGTGGAGCAAGTTGGCGAACTCTCGAAACGCCGCGCGACCTCGTGGGGGCACTCGCCGCCCAAGCAGGGACGCCCCTGCTTGTCGATTGTTTGACGCTGTGGCTCTCAAATGCCTTGCTAGCTGGGGCAGATGTTGATGCAGAGGTCGAGCGGCTTGAATCCGCGTTGACGCGAGCCGCAGCGCCAGTTGTGCTGGTCGCTAACGAGGTCGGCTTTGGCATCGTACCGGATAGTGCTCTCGGCCGTCGTTTCCGCGATCTCCAGGGCCGGCTCAACCAGCGGATTGCCGCGCACGCAAATCGCGTCGTACTCGTCGTCGCCGGATTGCCGCTCACCATAAAACCATAAAGGGGGAAGCATGAGCAGCCCAATCGACGAGCATGAGGTCGAGCGTCATCGCGCGAAGATGGCGAAGCGTAAACTCGTGCAGGACGCAGAGGTCGCCGGAAAGACGGTCGAGAAGGGTCTTCTCATCGTCCATACGGGGATGGGCAAAGGCAAATCCACCGCCGCTTTCGGGCTCGCGTTGCGCATGCTCGGTCGCGGCCATCGAGTGGGCATCGTTCAATTCATCAAAGGAGCTTGGCACTCCGCGGAGCGCGACGCTCTTGCCGTATTTGCAGACCAGATCTCATGGCACACGATGGGCGAAGGCTTCACGTGGGAAACGCAAGATCTCAAGCGCGACATCGCCGCCGCAGAGCGGGCTTGGGCTAAGGCGCTTGAACTCATGGACGATCCAACCTTTAGCCTCGTGATCCTCGACGAAATCAATATCGCGCTACGCTATGCTTACCTCGACCTCCGTTCTGTCATCACCGCATTGAGCAGCCGCAGGCCCGGGCTTCACGTCGTAGCCACCGGCCGCAACGCCAAGCCGGAACTCATCGCCGCGGCCGATCTCGTGACTGAGATGACGCTCGTGAAACATCATTTCACCGCCGGCGTGAAGGCTCAGCCTGGCATCGAGTTCTGACCTTGACCGCCCGCGCACTGATGTTCCAGGGCACGGCATCCGATGTGGGCAAATCGCTCATCGTCACCGGCATGGCGCGGGCCCTGGCAAATCGGGGCTTCAACGTCCGGCCATTCAAGCCGCAAAACATGTCCAACAACGCGGCGGTGACTGTCGACGGCGGCGAGATTGGCCGAGCGCAGGCTCTCCAGGCACGAGCGGCACGCACTCCGCCGAGCGTGCATATGAATCCAGTGCTGCTTAAGCCACAGAGTGAGGTGGGCGCACAAGTCGTAGTACAGGGTTGCGTTCACGGAACGGCGAACGCCGCTGCTTATCAGCGCATGAAGCCGAATCTGGCCCGGTTCGTGCTCGATAGCTATGCCCGCCTGAAAAGGGAAGCCGACATCGTGCTCGTCGAAGGCGCCGGCAGCGCGTCGGAAGTGAACCTGCGCGAACATGATATCGCCAATATGGGATTCGCGCGCGCGGCCGATCTGCCCGTTGTGCTGATCGGGGACATCGATCGGGGCGGCGTCATTGCTAGTCTGGTCGGAACCAAGACCGTCATTGATTCAGCCGACGCGGCGCAAATTCGCGGTTTTCTCGTCAACAAATTTCGCGGTGAGCCACAGCTGTTCGCGGACGGAATGGCGACGATCGCGCGGCTGACGGGATGGGAGCCGCTTGGCATTTTACCCTTCTTTCCCGGCGCCCGACTCCTTCCGGCGGAAGACGCTCTGGCACTCGAGGGCAGCCTAATTACAAAGCCAAAGGCACGAATCAGGATCGCGGTCCCAATCCTGCCGCACGTGGCCAACTTCGACGATCTCGACCCGTTGGAGGCGGAGCCGGCGGTAGATCTAATCCGGCTTCGTCCCGGCGACGCGGTTCCTGGCGACACCGATCTCGTTATCCTGCTTGGCGCGAAGGCAACGATTTCCGATTTGTCTGCGCTTCGCGACACAGGTTTGCACATTGACATTGCCGCGCATGTGCGGCGCGGCGGCAGCGTTTTGGGACTGTGCGCCGGTTATCAGATGCTGGGACGGACGATATCGGACCCACTCGGACTCGAAGGACCTGTTAGTGTTGCCGATGGCCTAGGTCTACTCGATGTCGAGACGGTCTTGACGGCGGAGAAGCGCCTGCAGCCCGTCTATGGGATGACGAGCGATGGCACGCCTTTCTCGGGCTATGAAATGCATATGGGCCTGACCGAAGGGCGTGACCGCACGAGGGCTTTCGCTCGTCTCTCCGACGGATCCTCCGAGGGGGCGGTGTCGGCTGACGGGCGGATCATGGGAACCTACATCCACGGACTGTTTGCAGAAGATCGGCAACGCTCTGCGTGGCTCGAACGCTTTGCAGCAGGCCAGGTAGCGGTTTCCTATGATGCGCTCGTTGACCAAACGCTGAACCAGTTGGCGGACCATATCGCCGCTCACGTCAATATCGATCGCCTGCTCAGCCTATCGCGATGAGAACAGCGGCCGTGAAAACAATGCATCCGACTAAGATTGCGTCGGCGCAACGGTATAGTGCGAGCGCAGCCCGAATATCCGTCGTTTTGGCCGCACGGCGCCCATCCCCCATGAACGCATCGTTGATCACGATCCCGCCGTAGGCGCGCGGCCCTGCCAGCGAAAGACCAAGAGCACCTGCCATTGCCGCTTCAGGATAGCCCGCGTTCGGCGAGCGGTGATGACGAGCATCCCGGTGCATCGCGCGCCACGCCGCTGGTGCCGAAGCGCCTTGTGTGACGGCCCCAGCAGCGATGATAAGCAGGGCCGCGAGCCGCGATGCCGGCAGGTTCACCAAATCGTCGAGGCGGGCGGCAGCCCAGCCGAAGGCCTGATAGCGCGGGCTGTGATGCCCAATCATGCTATCAGCCGTGCTAATCGCCTTGTAAGTTGCAGCGCCTGGCAGTCCCGCGATGATCATCCAGAAGACAGGCGCCACTACCCCATCGGAAAAATTCTCTGCCAGGCTCTCGATGGCAGCGCGAGCGACACCTGCTTCGTCGAGGCTCTGAGTATCGCGGCCAACAAGGTGCGACACTGCTTCTTGGGCGCTGCGAGCGCCTTCGTTCTCGAGCGCATCGGCAACGCGCGCCACGTGTTGGTACAGGCTTCGCTGGGCGATTAACGTGCTGGCGAGAATGCCGGCACCGATCATACCAAATGGTAGGATTAGAAGTCCGCGCTCGATGATAAGGGCTGCCGTAGCCACGATGGCAACGAGGAGCAAAACTGTAATAACCCCAAATATCTGCCTCAGGCCGGGACCTGCACTCCCATTGTTCCAGCGGCGCTCGAATGTCGCGATCAGGCGGCCCATCCAAATCACCGGGTGGCCGATTGATCGCAACAGCCAATGCGGATAACCAGCGGTGATCTCGATCAGGACGGCCAAAGCGGTGAGCACGACAGCCATGATCTCCCGCCCGGATGCGCTTCTCGAGCACGGCGGCGACCTCGCCAGAGCGCGTCAGCTGTTCCCCGAGGCGCCGCAACCTTTCATCGACCTGTCAACGGGAATCAACCCTGATCCTTACCCCCTGCCTCCGCTCGGCCGGGATGTGTTCGCACGATTACCTGATCCTGGGGCGCAATGGCGCCTTTCCGCAATCGCGGCCCAAGCTTACGGGGCGCCATCGGCGACGCATGTGGTATGCGCACCCGGCAGCCAGCTCCTATTGCCCCTCGTGACCGCGTTGGCGCCTCCGGGTCGCGCAGTCATTCTCGGCCCAACTTATTCCGAGCATGCGCACGCCGCCGCACACGCGGGACATGCCGTGTTGAATGCGAGACAGATCGACGAACTGCATGGAGCCAACCTCGCAGTTGTGGTCAATCCGAACAATCCTGACGGACGAGTTATTAGCAAAGAAAAGCTCCTGGCACTGTGCAACGAATTGAGCGCCCGCGGTGGTCTTCTCGTCGTCGACGAAGCCTTCATGGATGTCGGGCCGCCAGAAGCCAGCTTGGCGGGGGAGACAGAGCGCGAAAACATTGTCGTGCTCCGATCCTTTGGAAAGTTCTTTGGGCTGCCAGGACTGAGGCTAGGATTCGCGCTTGCTGCGCCCGCTCTAATAGCAAAGCTCAAGCGCGCCATAGGGCCGTGGGGCGTATCTGGCCCAGCGATCGCGATCGCCGAACGAGCCCTTGCAGACGCTGCCTGGATTGACGCCACTCGCGTCCGACTGCTGCGCGCTGCGGAGAACTTCGACCGGTCAATAAAAAGTGCAGGTATCGAGATTGCCGGCGGCACATCATTATTCCGGCTGGTTCGCGCGCGCGACGCACGTCAGATATTTCAGCATCTTGGAGCCAAGGGGATAATCGTTAGGCTCTTCCGCGAAGAGCCTACCTGGTTGCGGTTCGGTATTCCGAGCGACTCCGACCGGCACCGCATAGATTCGGTCCTGTCAGCTGTTGGCCAGCTTCTGCGCAAGGCGGCCGGATGAAATCGAATTGAATGAACCCGGCCAGGCCGTAGTTCATCGCTGATTTCGTGTACTTGACCCTGTTACTCGCAAAGCATCGAGATTTATCGCCGGCCGCGCTCAAACGGTAGGCAGTTCGCCGAGAAAACGATAACATTGATTCGGATGATTCGTCGCTTTTGCGGCAGGGGCCGGACGATGATGAGCACGATCATCACAGTAGCTACGATGAAGGGCGGCAGCGGCAAAAGTACGCTTGCAAGTTGCCTTGCTGTACATTGGCACATTGAGGGACGTCATCCGACAATCGTCGATGCCGATCCACAGCGCTCGATCGCCCGGCTCGCTGCGCGTGACCGGGCGCTCGCTGGCGTGCCCGTGGTTGAGGATGCGACTGAATACGCCTGCGACGCGGCCCGCCGGGTTTCTGCCGGTGGCGGCCTAGTGATTATCGATACGCCAGGATTTCGTTCGGAAACGACAACCAAATGCCTCGCCGCAAGCGATTTTGTACTCGTGCCCGTCAAGGCCTCTCCGTTCGACGTTGATCGCATGATCGATACCCTCAACATGCTCACTAATAGCGCTGGGGACCGACGGCCCGTCTTCCGCTGCCTATTGACCCAGACGACACGCGATTCCGTGATTGCCAAACACATTCGTTCCGAGCTCAGCGCGGCCGGCTTCCCCCTACTCGAAAGTGAGATGACCAACCGCGTTATCTATGCGGAAGCGGCCCTCTGGGGCGCGACGCCAAGCCTTATGGACGGTGCAGGAGCCGCCGCGCGCGACATCGCAGCGATCGCTGCTGAGGTCGACAATATTCTCGCCATTAAACAGGCGGCATGAGCGTGAGAAAAAAGCTTCCCAGCGCAATCAGGCATACGATGGACGGCCTGCGCGAAGCCGCGGCCGGGAACGGCACTGAGTGGCGCCGGACGCCGATGAGCGTGATGGCTTCGAACGAACCATCCAGCGGAGCAAGTGCCGCGCCAGACCCGGCGGCACAGGTTATCGAGAGGACCGGGCCGTTTTCAGTCTCCGACACGGTAGCCCTCGATCGCGCAGCCTCGATCTCCGCCAAAATGGACGCCACGAAGCGATTAGCGCAAGCACGTGCGATCGTGGATCGTCATGCCGCGTATTCGGCATTCGGCGGAATCGTCCCGCTGCCAATCGCGAGTGCCGCCGGCATTACGACGATAATTATCCGCATGGTGAAGATGCTGAGCAACCTGTATGGCGTTCCTTTCGAACGCGATCGAGCTCGCGCCATAGTCGCAGGGCTGGTTGGAGGCGCCACACCTACCGGATTCGCAGTTGTCACGACTTCGACCCTGTTCTACGCCGTGCCAGCCGGTGTCCTGCTAGGAACTGTCGTGTCCACCATCTCTGCGATCGCCTGCACCCGGAGCATTGGGCGGGTTTTCATCGAGCACTTCGAAAGCGGAGCGACCTTGAATGATTTTCGCCCGCCTAAAAAGAACTAGGGTCTGTACCCGCATAATTTACTGAAAAGCAACCCGCATCGTGATTCACCGCGGGCGGAGGTGGGTCATGCGATTCGATCTCAGCGAAGCGTTTCTATCGGCAGCGGCACAAAATCGAAAACTTCTTCTGTCGCATCAAGGATTGGCGGCGCATCGCCACCCGCTACGACAAACTCGCTCGAAATTTCCTTGCCGCCGCGACCCTCATCGGCGCACTCTATTGGATCAAGCTGTGAGTCCAGACCCTAATAATATTCGCCCCCCTTTGCGAGACCACTGCAGGTTTGACTTTAATGCAACGACCGATCAGACGGCTTATCTTTTGTTTCGTTCTCCGACGACTCCTCCATGCTCTTGATTAGGCTCTTTGGGCGCATATCGGTCCAGTTTCGGTTTATTAACTCTAGGCAAGCAGCACGACTGTCGGATTTATGAATGATGGTCCAACCGTTGGGAACATCCACGAAGCTTGGCCAAAGGGAGTACTGTCCTTCTTCATTGATCAACACATGATAGATGCCGTTTTCATCTTCAAATGGATTAGTCACGATGTCCTCCTTTTTACGTGGAGTGTCATTGTCCTCCGACGTCTTAGCTCGGCCGCAAGTACGCGTCCAATGCTCGCAGCGGGTAGGGGATCCATCATTGCCTCGTGGGTACAGTCGATGCGATGGACTTTAATCTTCCCGCCGACATAAGGCGCCCATACATCGTGCGGTGGTTTCGCTTCGCCTTGCGCGGCCATGAAAAGCAAGATATCGCCACGAAATTGCTGTGGCAAGAATCTCCTCATCAGACGAACGCTGTTATCGTATCCCTCCATGATAGCTTCATAGTGGTGTTCCTTCAGCATGGAGAGGAGATGTTCGTCATGGCGCAAGGTGTCGACCATATTACGTATCGGATCGGCCGCGCCGGCGAAGAGAACTTCTTTATGGCGCTGCTGGCGATGCGGGAGTTCTTCACAATTGCTGGGATAGCTATCGAGAAGCGCGAGCAGTTCAACCTTTTCGTCTGTGGACTGGAGGCGAGTGGCAATGGCGTGAGCCACTAGACCGCCAAACGACCAGCCGAGCAGATTGTACGGTCCACGGGGTTGGATCTCACGAATAAGCCTCAGATAATCTAGAGCGACGTCCTCAATACTGTCGGGCAGCAACTTTGGCTCAGTAAGATTGCGCGCCTGTAGCCCATAAATTGGATAATCCGAAGGAAGGTGGGTAATGAGTCTCGAGTACGGCCAGCTGAACCCTCCCGCATGATGGATGCAGAACAACGGCTGCATCTTTCCATGTGGTCTGATTGGCAGGAGAGGGTCAAGATCGGACCGGATTGGGCGCCCGTCGCCGAGATGCTTGACCAAGGCTGAAACGCTCGGCGCTTCAAACAGGCTGCGGATCGAAACCTCAACACCAAGGCTCGATCGGATCCGGCTGATCAGACGCGTCGCAAGCAGCGAGTGTCCACCCAACTCAAAAAAGTCGTCCTCAATCCCAACCCGCTCGACCCCCAAAACCT
>DATFQX010000165.1:0-4231 GCA_035263865.1 Xanthobacteraceae bacterium
GGCATCAATCGTGACAAGAGTTTGAACGAGAACCTCGCCCGCGAGATTCTCGAACTGCACACGCTCGGCGTCCGCAGCGGCTATTCGCAGGCCGATGTCACGAGTCTTGCGAATGTGCTCACCGGCTGGACCTTCCTCAACACAGGCGTGCCCGGCCACGGCGGCGAATTTGTTTTCTTCAAGCGCTTTCATGAGCCGGGCGAGCAGGTCGTGCTTGGCAAGCGCTATCCCGACACTGGCGTCGATCAGGGCCGCGCCGCGCTTGCCGATCTCGCGCGCCATCCGGCGACGGCGCGGCACATCGCCCAAAAGCTCGCGCGGCATTTCGTGGCCGACGAGCCGCCGCCCACCTTGGTCGCCAAGCTTGAAAAAAATTTCAAGGATAGCGACGGCGACCTCAAGGAGGTTGCCAAGGCGCTGGTCACGGCGGAGGAGTCGTGGACGCCGCAGCGCACGAAGCTCAAGCGCCCATCCGAATGGATGGTGTCCGCGCTGCGCCTCACGGGCGCGCCATGGGTGGTTGGCCGTGTCATGTCGGGGCAGGCGTTGCTCGGCGAGCCGCTGTGGCGCCCGCCGGCCCCAAACGGCTTCCCCGATAACGAGTCGACATGGACCGATGGCCTGTCGCAACGCGTCGACATAGCCAGCAATTTCGCCGGCCGCGTGGCTGACCGGTTGGATCCGGTCGCGCTTGTCGAGGCGGGGCTCGGCCCGCTGGCGTCGGCGGAGACCCGCAACACCGTCGCTCGCGCGGAAAGCCGCGCGCAGGCGCTCACCCTGCTGCTGATGGCGCCAGAGTTCCTGCGGAGATAAATCATGACCAGACTGCACGCACCATCACGCCGGGAATTGCTGCTCGCCTCGGGCATGCTGTTCGCCTGGGCGCATCTGCCGAAGCTCGCGCGTGCCGAAGGACGCGACCCGCGCTTTCTCACGATCGTGCTGCGCGGTGCGCTCGACGGGCTCGCGGCGGCGGCTCCGGTTGGAGATCCGGATTGGGTTTCGCTGCGCGGCGACAATGCGCTGACGCTCGACGGCAAGATACCAGCACTCAAGCTCGACGATTTCTTCGCGCTCAATCCGGCGATGCCGAATCTGCACCGCATGTTCAAAGCGAACGAGGCGATCGTCGTCCACGCCGCTGCCACGCCCTATCGCGAGCGCTCGCATTTCGACGGTCAGGACGTACTCGAGAGCGGCGTTGAAAAGCCGGGCGCGACCTATACCGGGTGGCTCAACCGTTTACTCGTGGGCCTTGCGCCCGAAGGCCGCGTCGGCCCGAACGGCGGCAGCGCCTTCGCGGTCGGACCGGTGGCGCCATTGGTTGTTCGTGGACCAGCGCCGGTGCTGGCATGGTGGCCGCGGCGAGTTCTGCCGGCAAGCGACGACACGATCCTGCGATTATTGGAGCTCTATCGGCACACCGACGTCAACTTCGCGCGCGTGCTGGAAGGCCGCACGAAGCTCACGACGATTGCGCCGGCCGGCAGCATGGAGCAAAGGCCGGGCGGCCAGATTGCCAGCCCCGACCTCGCTCAGCTGCGTGCCTATTTCTCCGACGCCGTCGGCACCGCCGCAAAGTTCCTGGCGCAGCCCGACGGTCCGCGCGTCGGCGCGCTCGCGCTTGGCGGTTGGGACACGCACTACAATGAAGGCATCGCAACTGGCTGGCTGGCGCAACTGCTGGGCGCGCTCGATGGGACTCTCGCCGCCGTCCAGGAAAACATGGGACCGGCGTGGGGCGAGACCGTGGTGGTGCTCGTCACCGAGTTCGGCCGCACGGCGCGCATCAACGGTACGAATGGCACCGACCACGGCACCGCCACCGTCATGCTGCTCGCCGGCGGCGCGCTCAAAGGCGGCCGCGTGATCGCCGACTGGCCTGGGCTGAAGGCGGCGAACTTGTTGGAGAACCGCGACCTCAAGCCGACCATCGATGTGCGCGCCGTGCTCAAAGGATTGCTGAAGGATCATCTTCGGGCGGATGAGCGCGCGCTCGCAGCCGATGTGTTCCCCGGCAGCGACGATGTGAAGCCTATTGCGGGATTGGTCATGTCGGCCTGACCGCATTGCGTTGAATCCGCTCTCCAAGGAGAGAGCGGAATGCTCAAGCGCAGCCGTGTTGCTCGCATACCGACGGACAGTGACTCACTTCAAGGGGGCCGGTATGGCAATTTTATCCCGATGCCATCTGACGATGTTCAACCGCTGGAACCACCCGTGGGCGCTTCGGGTATGTTCCTCGGGTCGCATTGAGAATCGACCTGGAGCAAACCGCCACACGCGGCCGCCTTGGGCGGAGTTGGTCTTTGCCCTCGATAGGTGGCTGCGAAGGCGGGAGGGCGTGTTCGAGTACTGCCACCAGCCAGACTGCATTCTTCGGGCGCAGCTCAGCCGACTGTCCAGTGATGTGCTGCTTTCCGACGGAACGTTCGGTCGCGCTGGTGACCGAGTGATCGACCTCCACTTCTGGAATGAGCACATCCCCGTCAAACCTGTCGCAGGCTATTCCCTGGCGTGGGGATGTCGCTTCAACCGCAGCGTCGCAAAGTCCCTTCGCGGATTAGTGCAATTTCTGACAACTCTCTGACATAAACATCATCCGCGCGATTACAAATCTCGACTCGCTTCAGCGCATCGCCGCGCGCCATGGATTCGAAGTCATTCGCGACACGGCTAAACTTTCACCTTGGCAACACATGCATCGGTTCGGCCAAAATGTTCTCTTTGGTCTGTTGACGCTTGCGTGTCATTCCGGCCGTGCTCGGCCGCGTAAATTTTCGCGAAATCGACAGGTGATATATCTCGCTCGCAGAGTACTCGACTGCAGGTACATTGCCGCTACGAGGGGGCATAACTACCATGACGCTCATGGAGTCGTTTGACGCCACGAAGCTCATGCCCGAACAGCACCGTCACGCCGCCATGCTTAAAGGCTCTGGGTTGCTTCCGCGCCGCGTAATCTTCGGAAATCCCGAACGGTGCGTCGTGCGCATAAGTCCGGATGGCACGCGGATTGCCTTCCTCGCGCCGGTAGATGGCGTGCTCAATCTTTGGGTTGCCCCCATCGACCAGATCGACATTGCGCGTCCCGTCACCGCGGTGACCGACCGGAATCTCGGCTCCTCGATCGTATGGATGCACGACAATCGGCACATCGTATTCTTCCGCGAGCAGGCTGGCGACGAGAACTGGCGCGCCTGGCGAGTCGATCTCCGAACTACCGAAATCAGGTCGCTCACTCCGGGACCCGGGGTGAGATGCTACGTTCAGCAGAGTTCGCGCCACTTTCCCAGCAAGCTGCTTATTGCCCACAACGAGCGCGATAAGCGTTACTTCGATGTCTATCGTGTAGATGTCGCGACCGGGGAAAGCGCTTTGCTCCAAGCCAACGAGGGTTTCACCTCGCACTTCACCGATCAACAGTTCCGTGTGCGCTACGCTGTTCGCCATAACGAGAACGGCGATGTCGAGTACCTGCAGCGCGGCACAGACGGTGAATGGGACCGCTTCACCAGAATCAGCGCGGACGATACGGCGGCGACCCGCGCCATAGAATTCAGCGCCGACGGCGGCGAATTGTATTGGCTGAATAGCCGGGGTCGCGATACCGCCGCGGCGGTCGCGCATGACCTTGAAAGTGGCGCGACGCGGATCCTCGCGGAAGATCCCCGAGCCGATTTCACCTATCTCTTACTCGATCCCATAACCGAGCGCCCGGTCGCGGCAGCACGCACATTCGAGCGTATCCAGTGGGAGGTGCTGGACCCGGACTACGAGCAAGATTTCAACTACCTCACGCGCCAATCATCGGGTGATCTCATGATCACCAGCATGTCGCAGGACCGGCGGCACTGGATTGTAGCCTATGTGCATGACAACGCACCCTTGGATTACTTCCATTACGATCGCAACGCGAGGCAGGCTCGGCGCCTCTTTTCGTCGATGCCCGCATTGGAGGGAGCGCCGCTTGCGATGATGGAGCCCGTCATCGTTCGCGCCCGCGACGGACTCGAACTCGTCTGCTATCTGTCCCGTCCGCGCGACGCGCGGCCGGCGCAGCGGCTGCCGATGGTGCTGCTCGTACACGGCGGGCCCTGGACCCGGGACGTATGGGCGCTGTACCCCGATCACCAATGGCTCGCCAACCGGGGCTACGCGGTGCTCAGTGTGAACTATCGAGGTTCAACCGGGTTCGGGAAAGCCTTCGTCAACGCTGCCAACCTCGAGT
>DATFQX010000166.1:0-4749 GCA_035263865.1 Xanthobacteraceae bacterium
CAATTGAAGCTGCCGACACGGTCGAGCGGGAGTCCGCGTCTGAACAGAAAGGTGCGCAAGCTGTATCTACCGCTTGGTGGCCGTCACTTTTGGTCGCAACGGCCCGCGTTCGATGCGCTCTGCCGCGACGCCACCAAGTCGCCAGTTTGATATGGTCATAGTGTGGTCGGTGCACCGGCTCGGGCGCAGTCTCAAGGACCTTGTCGCATTCCTCTCCGAGCTTCACGAGCTCTGCGTCGACCTGTTCCTGCACCAATAGGGCCTCGACACTAGGACACCGGCAGGCAGTTCCAGATGATGGGCGTGTTCGCCGAGTTCGAGCGGGCCATCATTCAGGAACGAGCCCGTGCCGGGCTTGCGCGGGCCAGGATTGAGGGGAAGCGACTCGGCCGGCCTCGGATAGCCCCCGCACTCAATACGACCGGCCGGGAGGCGGGTAGATTTTTTTCGAAGACCCCATGATCGCGGCGCACGGCAACCAGAGCGGCGCCTTGCTAAAACTCATTCTTAGCCTGAGATTAGAATGTTCAGCGCGCCAGCCCAGGCTGCCAGCGCGACGGCGATTAATCCCGGTATCACACAGAGAGCGAAAGCTCGTCCGCCGCTGGTGCTGGCGAGGATCACCTTACTGATCGTGTTGGTCGAAAGTCCCGCGAGAATTGGGGCGACAGCGTCAGCCGCGCTCATTTTCCCCGAGGCGACGAGTGAGGCGATCGCGATTGCGGCTGAATGCGTGTCGACGAAGCCGACCAACGCGGCGGCCACGACGACTCCTGTCTCACCAAACCATTCCCTGAGTGCTGCCGACGCGACAAGAATGCCGGAAAGCGTCAAAGCAAATGTCACAGCCGTCCCGAAACTAATGGCGCGGCCGCTTTGTGCTTCTCCCTCAGCCTGGTGCCGGATGGCCCGGACCGTAAAGACGGTTCCATAGAGGACAGCAGCCAAGCCGGCGAAGGTCAGTGAAGCCGAAAGGAATTGAAGCGTCGCCATACTTGTCGCGGCAATAACAAGCGCCATCTGGATGATTGTTGCGACCGTCGACAACACCGCGGCCGCAACAGCAGCCGCAAGAATGTCCGTCCTCTTCGCAGCTCGCGCACCCATTGCACCGATTGTCGCCGTGCTTGAGATGAAGCCCGATGCCAGCCCGGCGAGGGGGAGACCGAACCGGGCTCCGAGTATGCGGACTGCGAGATAGCCGGCGGCGCTAATGGCCATGACGAGAATTACCAGGAGCCAAATCGCGTGCGGGTTGAGCGCGCCATAGGGGCCCATCGAACGATCCGGAAGGAGCGGCAGTACGACAAGTGTCGCCCCGGCCAATATCAAACCGTCATTGAGTTCATCCTCGGTAAGTACCGAGCGCACTAAGTGATGGAGCCGCGACCGGACGGCCAGCAGAATGGCAATCGTGACCGCCACGCCGGCAGCAAGCGCCGGCTTTTGCATCGAAAGCCCGCCGAGCAAGGTGGTGCCGATCAGTGCGATTTCGGTTGTCAGGCCGGGATCGGCCTCGTGCCCCCGCCAATAGGCCGCTGCAGTCAACAGGATGACGCCTGCAGTCGCAATTGCCAGCAACAGCTGGCCGCCAACGATAACGCCGATGGCACCAGCGAGCGATGCAACGGTGAACGTGCGGATGCCTGCGGGTGAACGCGTCGGGCCCTCGCCTTTGCGGCGCTCCCGTTCAGCGCCAATCAACAGGCCTATCCCGAGTGCCACTGTGAGGTTCAGGATCACTTGATCATCTATGAGGTATATCTCCTTCTCGACCGTGATCGGGGTAGCTCATTGTAACCCTCGGTCTTCAGTTCGGGCTGAGCACCCGCCTCGCTGCTGGCTGCGGATCGAAGCGAACGATGACGGATCGTGGGGCATTTTCCGTGTTTTAGACCGTAGGGCGCGATTGCTCTACTCAAAATGGGGGCACCCAAGTAGGCTGCAGACACCACGGCATGTTTGATGCAGATCAACGTCCACCGCTGCCGGGTGCGCAACACGAGACGACCCATTGGCATCCTGGTTCTCACCGGAGCAACGCAATGAAGAGACTCAGTCTAGTGCTGGCGTCGGCAATATTGCTGATAGCTTCTATTCAGATAGACCCGTCGGTCGCGCAGCAGACGAGCACTTCGAATCGAGCTGCGCCTTTGGCGAATCTGGTCTTGATACCGGGCGCCATGGCAGGAGCCGATCGTTCGGCCGGCCTACGATACGTTCTATGCATCGCTCGATAACCAGCAGAAGGCTCGTCTGGATGCTCTCGGACCGGGACGCCACGGTTGGCGATGGTAACAACGCGATTCAAGATCGGGCATGAACGAGCAACAACGATTCAAAACAACCGACGCTCCGATTCGATTGTTACAAATTTCTATTTCACAGAGCCTGCTTGGCGACTTTTGCAACAGTATCGGCACAGAGCGGACCTGCTGAGATGGTCTGCTAATAGTCCGCTAGGGCGAAGCGGACATGCACCAGGGTGTAGCTTCGACCGCCTCAGTCGCGCATGACCCACAGCGGTCATAGGCCGGATAGAAATCCCGCAGTGCAGCAGTCTCCTGCCGTACCAAGTGTGCTATCTTTCCGTCGAAGCACGGGAGCCATTAGCAGTGAAACGTCGGGAGTTCATCACGCTTCTCGGCGGCACGGCAGCCTGGCCGCTCGCTGCGCACGCGCAGCAGCAGGGCGAGCGCATGCGGCGCATCGGCGTGCTGGCGGGCGGTGCGATTGAAAGCGCTGCTGATACACAGGAACGCAATGCGGCGTTCGCACAGACCTTACAGCAATTGGGTTGGACCAACGGCGACAACGTGCGGATCGATTATCGCTACGGATTAGGCAATGCTGCCAACGTTCGTAAGTACGCAGCGGAACTGGTGTCGCTCGCACCGGATGTGATCCTGGCTTCGGGTGCCTCAGTACTGGCACCGTTGTTGCAGGCGACGCGCACGCTGCCGATCGTATTCGTGGCTGTCGTCGACCCTGTCGGTGCCGGCTTTGTTGAGAGCATGGCGCAGCCGGGCGGCAACGCCACCGGCTTCATCCAGTTTGAGTACAGCTTGAGCGGGAAATGGCTGGAGCTACTCAAAGCGATCGCGCCAGGCGTAACGCGAGCAGCGGTCCTGCGGGATCCCGTCATCACCGCTGGGGTCAGCCAATTTGCCGTCATCCAGTCCGTGGCGTCATCGATCGGGCTTGATGTGCGCCCGGTTAATCTGCGCGATGTTGGCGAGATCGAGCGGGTCGTTACGAGCTTCGCGCAGTCGCCGAATGGCGGTCTGGTCGTTACGGCGAGCGCGTTGTCGTTGGTTCACAGCGCGCTCATTCTCACGCTGGCGGCGCGGCACAAATTGCCAGCGGTCTATCCCCGGCGATCCCTCGTTCTCGCCGGCGGTCTGATCTCCTATGGGTATGATGCCGTCGATCAGGTGCGCCTGGCGGCCGGATACGTCGACCGCATCCTCAAAGGCGAGAAGCCTGCCGATCTGCCTGTGCAGGCGCCGACCAGGTACGAACTCGTCATAAACCTCAAGACCGCCAAGGCGCTCGGCCTCGAAGTGCCACCAATGCTGCTCGCTCGCGCCGACGAGGTGATCGAATGAAACGGTGCGAGTTCATCGCGCGGTTCTGTTAGGATTGATAGGCTCGATCCTTGGCTGGGCCGACCGGAGGGGGGCCAGTGGCTGTGCCGACGAGGTGACCTTGTCTCTCAAAGGCGCAAATAGCCCAACACGCGGCCGCAAGCTTCGTTCAACCGGAACGAAGGCGAGAGCGCACGTTAGCAACGAGCCCAATTCACTGATCGAGTTGAAAAAGCAACTCGAAGCACGCACCCGTGAACTCGCGGAGGCGCGGGGGCACCTTTCCAAGGCGCTGGAGCAGCAGACCGCGATGTCCGAGGTGCTGCAAGTTATCAGCAGCTCGCCGGGTGAGCTCCAACCGGTGTTTCAGGCCCTGCTCGAAAACGCCGTGCGCCTCTGCGAGGCCAACTTTGGCTCGCTCTATCTTTACGACGGAGAAATGTATCGAATCGGCGCGCTGCACAATACGCCCGCAGCGTATGCGGAGCTGCGACGGCGGGAACCGGTGTTTCGCGCCGGTCCAGCAACGTCCTACGGTCGTGTTGCCGCAACCAAGCAGGTAATTCACATTGCCGACATTTCGGCCGAACAGGCGTACACCGATCGCGATCCACTGCGCGTCGCAGGCGTCGAGCTACTCGGCGCTCGCACCCTTCTAGTCGTTCCGATGCTCAAAGAGGGCCGCCTGATCGGCGCGATCGGCATCTACCGCCTAGAGGTGCGGCCTTTCACCGACAAACAGATCGAGCTAGTCAGCAACTTCGCCAAGCAGGCGGTCATCGCCATCGAGAACGCCCGGCTGCTCAACGAGCTGCGCCAGCGCACGAGCGATCTGAGCGAGTCGTTGTAGCAGCAGACGGCGACCTCCAAGGTGCTCGAAGTCATCAGCTCCTCCCCCGGAGATTTGAAACCTGTCTTCGAGGCAATCTTGGAGAATGCCGTTCGTCTCTGCGGGGCTAAGTTCGGCAACCTTTATTTGTGCGAGGGTAACGGCTTCCGTGACGCGGCCGAAGTCGGTGCGCCGCCTGCATTTGCCGAATTAGTTCGGCAGCGTGGGCCATTTCGACCGCTAGCAGGTAGCCACCTTGCCCGCGTCATGCAAACAAAGCAGGTGAGTCATACTGCGGACTACGCTGCCGAAGGTATTCCCAGCCCGCCGGTC
>DATFQX010000167.1:0-2866 GCA_035263865.1 Xanthobacteraceae bacterium
GTACCAGGCCAGGATGGTGTCCGGTCGCGCCGTATTGGCCACCTCGCCGAGAACCTTGCGGCCCAACCGATGACCGATCTCGCCGAGCGTGGCTCGCTCGGCGTCCGAGAGCTTTAGCCGCCCTTTCAACTTGGCTTTCAGTATGCGATTTTCGGCGACCAGATATTCATTCCGCGCCAGCAGCTCCTGGTCCGTCATCCCCGTGACGAAGGCCAGGATGCGCGCCCAATCCATTCGTCCTCCACGCCGGCCGATTCGCGATTGATTGCCTAAAAAATCGTAGCCAGCGCCGCCCAGCGAGGCTACGCCGAGAATGACAACTCATCGTCTTTTCAACAGGCTTGAATTTTTTGACCATACGCCCCGACGCTGCGCGTGCGCGCCGCCGAGGTGATCGAATAGAGATGCCGTCCGATGCGAAGGAAGCGGGTCGAGAACGGTAAGCAATATCGAAAAGAGCCACCGTAGCTGGTGGCTCTCTCGGTCATGCATCCTCCGGTTCAAGCGAAAAGCGAAGGCTCGCGAACTTCTCGCGTCGCTGCCTCTCCCGCGGCCGCAGGATGTACAGCGATCGGCAATTGCAACACCGTCGCGCGCTGGCCCTCGCAAAGGCGCGTGAGCAGCACTACCTGCCCGTCTGGGAATTCCAACGCGTCGTGATGGGTCACCGCGTTATCCTTGTTGATTTGCCGGAACCGCGCAAGCCGCTGCCCGATCTTCTTGTTTGACAGGATACCGATGCCGAATGACGGCTCGCATTCGACATTCTGATCGAACGCAATTTCGGTGCCGGGCAGCAGGCAGACCGCAACATTCGGCTGGCCGACCGCCGCGAACCCTCGCGTGATAGAATTACGGAATTTGGTCGCCACCAGCTTGTCCCCAACTTTGGCAGGCCGGGTCGCGACATGGTGCAGACTATAGTCACACATCGAAGGGACTCCTTTTCCTGTGAAAAGCCGGGATGGTTGTCCGCCTCAACAAGCCGCCGCGGGGCGTCATTTGCCGCATCCCGACTTCGCCGCCATCTCATCACCCGGGAATTCCCCGCAGATGACTCCCGACAGGAAGCCATATTAGCCGTTTTCATAGATTGCTCGGAAGCCCAGATGCGCAGGGTCGTCAGGCCCTTTGTGTCGCGTCATGGCTGACCCGCTTGGGTCGCAGGACACTGTCAAATTCCTGCAATGGACGATGTGTACCGCACGGGCAGCTAATCCCAAGCGAGAATCGTCGCATGTTCCAAATCGTTCGCCTGGCGCTCGATGACAGCGGTGAGGTCACCGCACGCCGCCCTCTACAGCCATGTTTCGAACTTTGGGAAGACGCGATTGCGATGGCGGAGTTCGATGCGTCGCGGCTTTGGGGGGACTACGGCTGCGACGAGGAGCAGGATTGTTGGTGGGCGACCGACACTCGGGGACGGAAATATCGCTTTGTAATCGAACAGGTCAGGCCTACCGATATCGCGGCCTGAACGGGCTCATCGGCCTGGTACTGTGCCAGCCGCTGCAATCCTCGCGGGGCCGATGAGCAGGTCATGCCCATCACACAATTTTTGGACAGTCCCGAATTCGATCCTGAGACCAAGCGGGTCATGGACGTCGCATTCGACAATGTGGTTAACCATTGATCCATTGATCGCCGCCGGAGTCGTACTTCGGTGACACCCGACGACGTGATCGAATAGCTATCGAATGTCTGCTACGGCAAGCGGCGGTTAAGGAATGTCCGCTCCTACGTCAGCTTCCGAGGGTGAAGCGGACTCGATATGCTCACTCTGCGCTTAGCCGCTCCTGACACCCATTTCGGACATTTGGCACCTGATATTGCTGTGGCGCATAACCGCTCCCTGACAGGCGGCGAGAGCGTTCGGTCGTTGGGATTGCCACCGCTGTGAAACATGCGACGATCTTCTTGATCGGCGTGCCGCTGTCCTACGGTGTCCATCGGTTCCGCGGGGCGCGTCGCACCCTTTGTCGTTCACCGGATTTGCGACCGCGTGCCATGGCGAAACCTTTTCCATTTCGTCGAGTGCCATAAGGGATTCCGGCGGCACCTGTGCGAGCCGCCGCGGCGGCGCTTGCCGACCTTCCCGCTACTGCGTTCGCGCCCGTGCTGCCCCTCGTCCGGTGCCGAAACTCGGAAGATGAACAACTCGCTAGGCTGTTCGGTTTGACAGGGGCAACTCCGGCGCAGATATAGAAACGCATCGAGGTCGAGCTTGAACGCCAGGACCCTCGGCGCGTAGCTCGGGGGAAGGGATCGTTCCAGCGGAGGACGGCGATGAACACACGGAAGGAGCCCGCGATGGCCACGACCCCCGAATCGTTCGTCGATGCGCTCAACGCGGCGTTCGGCAAGCAAACGACGCAGCGGTCTGCCCACGCCAAGGGCGTCGTCCTGCTCGGCAAGTTCGTTCCGAGCGCGGAGGCGGCGAGCGTGAGCAAGGCGTTGCATTTCAAGCACGAGGTGCCGGTCACGGTGCGCTTCTCGGCCAACACGGGCATGCCCAAGATCGCCGATGCGGATCCGCAGGCCGCCCCGCGTGGCCTAGCCATCAGGTTTCGTCTTCCCGACGGCAGTGACACCGATCTCGTCACCCATTCATACAACGGCTTTATGGCGAAGAACCCCGAGGAGTTTCAGCAATTCTTCCTGGCGGTTGCCGGCAGCAAGCCAGGGGTCCCGTCGCCGACCCCAATCGAGGCCTTCCAGGAGACGCACCCAGCCGCGAAGGCGTTCTTGACCGCACGGGATCCGCCGCCAGTGAGCTACGCGACGACCACCTACTTCGGCGTGAACAGCTTCAAGTTCGCAAACGAAGAGGGCGCCGTGACGATTGGGCGCTATCAGCTGCTTCCCG
>DATFQX010000168.1:0-4570 GCA_035263865.1 Xanthobacteraceae bacterium
TCGCGTGTCACAGGCGCTGGCGCGTATACGGCAACTTGTGCCGTCACACACCCGAGGCAGGAGCCGTATGCGGGAAAGCCGCACGTACGGATCTGTGCGGGGGGCGTGCGATGAAACGCACGTCCCTACCGCTACAACGGCGCGAGTTCATCACGCTGCTCGGCGGCTTGGCGGCATGGCCGCTCGCGGCGCGGGCACAGCAGGCGGCGATGCCGGTGGTCGCTGTTCTGTGCGCCGGAACTGCGCAGGCGCTGGAGCGCTATCTGGCAAGCTTTCGAGAGGGCATGCGGCGGCTCGGATATGTGGAGGGCAGCAACGTCCGCTTCGAATTTCGTTTCGCCGAGGGTTATCTGGACCGCTTGCCAGATTTAGCGATCGAGTTGGTACGCCTCAATCCACGCGTTATCGTGTCCACGCCGCTTCCGGCCCACCTTGCGGCGCGAAAAGCAACGAGCACGATCCCAATCGTCATGGCCACTGGCGCGGACCCGGTGGGCTTCGGATTGATCGCTAGCCTCTCCCACCCGGGCGGCAATGTAACTGGCCTCGCAAACTTCGCAGAAATGCTTGCCTCCAAGCAGATCGATTTCCTGCGTGAAATGCTGCCCCGCCTCACCCGCTTGGGGTTACTTGTGAACGTAACCAACCAGCTGCATGTGCCGCAACTGCGTGAGACCAAAATCGCCGCCGAGGCGAGCGGCATTCTGCTCGTGCCAGCGGAGGTTGGCAGCCCCGACAAGGTTGACTCGGCGTTCGCGATGCTTGGCAGGGAGCGCGTTGAAGCGCTGCTCGTGCCGCCTGACACAACCTTTTATTCGAGACGTCGGCAGATTGCCGACCTCGCGGCAAGAACAGGTTTGCCGGCGATGTATGGTTATCGCGAGCATGTCGAAGACGGCGGGCTCATGAGCTACGGGCCCGACATCCCCGATCAATACCGTCGCGCAGCAATCTACGTGGATAAAATCTTGAAGGGTGCACAACCCGCAGAGCTGCCGGTTGAGCAACCGACGAAGATCGAGCTCGTCATCAATCTCAAGACCGCCAAGGCCCTCGGTCTCGAGGTGCCGCCGACGCTGCTCGCCCGCGCCGACGAGGTGATCGAGTGAGGAGGCGAACATTCATCAAACTTCTCGGCGGCGCGGCTGCCGCGTGGCCGCTCGCGGCGCGCGCGCAGCAGGCGGCGATGCCGGTGGTCCGCGCGTGTTAGAAAATAGCAATGACGAGAGCTGGAGTTGATAGCAGCCGGCCCTTCTGGCGTTAGCCCCGCCTCTTACCTAATATTCCAGCCGGGCATTCAATGAGGAGCGGTTGCATATAGGCGGAGGTCATTATGTGCCTCTTCTGCGGGTCGAAACCATTCGGATTTACAGCGGCGTCCCTCACGCGGCGGAATTTTGTTTCAAGTTCGATCGCCCTTGTTGGCATGTATGCGTCGGCGAAAACAATTGATCCGATTGCGGCTGCGGCCCAGGACTCAAAGGCCGATTGGATTATTGAGAACGCGAAAATCATCACGCTTGACGAGAAAACGCCGCGGGCCCAGGCGATCGCGATTGCTGGCGACAAGGTTGTTGGGGTTGGTGCCCGCCGTGATCTCGAACGATTAAAGTCACCGTCGACCAAGATCATCGATGCGGGCGGCCGCACGATTGTGCCCGGCCTGAATGATGCGCACACCCATTTTATCCGCGGCGGGTTGACCTATTCGCAGGAGGTCCGGTGGGATGGGGTGCCCTCGCTTGCGTTGGCTTTGCGAATGCTCAAGGAGCAGGCGCAGCGCACGCCTGCTCCGCATTGGGTGCAGGTGGTCGGCGGCTGGACACCCTATCAGTTCAAAGAAAAGCGCCTGCCGACGCTGGACGACATCAACGCGGCTTGCGGCGACGTGCCCTGCTTTGTCATGCATCTCTACGACCGCGCCTTGATCAACAAGGCGGGGCTGCGTGCGCTTGGCTGGAACCGGGATACGCCGGATCCAATGGGAGGTGTGATCGCCCGCGCCGGCAACGGTGAGCCGACCGGGCTCCTGATTGCGACCACAAGCCTGATCAGCCTGCTCGGTGTGTTTGCCAAAATTCCTAAGTTGTCGGCGGATGATCAGGTCATCTCGACGCGCCATATGATGCGTGAGCTCAACCGGCTCGGCGTCACCAGCTTGATCGATGCGGGCGGTGGCGGTCAGAACTACCCAGAACACTACCAGGCCATCGCCAAACTCGCTGCCGACAAGGCGCTGACGGTGCGCATTGGATACACCTTGATGGCACAGCGGCCGGGGCGCGAGATCGAGGATTACAAAGGTTGGCTCAGCCAGGCGAAACTTTATCAGGGCGACGACTATTTCCGCCTGTGCGGCGCAGGCGAATACACCGTGTGGGCGGCGGGCGACGTCACCAATTTCGCCAAAGATCCGCTGCCGCAGCCGCCGATCATGGAGGAAAAGCTGGCCGAGGTGCTCACCTTCGTTGTCTCGAAGGGCTGGCCGTTCCGCATGCACGCGTCGTTCGATTTCACGGCGCAACGCATCCTCGGCGTGGTGGAAAAGGTGCATAAGGAGACTCCCGTCGACCAGCTGCGTTGGGGGCTTGAGCACTGCGAGGGCATGACCGCGCGCACGCTTGAACGCCTTCAGGCGTTGGGCGGCAGCCTTGGACTGCAGAATCGAATGTCGGCAGACGGCGAAGCCTACGTCGCCAAATGGGGCAAGGAGGCGGCTGAGGATGCCCCGGCGTTTGGTCGCATCAAGCAAATGGGAGTGCCGTTCGCGCTTGGCACCGACGGCAACCGCGCAGCAAGCCACAATCCGTGGGTGGGCATCCAGTGGCTCGTCACCGGCAAGACGCAGGGCGGCCTGCGCCACGCGGCTGATCGCAACCTTATGGGCCGCGAGGAGGCGTTGCGCTCCTATTCCGCCGCAGGTGCGTGGATGAGCCACGAGGCGGACAAGAAGGGTACTCTCTCGGTCGGCAAATGGGCCGATCTCGCTATACTCAATGGCGATTACCTGAATGTGCCTGAGGACCGAATCTCGCGGCTGTCCGCGGTACTCACAATGGTTGGAGGCAAGGTGGTTTATGGCGAAGGCAGGTACGCCTCGCTTGCTCCGCCCACACTTAAAGTGAGCCCAGACTGGCTGCCGATCAGCAGGTATCCAGGGTACGCGAAAAGCGCTTCGATCGAAACCGGAGGCCGCCTCGCCGCCGCCCTCAACCAGGGCGTGCCAACTGTAATAGGCGAGGACGGGCGGTCGTGGACGCTCGGCTGCGGCTGCGGTCTTCTGTAGCCGAGCGCAGTCCCCATGTCCGGCATGATGCGGCGCAAATTCATCACGCTCATCGGCGGCGCGGCAGCTTGGCCGCTCGCGGCGCGCGCGCAGCAGAAACCACCGATGCGCCGGATCGGCGTGCTGATGAACTTCGGCGAAGATGATAACGAGGGGCAGCGCCGCGTCACGCTTTTCAAGCAGATATTGCAGCAGGCAGGTTGGTCAGAGGGAGGTAATGTGCAGTTTGAGATGCGGTGGGCCGCCGGTGGGTATGAGAACTATCGCAGATTTGCGACGGAATTGGTGGCCCTCCGCCCTGACGTGATCTTGGCGGTGACTACAACTGCCGTGAAGCAGTTGCAGGAGGCGAGCCGAATGGTGCCGATAGTGTTCACGGGCGTAATCGATCCAGTGGGCTCAGGCCTCATCACAGCTCTTTCTCATCCAGGTGGCAACGCCACCGGCTTTGTCACCTTCGAGTACGCTCTCGCAGCGAAATGGCTTGAGTTGCTCAAAGAAATAGCCCCACAAGTGACGCGAGCGGCAGTACTGCGCAATCCGACGATTGCAGCGGGCATTGGCCAGTTCGCCGCAATTCAGACAGTGGGAGCGGTAGGTATCGAACTGAACGCTCTTGATTTCAGTGACATCGACCAGCCCGAATGGCGGATTGATCGCTACGGCAAGTTCGTTCGCAGCGAACCACCCAGTTGCCATCGCCACGCTTGCGCTTCAGTACAAGCTACCTTCGGTATATCCGTTCCGCTATTTCGTCAGCGCCGGTGGGTTGATGTCCTATGGCCCTGACCAGTCGGATGAGTATCGTCGTGCGGCCACATACGTGGACCGCATCCTCAAAGGCGAGAAGCCTGCCGATCTGGCGGTGCAAGCGCCGACCAGGTACGAACTCGTTATCAACCTCAAAACCGCAAAGGCGCTCGGGCTCACCGTGCCGGATAGCCTCCTCGCCCGCGCAGACGAGGTGATCAAATGATGAACCGGCGCTCGTTCATCACGCTGCTCGGCAGCGCGGCGGTGACGTGGCCGCTCGCGGCGCGCGCGCAGCAGCAGGCGGCGACACCAATGGTCGCCTGCCTCGGCAGCGAACCCTAGATTTCCGGCGGGACAACGACACAGTAGAGGTGGTCGGGTTGCCCATCAAATTTGAAAGGAGCACAGACGTGAAATCCAAGGTCGGGGGCTGACTGTTTCAGGATTTTGCCGGCAGGTACGGATACCCACGCGCCATTCACCTTCACCTCGTAGTGGCCATCGACCTGTCTCCCTGAGGTGGGACGACAA
>DATFQX010000169.1:0-7658 GCA_035263865.1 Xanthobacteraceae bacterium
CTGTCGCCGGCGAGATGGCTCCAGATGATGGCGTCGCGCGCGAGCTTGTCGGCGCGCCGATCGAAGACGCCGGCGCCGGCGTGGAGGTCGAGATTGAGCTCGGTCACCTCTTGGATCACGTCGGTCGAGAAGTTCATGGCAAGCCCGGCGTTCGCTGAGTGCACCTTGTGGTCGTGCTCCCAGGCAACCCGCATCACGAATGAGCGCAGCGCCTCGGTGAGCAGGTGCATCCGGTTGAGCTTGAGTTGGACCAGCTGTTGCTCAAAGAGCACGCGGCCGCCTTGCGTCTTCGTGCGCGCCAGCGCCAACGCCATGCCGCAGGCGTCATCGCAGACCCCGAGCGCGTTGGCTGCGAGCTCGAGGTCGCCGAACAGGTCTCCGCCCGTGCGATCGCCGGCCGCGTGGCTCTTCATATCCGAACCGTTCACCGCGCCGACCACGTTTGCGTGCGGCACGCGTGCATTCTCGAAAATCATTTCGCCGTTCTGGTAGAAGCGCCAGCCGCTCTTGTTGAATACCTTGCCGATGCGCAAGCCAGGGGTGTCACGCGGCACCAGGAACATGGTGGTGCCTTGCCGCAGCGGGGCGTTGGGGTCGGTGCGCGCGTCGATAAAGAACAGCTTGCCGACGCTGGCATTAGCGATGAAGCATTTCTCGCCGTTGAGGATCCAATGATCGCCTTGGCGCTCCGCCTTGAGCTTGAGACCGGCTTTGGGGTCGCCCGGCGGTAGCCGGTTATCGGAGCCCGCGCTGGGCTCGCTGATGCCTTTGCCGAGCAGGAAAGCGTCGTCCTCCAGGAACGGCTTGAGAAAGCGCCGCTTCTGCTCCTCGCTGCAGGCGGCCGCGATCAGATGGCTCCACTTCCAGCACTGGCTGAAGGTTTTGGAGATGGCGCTGTCGGCCTTGGCGAGCTCCGCCATCACCAGCGCTTGCGTGACAAAATCAGTGCCGTGCCCGCCCCATTCCTTGGGCACGGCCAAGGTGCGAAAGCCGAGCTTGGAGCCTTTTTTGATGATCTCCCAGTCGAACGTCTCACGCGGATCGGCGATTTCGTCGCGCTCGAGCGAGAGCGGGCGGATTTCCTCTTCGGCGAACTTGCGCGCCGTCATCTGCCAGGCGCGCTGTTCGTTGCTGAGCGTAAAATCCATGGGTTTCCCCCTCTTCGTCACTCAGCCGCCAGCACCGCGGCGCTCGGGGGCCGACGGTAGCGTGCCAGCGCCTCGGCGATGCGCAATTTCGCTTCGCTGCTCCCCATCCCGGAATGGAGGCAGATGCGCGCATCCTGAACGTATTTCTGCAGCGGCATATCTCGCATCACTCCCATGGCACCGAAGCATTCCGCCGCGTCCTTTACGGCGCGGTAGATCGCCTCGGAGGCGAATACGGCGGTGATCATGGTGAGGGGCAGATCCGGGAGACTGCCGTCGGTGAAGGCATCGGGGTGATCCGACGCCCAGGCGGCCTGCCAAATGGCAGTGCGCGCGACTTCGAGCCGGACCGCGATCTCAGCGAGCTTTGCGCCGATTGCCTGGTGCTCGATGAGCGGCCGCCCGCCCTGCACGCGCAGCTGCGCGTAATCGAGTGCGGCCTCGTAGGCGGCGCGTCCGATGCCGAGAGTGATCGCCTGTTCCTGCGGGATGCGCCGGCCATGATCGGAGAAGAGCGCAGCATCCGCGGCGAGAAGATTCTGCGCCGGAACGCGGCAACGATCGAATATGAGCGAGCCGCAGGCGCCGTGCTGCCAGTGCTGACTGTTCTCGCTTGCCATCACGGTCAAGCCCGGCGCATCGCGCGGGACGAGCAGCGTGGTGGCACGGCCTTTGCCGATAGTCGCCCGCACCGCGAACAGCGCCGCAATCGATGCCCCGACAACGCGGTCCTTGCAGCCCTGGATGATCCACTCATCGCCCGTGCGGACCGCAGCAGTCGAAAACGGCGGCTCGCTTGCCTGCGGGCGGTGATAATTGACGCCGAGAGTAGCGTCGCGACCGTCTTCATGCTCGGCGAGCGCAACGTGATAGCGCTGCTCGGTAAGGAACGCAGGCAAGAAGCGCGCACATTGTTCCGGCGTCATCAGGCTATCAAACAATGCGCCGGCTAATGTCGAAGTGTGCGCCAGCACGGCTGCGATATCGGCGTCGCCGACGGCCAACTCTTCCGTAACGATGCAGCAGGTCAGGTTGTCGGCGCCCGCCCCGCTCTTCCCCTCCGACAGCGCGAGCGTGCGCAGCCCGATGTGTGAAGCCTTGTCCAGCGCCTCCACCAAGAGCGGCCGCGTGGGCGCCTCCAGTCGCGTCGGCGCAAGCGCCAGCGGCTTGATGTCCCGCGCGACGAAATCGCGGACCGTGTCGCGGATTTGCAGCTGCTCCGGGCTCAGGTGGAGGCTGTACATTCGCTTCACTCCCCCTTGATGCCGGCGCTCTTGATCACGACCGCCCATTTGTCGAGGTCCTTGCTGATGAGCTCGCCGAGCTGATTGGGCCCGAGCGCAAATGGCGTCACCTGCTGCTCCGTAAGCTGCTTGACGACCTGTGGCTCACCCATGATCGCGAGCGTTTCCTGTGAGAGCCGCTCCACGATCTCTTTCGGCGTTCGTGCCGGTGCGATGATGCCGACCCACGGCGCCATTTCGAAACCGGGCACCGTTTCAGCGACCGCCGGCACGTCGGGCAGCGCCGACATTCGCTTCGGCTCGGCGACCGCAAGCGCGACCAATTGGCCAGCTTGCACGGGCTGCAGGAGCAGCTGGACGTTGTTGAATCCCATCTGCACCTCGCCGCCGATCAGCGCGAGAGAGGCGGGACCTGTGCCCTTGTAAGGTACGTGCACGAGCTTCACCCCGGTTGCCTGGGAAAATAACTCCATTGCGAGGTGGCTGAAGTTGCCAACTCCGGCCGAGGCGTAGGTCAGCGTCGCCGGCTTCGCCTTAGCGAGAGCGATCAGTTCTGCCACCGAGCGCGCCGGCACCATGGGATGAACGGCGAGCATCCCTGGGAACCGCACCATGTTCGCGACTGGAACGAAGTCGCGCAGCGGCGCGTAAGCGAGCTTGTCGTAGAGGGAAGGATTGACGACGAGCGGCGTGTCGGAGCAGGTCGCAATTGTGTAGCCGTCGGGTTCGGATTGCATCAGAGCTTGCAGACCGATGGCACCGTTCGCCCCGCCACGATTCTCGACGAACACCTGCTGGCCGAGCCGATCGGAGAGGTGTCTTGCCGCGATGCGGGCGATAAAGTCGGTACCGCCGCCGGCTGGAAACGGCACAATCATCTTGATTGACCGTTGCGGCCAGGATTGGACCGGCGCTTGCGCCAGCGCTGTCGAGGACAGAGCGGCGGCGAGCCCGAGCGCCGCCGCGAGCTTGGCGAGCTGAATGCGCATTGTCGTCCTCCCGCTGCAGCGCCGGTTGGTCCGGCGCGGCTTGCTCTTAAAGTTCTCTCGCTGCGTTCTATCCTTGCACAGCCGCGGCGATGGCGTCTCCCATTTCGGCGGTGTTGGCCGTTCCGCCGAGATCGCGGGTCAGGTGCTTGCGCGTGGCGATCACTTGGCTGACGGCCGCCTGGATGCGTTTGGCGGCGGCGGTCGCTTTAGACTCCCTGCACTTACGGCCGAGCCAGGCGAGTAGCATCTGCCCCGACATGACCATGGCATAGGGATTGGCGATATTGCGTCCGGCGATATCGGGCGCCGAGCCGTGAGTGGCCTGCGCCATCGCTTGGTGGTCGCCGACGCATAGCCCTGGTGCCAACCCGAGCCCGCCTACCAGCCCCGCGCCGATATCGGTCAAGATGTCGCCGAACTGGTTCGTCGTCACCACCACATCGAACTGCTGCGGCGCGATTACCAGCTTCATCGCGATCGAATCGATCATCATCTCTTCGAACGTCACGTCTGGATAGTCGCGCGCAACCTTGCGGCATTCCTCTGCGAACATGCCGCAGGCCAGCCGATAGACCGGTTCTTTGTGTGCCGCAGTCACCTTCTTGCGCGGCCGGCTGCGGGCGATCTCGAAGGCTTCGCGCGCGACGCGACTCGATCCTTTCCGCGTGATCACCCGCATGGCAACGGTGATATCGTCGTTGGGCCGAAATTCCGGCAAGCCGGCGACCACCGTCTCGGAATAGAGCATGCCCTCGGTAAGTTCGCGCAGAAAGACGATGTCCACGTTCGTGTGGATCGATGCAATCGCGGCGTGCGACAGCGCCGGGCGCACCGCCGCAAACAGATCGAATTTTTTGCGCACCGGCGGCATCACCCACGTTGGATCTCCGCGCGGATAGGCGGCATGCCCGATCGGACCCATCACCCAGCCGTCGAGCTCGCGCAAGGCCTGCTCGGTCATCGCCGGCAGGGTATGGCCGTGCTCCTCATGTCCCTTTTTGCCGATCGGCAGCGAGCGCCACTCGATCTGAAGCCGTTCCCGGGCGGCGGCGGACTTCATCACCTTGATGCACTCGGGAACGACCTCGAGGCCGATGTCGTCACCGGGCAGGATCCCGATCTTCAGGCTCATGTGACGGTCTGGGGTGCGCAACTCGCTTGAGCGCCATAGCCGCTCGAATGCGGGTCTAAACGGCTTAACGCCCCCGCGTCGTCACGACGCGGAAGGCCATTTGCCCACGCTATCAGCTTTTAGACAATGCTCGACTGAACCCGCTCGGTCGCGGCTCCGGCAATCAGCCCGATGGGCTGAGCGAATTCCTTGTATCTAGCTCGGGCGGCGCCGCCTCGCGATTTGCTGGCCGCACGTTGGCCTGCGCGGCGTCGCGCGCGTGCTCCGCGTTTTCGGCGATGCGTTGAAAGTAGGGGTGGACAGCGTGGCCGAGCACCGTGAGCGCAATCTCTGGCCTGCGCTGGAAAAGCGCGCCGCCCAGTTCTCGCTCGAGGGCAATCATGGCGTTGGTCAGCGAGGGCTGGGACACCCCGCAGCGGCGCGCTGCCCGCGTGAAATTGCGCTCCTCGCACAGCGCCAGGAAGTAGCGGATCTGCTGCATTTGCATGGCCCACCTCGCCCGTATCGTTTGGCCTTGTAACGAGGTTGCCACGGAGTCCCCCGGGTCGACGGTGAGGCAGTTCACACAGCCGCGATTTTCGGCCGCGGTGGGAGCAGGTGGCCGGATGCAGCTTCCGCGTGTATTGAGCGAATTGCACGCGTTTTCAATCCCATGCGGCGTTTCCGGTCGGGATACACGGTCACCCCATATCCATGGCCATCGGTTATAATCGGACAGACTCACACCGCGTCAGCGTGGGAGTCGGGGACGGGAGCTCATGTCGATTCCAACCGTCAAGCAGGCGGGACCGCGCACGCGCGATAAGTTGTCCCTGCTGCGCAGCCATCCGTTGTTTCGCGATCTTCCAGGTGCGGTGATCGAGCATCTCGGCTCGTACATGAAGACGCGGCGGGTGGCACGCGGGACCACGATCTTCACCAAAGGCGATCCCGGCACCGGGCTCATGGGCGTGCTCGCGGGCACGGTCAAGGTCAGCGTCGCTTCGACCGACGGCAAGGACATCGTGCTCAACATCTTTCGCGCAGGTGACATTTTCGGCGAGATCGCCTTGCTCGACGGCCGTCCCCGCACCGCGGATGCCATCGCCATGGCCGACTGCGAGCTTATCGTCATCGAGCGGCGCGACTTCGTTCCGTTTCTGAGCAGTCACCCGGAGGTGATGCTCAAGTTCATCGAGATTCTCTGCTCGCGCCTGCGCCACACCAGCGAGCAGGTGCAGGACATCACGTTCCTGAACTTACCGACGCGTTTGGCGAAGACGCTGCTCCAGCTGACTGCCGGCGAAGAGGGCTTGCGGCGCAAGGCGGCCATCACGCAGCGGGAGATCAGCCAAATGATCGGCATGTCGCGCGAGAGCACCAACAAGCAATTGCGGACCTGGGCCAAGCGCGGCTGGATTAGGCTCGAGCGCGGCGGCGTCGGCGTCACCGCGCCGGACAAGCTCGCGGCGATTGCCGCCGAAGGCTTCGACGCGTCATAGGCTCAAACGCAACGGCAAGCCTCAATTACGCGAGCACGCCGGCGACGCCGTGTTCGGCAAGAAGCCTCGAGAGCTTCTTGCGCGCGTAAAACATGCGGGTTTTGACGGTATTGCCGGAAAGACCGAGAATTTCGGCCGCCTCCTGCACCGATTTTTCATGATAGTACACGAGATCGATGATCTCGCGATGCCGCGGGGATAAACCTCTGAGGCAATTGCGCAAGATTTCTCCTCGATGCTTGATGGCCAAACTTGCTTCCGGATCATCGGCCGGGTTGCTCGTTTGCACGCTCACGACGTCGAGGACCGGTCGGCGCCGCAGTTCGGCGATCGCCTTGTAACGGGCGATCGCCAGTAGCCAGGTCGTAACTGAGGAGCGCGCCGCGAAGGCGGACGCCTGGCGCCATACGCAGAGAAAGACCTCGCTGGTCAAATCTTCCGCAGCGGCCTCGCTGCCGACAAGGCGCAATATAAACTGGTAGACGCGCGCATGGTGTCGCGCAAACAAAACCTGCATGGCAAGCCTGTTGCCCGTTGCGACTCTTGCGATCAGCGTCGCGTCCGAACTGTCTTTGGTTTGCGTCGCAGGCGCTGGCGCGGTGGCGATGCTCGGGGCGAGGCCGGCAAAATCGTGGCGCATTGGTCGCTCCCCTGTTTTGGTCTACCAATATGCCTAGACCGTTCGCTGCATACCTTTTGTTAACCACCTCACAGAGCGAGGCCTCATGGCGCCAGGCGACGCGACCCAACAATACCCCCCCATTCGCCGCTTCGTGACCGGCCACGACGCCAAGAACGTCGCGAAGGTGATCATGCGAGGTCCGGCCACGAACGCGAAATATCCGAGCCCCGGCACCGTCTTGACGCTGATCTGGTCGACCGACGGCACGCCGGCCGATATTGCGGTCGGGGAGAGGATCGAGGATTTGGGCGCGCGCATCATGGGCACCGCGCCGCCCGCGAACGGCACCCGTTTCGCGGTTATCGATTTTCCGCCCGGCAACGCGCCTCGCATGCACCGCACGGAGACTATCGACTACATTATCGTGCTCGAGGGCGAGATCGAGATGGATATGGACGATTCGACGGTGAAGATGAAAGCCGGCGATGTCATGGTTCAGCGCGGCACCAATCACGCCTGGGCCAACCGCAGCGACAAGCGCGCCCGCCTTGCCTTTGTGCTGATCGATGCTGTGCCCTTGGGCATCGGCCATCCCATCACCGGCGCCGCCAGTGCCCGGTGAGGCTATGAAAGTTCTGATCACCGGCGGGATGGGCGTCATGGGCGCTGAAACGAGCCGCCGCTTCGTGCAGGAAGGACACCGGCCCGTGATCTTCGCCCGCCATCGGGACGAATGGCTCATTCGCGATATTCTCGATGAGGTCGACATCGAGCTCGGCGACGTGCTCGACATGCCGCGTCTGCTCGACGTCATCAAACGGCATCGGGTCACGCATATCGTTCACGCCGCGGCGTTCGTGGGCGCGGTCTCGGCCGCCAATCCTGCGCTCAGCGTCCAGGTCAACGTGATGGGAATGGTGAACGTGCTGGAGGCCGCGCGCGCGTTCGACGTTGCGCGCGTGGTCTATACCAGCGCCAAGGGCGTCTATGGTCCCGTGCTGGGCGAATACGGCGCGCCGACCTACAAGCCGGTGCCCGAGGA
>DATFQX010000170.1:0-28637 GCA_035263865.1 Xanthobacteraceae bacterium
CCCAGCACATTGCCCGCCGTGTCCGCGTAGCGGCTCCAGTTGGTGCCGATCTGGAAGGGCATGATCACGCCCGTCACCACGCCAACGCCGAACGCCACCGAGAAGATGCGGATCCAGTACATCGAGATCCGCAGGTAGACGTTGCGGCCCGTCACCAGGTGCATTCCTTCCAGGATCGCGATGTAGGAGGCCATGCCGACGGTGAAGGCGGGCAACAGGATATGCCAGCCGATCACCCAAGCGAACTGCAGACGTGACAGCAGAACCGGATCGAGATCCATGGTTGGCCTCCTGTCGCCCCCGGCGACAAGACGGACAAACGCTCCGCATCCGTGCGCTCAAGGTTACAGCGATGCTGCCACCAAGGCGAGTCCTCGGAATCCGGAACAGCTCTCTCTAGCTAGAGCCGCGCACGATCTCGATCGCCCTTTTCGCCAGGCAGCGCACCTAGTCGCCGAAGATCAGCGAGTTTCGGTTCGTCTGTAGGACCACCTCAAGTAGCCGAACCCGGCCGAAATACCGACAACGAAAAAGTTGACTCCGTCGAGGCGTGATCGTGCGTTTCGTGCCAGAGCCTTTGCGCGATCTCCATCGGCTCGATGTTGGCGGCTTCCCACCATTTCTTTTCGCTGCTGCCGCGAAGGAGGTCGACTCGCGCCGACAGTTGCGTGAATTCATGTCTTGGGGGTTTTTGCTCGTCGTCGCTTTCGTAATCGGACTCCTGGGCCCCCGCCATTCTCGTCGATGAGTTCAATTCCCGCGGTCTCAAACGCGCGTCTAATTACCTGCTGAGTTGCCCGACGAGGCTCGTGCACACCAAGCTCGAGGTTACGCACAGTCACAATGCCCAAACCGGCATGATCTGCCAGATCCTGCTGGCTCCAACCGAGAAGCCCTCGCGCTGCCCGGCATTGTCCAGATGTGATCATCACGGGCACGATACAAACTTCAGTGATTCTGTCCAAATTTATCGAAAATGAGTTGACTTAATGCCTTATCTATTATAGATAAATTTATCTTCTTTAGATAAAGGATCCAAAATGGAACATGGGTCGCAAGCAATTCGATTGAACAGACGCCTCTTCATCGGCGGTTCGGATGCCCGGATCATCATGGGCAATGATGAGGCCGCTTTGGTCCGACTGTGGCGGGAGAAACGGGGCGAGGCCGAGTCGGAGGACCTCTCGGGCAATCTCATCGTGCAGCTCGGGAGGGCGACCGAGCAGCTCAACCGCTCCTGGTACGAGCGCAACACCGGCCGGCAGGTCCGCGACGTGCAGCGCCAGGTCAAACATTCGGCCATTCCTTGGATGGCGGCCACTCTGGATGGGATCGTGGAAGGCACGGAAGCCGTGTTCGAGGCCAAGTTTATGCTGCCCTGGTCATTCTCCCAAGAGACCGCCACCGAAAAATACATGGCGCAAGTCCAGCACAACATGTGGGTCACCCATTTGCGGACCTCGGTGCTCTCCATCATCACCGGCGGCGGCAAGTGGGTCGAGGTCGCCATTCCGATGGACCCGCTCTATCTCACCGTTCTGGTGTCGGCAGAAAAGAAATTCTGGCGCTGCGTGCAGTCCGGCGAAGTCCCGCACCTGACCATGGCAGAGCCGCCAAAGCCGCGCATTGAGGCCGTCCGCATCGTCGACATGAGCGCGTCGAATTCCTGGGCCGAGTTCGCAGCGCTCTTCCGCAACACCCGGGAAGCCTTTCTCGACCACGAGCGCGCCAAGAGCGAGCTCAAGGCCCTGATGCCGGAGGACGCCAAGGAGGCGATCGGCCACGGGGTGCGAGGGCGACGCTCCAGATCAGGAGCCGTGAGCTTTGATGTGCTGGCAATGGAGGCGGTCCATGCCCCGGTCGAGTGAATCGGTCGTCGCGCTCGCCTCGGCCTTGGCCAAGGCGCAGGCCGAACTGATCAACCCGGAAAAGTCGCTGACAGCGATCATCCGAACCGGGCGACCAGGGGAGGGGGAGCGCAGCTTCCGTTACGCGCCGCTTGCGAGTGGCCTTGATATTGTGCGCAAGACGCTCGGCCAACATGAGATCGCAACAATTCAGAGCACAGCGATCGACACGGATGCAGGCGTGGTGAATTTGACCACCATGCTCGCGCATGCCTCGGGGGAGTGGATCGCGTCCGACTGGCCGGTCTGTCCGGTCGCTGAAACCGCGAATCCCCAACGCATGGGCGCGGCACTGACCTACGCCCGCCGCTACGCCCTATTCACGCTCGTCGGCATTGCCGGCGAGGATGATCTTGACGCGCCCGATCTTTGCGAGGTGCCCCCATCGTCCCCGACGTCACGGCTGCCGTCTCGCATCCCCAGCAATGGGCGCGGCCGTGGAGTGACGAAGGGCGAATCCTCCGCGATCCTTGACAGTGAGCAATGCGCCACCTTGCGCGATAGGCTGCTGGCGGAAATTGGCGAGATCGCCTCGGCTGAGCGGGCCCCGAGCTGGGCGCAGGAGGCGCTGGCAGCCAAGAACAAGCTCGCGGCATCCGATGCCAAACTTATAGAGGACATGTTTGAACGAAGGCTGTCGGCGCTCGCTTCAGCTGGAACGACTCCTTCGAAAAATGACGCTCTGGTAGTTGCCGGTGCAGATCCTCAAGATATGGGCAGGACCGCAAGCGCTCACCCTGACCCATCGGCGGGAATCGACAAGAGCGTCCTCGCCGTTGCCGCTCCCCGCCGCTATCGCAATCGGCAGCACCTTCGCTATGTCGCAAAACAGCCATGCCTCATCTGCGGTCGAAGGCCAGCCGACCCGCATCATCTTCGCTACCTGCAGCCGCGTGCGCTCGGCCGCAGGGCCAGCGATGAGTTCGCGGTCCCGCTGTGCCGCTCGCATCACCGCGCGGTCCATCGCGCCCGCGACGAGCGAGCCTGGTGGCGGGCAGCCGGCGTCGATCCAGACCAGGTCGCCCGTAAACTGTGGAAAGACACCCGCATAGACGAGGGACAAATTGCGCCCGACCCCACGGCACAAGCTGCCACCGCAGACCGAAGTTCAAAACCTGACGGGGATGGCCTGGGGAAGCAGGCGTCGGCCTGACGACCGCCGACATGCTCACCCACATTGGGGCGTGCAGCGACCTGTTTCACGCCGCGGCCGGCACCGCCTTTGCCGACATCGTAATCGACGGCCACCGAGAAACCTGGCCGATTCGGAGCAAGCGGTTTCGGGCCTGGTTGCGGCGCTGCTATTACCGGGCGACCGGTGAGGCCGCGAGCGCAGCGGAAATCCGCTCAGCGCTCGATTTGCTCGAAGCACGAGCGCAATTCGATGGTCCGGAGCGCGCGGTCCACATCCGCGTCGCCGAGCATGCTGGACACATCTATCTCGATCTGGCCGATGAGCGCTGGCGCGCCGTAGAGATTACGCCCGAGGGATGGCGTGTCATCGGAGCGCCGCCCGTCCATTTCCGCCGCCCAGCCGGCATGTTGCCGCTGCCAATGCCGGAGGAAGGCGCAACGATTGAAGCCCTCAATTCATTTCTAAATCTTTCGAACTCGAAAGATTTTGTGTTGATCGTGGCCTGGTTGCTGGCGGCATTGCGACCCGGCGGTCCCTATCCGCTGTTGGCGATATCGGGCGAGCAGGGCTCGGCAAAGACCGTCCTATCAAAGCTGCTCAAGGCATTGATCGACCCGAATGTCGCTCCGGTACGGGCCCTTTCGCGCGAAGAACGCGAGCTGATGATTGCGGCTAACAACGGCTACCTGCTCGCATTCGATAATCTCTCGGGCTTGCCCCTTTGGCTTTCCGACGCGCTCTGCAGGCTCGCCAGTGGCGGTAGCTTTGCCATCCGGCGGCTCTATACGAACGATGAAGAGGTGCTGTTTCAAGTGGCGCGCCCAGTCTTATTGAACGGCATCGAGGAGGTGATTAACCGGCCGGATCTCGGCGACCGCGCCATTTTTCTCGCTCTGACTCCGATTGGAGATGCGCAGCGGCGTCCCGAGGGCGAGCTTTGGCGCCAGTTCGAGCTCGTACGACCCCACATTCTTGGCGCCCTGCTCGATGCCGTGGCGCAAGGGTTGCGAGCCCTGGGTCACGTTCGCCCCGAGGCGCTGCCGCGGATGGCCGATTTCGCGCTCTGGGCCACGGCATGCGAAACAGCGCTGTGGCCTGCCGGCACTTTCGCACGCGCCTACGCCGCAAACCGCAGAGCCGCCATTGAGAGCATCATGGAGGCAGATCCCATCGCCACGTGCATGCGTTCAATCATGGCCGACCGGACCACGTGGACCGGGAGCGCCTCGGACCTCTTGCGGTTGTGCGCGGAGAGTGCTCGCGAGAATCCGCTTGGAGGCATCGCATGGGCCAAAAACCCTCGGGCGCTTGCCGGCCGGCTGCGGAGGGCGCAGACTTTCCTGCGGACCGTTGGGATCGAGATCACGTTTTCCCGGGAAGGCCGCACAGGGACAAGAATGATCAGGGTGAGCACGAGCGCTGAAAATTGCGTCAGTACCGTCAGCATCGTCAGTGCTGGCCGTACCGGGTCCCGAGCCGACCTTGCTGGGCTCAGAGACTAAACATGAGTCATGCAGACGATGCTGACGGTGCTGACGCAAACCCCGCCTTTTGTTTCGGGCGATTGCCCAGCGCTGGTCGAAGCTCACGGCAGCGGACTTTGAACGTTTGGCTCGAATGGGATGTCCGACCGCCTCCTTGCGTCCCCGGCCATGAGGGGGCGGAGCGAGAGGGGCCCATTTTGCCGAGGCTTAGCCGGCCCAACCGCTAGTTTGCCAGCACCGTCTTTCGAAGGCTTGAAATCCGAGCCGCGTTTGAGTTATTAGTTGAGATCAGAGGCTCATTAACGCTGTCGGCTCCCTGTTTCGAGCGGGGATGCTCAGGATGGCTAAATGAGCCTTGTATTCCCGCGCAATAGCCCCAAGAAACCGGCCCGCCGAAAGCCACACTGGCAACACGGCCGCAGCTGCATTTTGCTGTGCCGCCCATTGCCGAGGGCCGCTTCCCGCCGCTTCGAGAGCTCGCGCACGAAATTGGCTGGAGGCCACGCGAGCCAAGGTAGCCTGCGCGCCATTGAAGAGAGGATGTTCTAGATGCGCAAAAAAATTCGCAAGCGACGTACCCGTTACGCCGTCGGCTACGGCCGTCCGCCGGCTTCGTCGCAGTTTCGGCCCGGACAGAGCGGCAACCCGAACGGGCGGCCCAAGGGCACACGCAACGCTTCGTCGATGGCGCGAGATGCCCTCGAGGGCTCGATCAACGTCAAGGTGAGGGGGACCTGGCGAAAAATGACAGTGCGCAAGGCCGCTTATCTTCGCCTTGGCGAAAGGGCAGTTGCCGGTGACGCCAAAGCGCTCGACTTCCTTCTGTTGCTAGAGAGCGAAGAGCGCACGTCTGGGCCTGATAATGGACAAACGCATCCGCTGTCTGCGAAGGATTTCAAACTTCTTCAGAGTTTTTTCGATCGTCGGCGAACCAACGTATCGCCATCAGCGCAGCCACCGAATGCTCGCCAGCAGCAACGCCTCGAAACAGAAAAGGACAAAAAATGACAAAGCAAACTCACAGCGCGAAGCGAGGGATAAAGTCCCCGTTGCGCCCAATTGGATTAATGATGGATCGTGCTCGGAACGATGAACCATTTTCGGTGTCATCGAGTCTCGACTGGATCGTCGGGCGCTCCGCCAGCCCTTAATCCGGTGAGCGAAGCGGAAAAAGCAAAACCCGGGCGCAGCAAACGCGCCGCGGGAACAAGGAGGTGTTGTTTGAAATGGTGAGCTGTGATTCCCGTGCCGTCTATCGTCCTCATCCTAAGGAGCGCGCATGCCGAAGACGCTCCGCAAACGCGAACGCGCGTACGCGCGTCTCGATGGGTGAGGACGAGCCACTGCGTCTACCCTCATGCTTGGAGACGCACCGCAGCGCGCTGCGGGCTGCAGAGCGATCTGCGTCCTCCTCGCGCTGCGATGCTCCTCGGCATGAGGCCGGAAAATGGTGTGCGTATGCGTGCAATGTCATCCAATCATCTTAAGACTGTGACATGCAGCACGTTTGCATCTCGGCTGGACCGTGGGGTTCGATTGTCGCAACCAGCGCGAAGGCTTATGACTTGGGGCGTGACCGCGACTCACGACAGCGCCAGCCTCCGGCCTTCCCGATGGATTTTTGCGCTCAGGCGCACGCGCCTGGTGCTCATCGCCGCGGCGGTCGCGCTCGGCGTCTTATGGATGCTCGGGACGATTGCGGCGGTGCCGGCGCTCGTCGGATTTGCGGCGATCGCGGCGGCGGCTCTGATTGTAGCCGTCAATACCGAGCCCGCGCCCGCGCCGGCGTCCGTAATAAGAGACGAGCCGAGCGCGCCGGGCATCGCCGATCCGCTGATCCAAGCGGTGCTCTCGGCGGTTCCGGATCCGGTCGTCGCTGTCGACCATCGCGGCGATGTCGTCGCGCTCAACGCGCGGGCAACGGCGATTGCGCCGGCGCTGCGGCCGGGCGAGTCCGTCTCGCTCGGGCTGCGGGTACCTGAAGTGTTGGACGCGATCCGCAACGCGCGCGCCAGCGGGACGTCGCAGCGCGGCGAATTCTTCCAGCGCGTGCCGCTCGAGCGTTGGTACGAAGCCATCGCAACGCCGATATCCCCGAGTGCTCTCAAAGGGGGCCTCGTGCTGCTTGCGTTTCACGATCTCACGCCGCTGCGCCGGGTCGAGGAAATGCGCGCCGACTTCGTCGCCAATGCGAGCCATGAGCTGCGCACGCCGCTTGCCGCACTGTCGGGGTTCATCGACACGCTGCGCGGTTCCGCGCGCGAGGATCCGGCGGCGCGCGAACGCTTCCTCGGCATCATGCAGGCGCAGGCCGACCGGATGGCGCGCCTGATCGACGACCTTCTGTCGCTCTCGCGCATCGAGCTCAACGCCCATCTGCGGCCCGACAAAGAGATCGATCTTGTCGCGATCGTGCGACAGGTCTGCGATACGCTGCAGACGTTGGCGCGCGACCGCGGGGTCGAGGTCAAAACTGCCGGCAGCTCGGATCCGCTGGTGGTGCTCGGTGATCGCGACGAATTGATCCGGGTCTTCGAGAATCTCGTGGAGAACGCGCTGAAATACGCCGCCTCGGGCAAACGGGTGGAGCTCGAGCTATCCCGGGGCGAGAGGGCGGATGGCACGTCGGAAGCGCGCGTAACGGTGCGCGATCACGGGCCGGGAATTGCGCCCGAGCACCTGCCGCGGCTGACTGAGCGCTTCTATCGGGTCGATGTGACCGAGAGCCGCGCACAAGGCGGCACCGGGCTCGGTTTGGCGCTGGTCAAGCACATCCTCAACCGCCACGGCGGACGGCTGACCATCGAGAGCGTGCTGGGGCAAGGGGCGACATTCACCGCGCATCTGCCGCTAGCCGAGCCGCAGCGCGATGAGATTCGTGCTTCCTAAATGACCGTGGTACTCGTCAGCGCGGTGCGCGACAGCCCGTTGCAGGCATTCTCCGCGAAGGTGGCAGCATGGATCCGGCGACAAGCGTGTTGCTGACTGATCTCTACCAGCTCAACATGATGCAGGCATACCTGGATCGTGGCGAGGCCAAAACCGCGGTGTTCGAGTTCTTCGTGCGCAAGCTTCCGCGCGACCGCGGTTTTTTGATTGCGGCGGGACTCGAGCAGGTCCTCGCGTTCCTCACTGAATTGCACTTTGCCCCCGAGGAGCTCGATTGGCTCGGGAACACCGGCCGCTTCAGCAAGAATTTCCTCGATTATCTCGCCGACATGCGCTTCACCGGCGACGTGCACGCCATGCCGGAAGGGACGGTGTTCTTTGCCGACGAGCCGATTCTGCGCGTCACGGCCGCGTTGCCGCAAGCCCAACTCGTCGAGACGCGCGTGATCAATCTGTTGCAGTTCCAGTCGATGATCGCCGCCAAGGCGGCGCGCATGGTTCTTGCCGCGCCAGGTAAGCGCCTCGTGGATTTCGGGTTGCGCCGCGCGCATGGCGCCGAGGCGGGCCTCATGGCAGCGCGCGCCAGCTACATCGCCGGCTTTGCCGGCACCGCCACCGTATTGGCCGACAAGCGCTTCGGCATCCCGATCTTCGGCACGATGGCGCACTCCTATATCCAAATCCACGACGACGAGACGCAAGCGTTCGAGAACTTCGCGCACGCGCGGCCGAAAAATCTCATCTTGCTCATCGACACCTACGACACCGAGGCGGCCGCGCGCAAAGTCGTCGCGCTCGCTCCCAGGCTCAAGGCTGCGGGCATTTCGATCGCCGGTGTGCGTCTCGACAGCGGCGACCTGATCGCGCTCTCGAAACAGGTGCGGCGCATCTTGGATGAGGGCGGGCTGCGGGAGGTGACCATCTTCGCCAGCGGGGGCATCGACGAAAGCATGATTGCGAACATCATCCGATCGGGCGCGCCGATCGACGGCTTCGGCATCGGCAGCAACCTGACCACCTCCTCCGACGCGCCGGGACTCGATTGCGTTTACAAGCTCGAGGAATATGACGGCTTGCCGCGGCGCAAGCGCTCGGCCGGCAAAGCCACTTGGCCGGGCCGCAAGCAAGTGTGGCGCCGGTTCGGGGTGGACGGCCGCATGGTCGGCGATACCCTGTCGATAGAGAGTGACAAGCAGCCGGGCGAGTCGCTGATCGAATTGGTCATGCAAGGCGGCAAGCGTATCGCCTCAGCGCCCGGCCTCGATCAGATCCGGGCGCGGGCGGCGCGCGACCTCGAGCGTCTGCCGGAACCGTTGCGCAATCTCGAACCCTCGGCCTCCTATGCAATCGAGGTGAGCGAATCCCTCAGGCGCCTTGCCGCCGATGTCGACGCGCGCATGGAGCGCCGTGTCACCCCTTGATGCAGATGAGCGGGCGCAGCTGCGCCACGCGTCGCGCCAAGCCCGCTTGCTCCGCCGCCGCCACCACGGCGCCCACGTCCTTGTAGGCGCCGGGCGCTTCCTCCGCCACGCCGCGCGAGGAGGGGCTGCGGATCATGATCCCCTGTGCGGCCAGATCGTCGACGACTTTGCGGCCGCTCCATTGCTTGAGCGCGGCATGGCGCGAGAGCGCGCGGCCTGCGCCGTGGCAGGCGGAGGCGAAGGATTTCGTCCCGCTTCCCGCCAAGCCGACGAGGATGTACGAGCTCGTGCCCATGCTGCCGCCGATAAGCACCGGCTGACCGGTCGCGCGAAGCGCCGCGGGCAGGCTCGAATGACCGGGGCCGAGCGCGCGTGTTGCCCCCTTGCGGTGCACGTAGAGCTCCTTCGGCGCACCGTTGACAGGATGAGATTCGATCTTGCAGGTGTTGTGCGAGACATCGAACAGGAGATCGAGCGCGGCATTGGGAAAGAAGCGCCGGACGACTTGCCGCGCGTAATGGCCGAGAATTTCCCGATTGGCGAGCGCGCAATTGACCGCCGCGCGCATGGCGCCGAGATAACGCTGGCCGACCTCCGATCTGATCGGCGCGCAGGCGAGCTCGCGCTCCGGCAGCTGGATGCCGGCCGCTTTCGCCGCCTCCGTCATCTCCTTCAAATAGTCGCTTCCGATCTGATGGCCGAGACCGCGCGAGCCGCAGTGAATGGTAATCACCACGTCGTCCTGCGCCAGATGGAAGGCATCCGCGGCCGCCTCATCGAGAATATCGGCGATCACCTGCATTTCGAGATAATGGTTGCCCGAGCCGAGCGTGCCCATTTGCCGACGCTGGCGCTCCTTGGCCCGCTCCGAGACGTATTTGGGTCTCGCGTCCCTTTCCACGCCCTGCTCCTCGATCCGGGCGAGGTCGCGTTCCTCGCCCCATCCTTGCTCGACCGCCCAACGTGCGCCGCCGGTCAGCATCGCGTCCATGTCGGTCTGGTCGAGGGTGATGGCGCCCTTGCTGCCGACGCCTGCCGGAATTTCGCGGTAGAGCGCGTCGGCTAGTGCGCCTTGCACGGGCCGAATGTCGGCGAGCTTGAGTCCGGTGAGTATGGTGCGCACGCCGCAGGAAATGTCGAAGCCAACGCCGCCCGCAGAGACGACGCCATCCGCATCCGCATCGAAGGCGGCAACTCCGCCAATCGGAAAGCCATAGCCCCAGTGCGCGTCGGGCATAACGTAGGACGCGGTAACAATGCCGGGAAGCGCTGCAACATTTGCCGCTTGGTCGTAAACCTTGTCGTCCATGCCGCGGATGAGGTCTTCGTCCGCGTAGATGATCGCGGGCACGCGCATCGCGCCGCTGCGCTCGATGCGCCAAGTCGTCTCATCGATGCGCGTGAAGCGTGCCGGATCCATTCGTTTTGCCTGATCCTAGACGTCGACCACACAGCTCGCCGACCAGAAACCGTCCGCATCCTTGGCCACGCGCAATGCGGTATAGGTTGCTCCCTTCGGCTCGCAGACGGGAGCATGCCGCTTGGCATCGGCGCCTTCGCCCCAGAGCGTGCCGCGCAACCGCGTGTCCTCGATCTCAACCGCGAAGCGGCAGAATATCATGTGCCGGACGGCCATCTCGTAGATGATTGCATTGAGCCAGTCGACAAGAAGCAGTTCGATATCGCCTGCCTCGCAGGTGACCTCGACCTGGCTCTTTGGTGCAATGGGCGCATCCGTGATGGCCGCAGTCAACGCGAGAGCTGCCCCCTCGAAAGCTTCGGCAACCGTCGCTCCGAAACCGCGGACACCGACGTCAGCATCGTGGGAAAATAGCTCCCATCCGACCGTTGGTGCGACCTTGTCTCGGGCGAGCGTCATTTGCGTGTTCCGGTCGTTCCCGCGCTAGACGGGCCAACGACCACCGGCCGCTAATTCTAGCGCTCGATTGTGCCAGCGCGGCGAATCTTCTTTTGTAGCAGGAGTCCGCCGGTGCCTCGTTGGAAACCCATGGTCCTGCGGGCAGGTTCCGCAAACAAACGAAAAATAGACCTGCCTTTTTTACAGACTATGGATTGCGGGGGACCGCTGCAGCCCTTGCGCGGCCCTGCGCGCGGCACACATGTTAACTGCCGCAGGGCCTCAGACGTACATTCCTGCGCGGGGCAAGCCTCTAGCCGCGGGCTCAGTCATGACCACTCCAATCGCCGACAGCGACGTCCTGTTGGTCGTCGACATCCAGAACGACTTCTGTCCGAGCGGGCAGCTTCCCGTCCCCCATGGCGACGACGTCGTACCTATCATCAACCACCTCGCGAGGCGCTTCCGCCAGGTGGTGCTGACGCAGGATTGGCACCCCGCCGGCCACCACTCGTTTGCGTCGTCCCATCCCGGCCGACACCCGTTCGAGACGGTCACGCTCCCCTATGGGCAGCAAATTCTGTGGCCGGATCATTGCGTGCAAGGCACGCCCGGCGCGCAATTCCACAGTGGCTTGCAAATTCCGCACGCTGCGCTCGTCTTGCGTAAAGGCTTCCGATCGACGATCGATTCCTACTCCGCCTTCTACGAGAACGACCGCAAGACGCCGACTGGCCTGGCCGGCTATCTCCGCGAACGAGGCCTGACACGGCTCTTCGTTGCCGGGCTCGCGTTCGATTTCTGCGTGCGCTACTCGGCGGAGGATGCGCGGCGGGAGGGCTTTGCCGTGACGATTATCGAGGATGCCTGCCGCGGCATCGATGTCGCCGGCTCGGTTGCCGCCACGCGCGAAAGCTTCGCGGCACTCAACGTCGCGGCGGTGACCGCTGATGCGGTCGATTGACCCAAAAGGGTCCCGTAATCGGGGCGCTATAAAGCTGGACAGAGTGGCCGATCGCCGACGAGGCGCTGGAACTATTCCGGCAAGATTAATGTTTGAAGGCCAAGAGCGTTGCCCGGCTCACCGAGCTTTGCGGAAATGCCGAGGTGGGAGCATGGACGAGACATCGACATTATCGATCTCATCCAAGAAGGTCTGCTATATCATCTCCAAGGCACGCCAGTTCGAGGCCAAGGACGTCGTCGCCGATCCGGAATCCGGATCCAATCCGGCCGACGACCGGATGGTGGACATACTCGAGGACCAAGGCGACGATCCGGTCTATGAAGAGCTGATGGCGTTCATTGGTGCGCTCGATGAGGACGAGCAGGTCGATCTCATTGCCTTGACGTGGCTCGGCCGGGGCGATGCTTCCATCGATGAGTGGGAAGAACTTCGCAGCGAGGCCGCGCGAGCTCGCAACGAGCGCACCGCTGTCTATCTGCTCGGGCTGCCCTTGTTGCCAGAGCATCTGGAGGAAGGCCTTTCCCAATTTGGCCGCTCGTGTGAAGATTGAAGACTGGTCGCCTATTTTCGTGAGAGCTTTCCTTCGGCGGGCCACCGGTTAGCAGGCGAGGGAAAGCCCCCAATTCCGTGCGGCGCGCAACGAGGAGGGGCCCATGCGTGCAGCGCTCTCGCAGCTCCGCGCCGACCGTACGGATTTCGTTCTGATCCGATGCGCCACGCGTGCGCTCGTCCTCGGCATTCTCTTTCTCCATGCGCTCTCTGCCGAGCCTGCGGTGGCAGCGAAGGCCGTGGTGCTCCAGATTGACGGCGCCATCGGTCCGGCAGTCGCCGACTATATCGTGCGCGAGCTTCGTGGGATCAGCCAAGCTGACACGCGCGTGGTCGTTCTGCGCATGAATACGCCGGGCGGGCTCGACACCTCCATGCGCGAGATCATTCGCGCCATCCTGTCTTCGCCGGTGCCCGTTGCTGCTTACGTGGCGCCGAGCGGCGCGCGCGCGGCAAGCGCGGGCACCTATATCACCTACGCTAGCGCCATCGCGGCCATGGCGCCTGGAACGAATCTCGGCGCCGCCACGCCGATCCAATTGGGCGGCACGCCGCGCCTGCCGGGCGGCGCCCCGCAACAGAAAGATAAGGAGAAAGGTAGTGGCGGTGATACCAGCGCCAGCGGGCCGGCGGATACGGAGACCCGCAAAGCGATCAATGATGCCGTCGCCTATATCCGCGGCTTGGCCGAGCTCAACGGACATAACGCAGATTGGGCCGCCGAAGCGGTCCGCACGGCGGTGAGCCTTCCCGCGTCCGAGGCCCTCAAGCTTAATGTCATCGACGTGATTGCCGATGACGTGCCGGATCTTCTCCGCAAACTCGATGGACGCACCGTCAAAGTTGCGGGCAAGCCGCAAACTTTGGCGACTGCGGACCTCGAGATCGTGACCGCAGCGCCGGATTGGCGCACCGAACTCTTGGCCGTGATCACTGATCCCAACGTCGCTTTCATTTTGCTGCTGATCGGCACCTATGGACTGATATTCGAATTTCTCAATCCGGGTGCGGTGGCGCCGGGGCTCATCGGCGCCATCAGCCTCTTGGTGGCGCTCTATGCTCTCAACTTGCTGCCCATCAACTATGCCGGCGCGGCGCTGGTGATGCTCGGAATTGGCCTGATGGTGGCCGAGGCGCATATCGGCTCCTTTGGCGTCATCGGCGTCGGCGGGATCGTGGCGTTCGTGATCGGGGCGATCATGATGTTTCCCCCTGGAGCGCCGGGGTTTGCGCTCTCGCTCTCGGTCGTGGCAGGCGCCACCGCGGTGACGGCTGCCCTGTTCCTGCTCGTGCTCACGATGCTGCTGCGGTCGCGGCGACGTCCCGTCGTCACCGGCAAAGAAGGGCTGCTCGGCGCCGAGGGCGAAGTCGTGGCCTGGAATGGAGAAGAGGGACGCGTGCGGGTACACGGCGAGATCTGGCGCGCGCGTGCGCAGCGGCCGCTGCAGCCTGGGGCGCGGCTCAAAGTCATCAATCGCGAGGGCCTCGTGCTCGTTGTCGAGCCGGCCTGACCGATCTTGCAAGCGCCACAAGGAGGATACTCATGCTTTCCATTGCAACAATTACCGCTTTGGCCGTCCTCGCCGTGATCGTTTTGTTCTCGGCGGTGCGCATCCTGCGCGAATACGAGCGCGGTGTCGTGTTTACGCTCGGGCGCTACACCGGCACCAAGGGACCCGGGTTCTTCCTCCTCGTGCCGTTCGTCCAGCAGATGGTGCGGGTCGATCTGCGGGTGATCGTGGATGAGGTGCCGCCCCAGGACGTGATTTCGCGCGATAACGTGTCCGTCAAGGTGAATGCCGTGATCTACTTCCGCGTCGTCGACGCTGAGCGAGCGGTCATTCAGGTCTACAATTATCTCGCTGCAACCAGCCAGCTTGCACAGACCACGTTGCGCTGGGTCTTGGGAAAGCACGACCTCGACCAAATGCTGGCCGAGCGCGACAAACTCAATGCGGATATCCAGGACGTGCTCGATAAACAGACCGAGGCATGGGGCATCAAGGTGTCCACCGTCGAGATCAAGCGCATCGATCTCGACGAGAGCATGATACGAGCGATCGCGCGTCAGGCGGAGGCCGAACGCACGCGCCGCGCCAAGATCATAAACGCCGAAGGAGAGCAGCAAGCGGCGCAGAAGCTGGTCGACGCCGCGCAAATACTGGCGCCGGTGCCACAGGCGATGCAGCTGCGTTATCTCGCGACATTGTTCGATATTGCTGGCGAGCGCAGCTCGACGATCGTGTTTCCTTTCCCGATCAACCTGATGCAGGCCTGGACCTCGCATGGCTCCGCCGAGCGGGGTTAGCGCCTGCCGCCGCAGACGCGGCCGATGGCATCCGCGGCGTAAAAGGAAGGCCGCTCGACTTCGGGCGGCCCAGGTTTGTGAGGAACGCGCCGGACCATCCGGTCCATCGTACCTTTCATTTGCAAAGTGCCGCATCGAAATTCAACTGAGATCGAACGGCTGGGCCTCATCCGCGCCACGCGCGCTCCAATTCCCGCCGCAGTTCATTCTCCCGATGCACGTACCGCGGCGAGAAGTGGAACGGGACAACACTCGAAACACCCGCTCGTCTTGCGAGCGCGCCCGCCTGCGCAGCGGTGAGGTGGCGCCTTTTGGCAGCGAGCTCCGCGTCCTGCTCCAGAAACACCGTCTCGATGAACAACTGGTCGGCACCGCGCGCAAGCTCGGTGATCTTTGCGATATTCGACTCGTGGAAGGCTGCATCGACCACGTAGGCCAATCTGTGCCCGCGCGCCGTGCGCAGCGCGTGGTGCCTGAGCAGGCCGAGCGGGACAGATAAATCGTCGCGAATGCGGATACGGCTGTGGTCCGGCTCATCGCGTCTCACCGCGCGCTTGGCGTCGTTCAACCAGGCGCCAACCGGAAGCCCGAGCAAATCGAGGCCCTCTCGCCACACGTTGATCCGCAGCTTTTCCTGAAACGCGAAGGCGAGACACGGAGTGCCGTGATCGAGGACGACGCTCTCGATTTGAAATTCCTCTTGCTCGAGCACCGTTGCGGACACGAGCGGCGGTGGCGGGAGGTCGCGTCGGCGGAAGGCCTGTCGAGCGCGGAATTCGCCGATCCTGCCGACGCGATCGCCGTCGAAATCGGCGGCCGTCAGGACGAAGTCGAACGACGCTGTGTCGAGAAGATTCCAATTATAGCTTCTCAACTTGTGCTCCACCTGATTCACGAAACCGACCGGACCGATGAGATGAAGAGGTGCCAGGCGATGCAGGCAAAGTCGCAACAGGCGATCGAATCCCGCGAAATGATCCATATGCGTGTGAGAAACAAATGCATGGCTCACGCGCAGGAGCTCGCGCGCGGACAGCGGCGACAGGTCGCCGAGGTCGAACAGCAATGCCTGACGCGTGAAATGAAAATCGACGAACAGCGCAGGATCCGCGAACGGATCATTGACGAGCCGGGCTTGCACCAGCCACGTCACGTCAGCTCCGTTCGGGTTTGGTTTACCCCGCGGCATTGGCGTCCCGAAAGCCATCTTGTCGAAGCGAAGCTCTCGGAGAACGGAACCTTGTGCGGCTTACTTGATTGTCGGATAGACGCCGAACGCGCCGTCGCGGCCGGCGCCAGGCCATTTCGCGCAACGATTTCATGGCAGGCGAGCCTCGAGGAGTCAGCAATATTCGCACCATCGACGCCGCAGCCGGGCCGACGGCGCCCTCGGTGGTGGCGGAGGCGTTCTATGCGGATGCTCTCCGCGAGCTGTCGAAACTCGGCCTTCCTTTCCTCTTGGCCGGCACCTATGCGCTCAGCGTGTACACCGGCATCACGCGCGCAACCAAGGACCTCGACATTGTTTGCAAGCCGAGCGACCACCCCCGCATCCTCGAACGCTTCAAGCGTCTGGGTTACGCGATCGAGATCGAGGACGAGCGTTGGATCGCCAAGGTCTTCCGCGGCGAGCATTTCTTCGACCTTATCTTCGCCTCCTGGCACGGCACCACGTCGGTGAGTGATGGTTGGTTCGAGCACGCTCCGCGCGTCGAGGTATTCGGCATAGCGGTCCGCGTCATCGCGCCGACCGAGCTGATTTGGTCAAAGTCCTTCGTTCAACTGCGACATCGCTATGATGGCGCGGACATTGTGCACCTGATCCTCAAGCAGCATGACAGGATCGATTGGCGGCGTCTGCTCAGCTATATGGAGCTGCACTGGGAAGTACTCCTAGTCCATCTGATAAATTTCCGTTGGGCCTATCCGAGCGAGCGCGACCGCGTGCCCCGCTGGCTCATGGACGAGTTGCTCGGCCGACTCGAGCGACAGCTGGACCTGCCGCCTCCGCGCGTGAAGATATGCCGCGGGCGGATGTTCTCGCAGATCGACTACGAGCCTGCGATCCAAGAATGGGGTTTTGCGGACGCAGGCGAGGAGAGCGGGTGACGCCATGGCTGGCAAGCCGGACACGTTCACCTTTGCAGCCATTGGCGACTTGCACGTCAAGGAAGATCGCACGTCCTTGGTCCGGGAGCTATTTGCCGAAATCTCGACCAAGGCGGAAGTGCTCGTCCTTTGCGGGGACCTCACCGACGTCGGCAAACCGCGTGAGGCGGAGGTTCTCGCCGAGGACCTGCGCGCCTGCTCGATCCCGGTGGTCGGCGTGCTGGGCAATCACGATTACGAATCGGGCCAGGTGGAACAGGTCGAGAAAATTCTAAAAGCCGCCGGCATGCACCTGCTCAACGGGCAATCATTCGAGGCAAATGGCGTCGCCTTCGTCGGCGTGAAGGGCTTTGTTGGCGGTTTCGGCCGCCGCATGCTTGCCTCGTTCGGCGAGGGCGTCGTCAAGAGCTTTGTGGCGGAGTCGGTGGGTGAAGCGATGCGACTCGAGAATGCCATGCGGACGGTCCGCAACGAGCGGGCGGTCGTGGTGCTGCACTATGCGCCCGTGGTCGACACGGTTGAAGGCGAGCCGTTGGAAATCTTTCCCTTCCTGGGCTCGTCACGTCTGGGCGAGACCATCGACCGATTCAAGGTGAGTGCCGTCGTACACGGTCACGCCCATCATGGTCGTTACCAGGGCCGCACGCCGCGGGGTGCACCGGTGTACAACGTAGCCTTGCAAGTCGAGAAACCGAGCGGCCGTCCCTACGCTCTGATCAAAGTGTGAGAGGGGGGCCGCCTGTCTTGCGCCTGTTATAGCAGTCGCTCGCGAAATTCCTTGAGCACGCCTTCGCACAGAATATCGGGATTGCGCTCGCCAGCCTTGGCAAGTTCGATGATGCGCTTGGCGATGAGCTCGTTGGTGACGATGGGGCGCTCGGCAAGACCGAGTGCGATGCGGGCCATTTCGAATGCGACGCCGACGACGCGCCGCACTTCTGGGTCGGTTCCTGCATTGTCGAGGAAGGGCGTGCTCGGCATAAGGCCTCGCGGGCGCAGGGGGGAGCGGCGACCGGTCTCTCAGCCACCGGCCTCATCAGAGCTGCGCCGGCGGTGCTCAAGCCTTTAGGAGCTAACCGCTGGCGCGTCGGTACGGTCGCCGACATTGGCGCCTAATGGTGCGAGGAACCAAGCTTATGGATGGCGCGTTTGCGATCCGGCCGGATGGCGGAGAACGAGATGATGCACACGCTGACATGTGCCGCGTGCGGACGATCACTTGCCGAAGCTTTCGCCTGGAAGGGCAGCGGAGAGCGGTATTATTGCAACGACTTTTGTGCCGAAGCCGAAGAGGCCGAATCGCCAGCACTTGTCCCGAGCGTGAGCGAAGATGCCCCCGCGACCCTCCCAATGAAGGCCGTTTCCTAGCAAAGGCCAATGGATTGCCGGCAAGCCCGCAATAACGGGACGATCACGCCGCCAGGCGCGCGTAATCCTTGGTCGCCATGATCTGCAGACGCCGCATGTAGCGCGGCTCGTCAGGGCGATAGTCGGCGACGGCGTTGTGCACCGTGCCGATATTGTCCCACATCAGCACGTCGCCTTCCGTCCATTGGTGCGAGTGGGAATACTTCTCCTGCTCCTGGTGGGCGAACAGAAACTGGAGCAGCTCCGCGCTTTCCGCGTCCGCCATGCCATCGATGTGCGTGGTGTAGCCGGGATTGCAGTAAAGGACCATGCGGCCGGTAATCGGATGCGTGCGAAAAATTGGCTGCGACACCGGCGGCTTCTTGGCGCGCTGCTGCGGTGTGAGCGGCGCGCGCGACGAGCCGGGCCGCGCGCGCATCATGTTCCAGAATTTCGCAAAATCATGCGTCGCTGTGCGCCCGTCGAGCCGCCGTTTGATCTGCGCCGGCAGATCGTCATAAGCCGCATGCATGTTGCGGAATTGCGTATCCCCGAGTGGGCGCCCGTCGCGCATCGGCACCCTGATGGCGTAGAGCACGTTCGCGAGCGCGATCTCCGTGCTGTAGGACATATCGGTGTGCCAGCCCTGTCCGGCATCGGCGAGCCCGATCGGCTTGCCGTCCGCGCTAATGTTGGATAGCACCATCACTTCGGGAAAGCCGCCCTCGTGGAATTGATTTGCCACGTTGATCTCAAGCTCGCCGAACCGGCGCCCGAAGCGCACGAAATCCTCGGTCGCTAGCCGTTGCTCGGGAAAGCGCAGAACGCCGCGTGCGCCCAGCGCGCGAAGGATCAGCTTGAACTCGCTCTGCGAAAGCGGTTGGGCGAGATCGATCCCTTCGATCGTCGCGCCTAGTATCTTTCCGCTCGGAGTAATTTTCACGGCAGCCTCTCAGTCGATATGGGCGCCCGAGGCTTTGATGATCGGCGCCCATTTCGCCAGCTCCGCCTTGATGAACGCGGCCGCTTTCTCCGGCGAGCTGCCCGGCGTCGGATCGATGCCGGCCTCTTCCAAGCGCTTGAACACCGTAGCATCGGCAAGCGCGGTATTGATGGCCTCGCTGAGCTGGTTGACGATCGGCTGCGGCGTGCCTGCCGGGGCGAGGATCGCGTTCCACGTGTAGCACTCAAAGCCCTTCAAGCCTTGCTCCTGCAACGTCGGCAGCTCCGGTTTGGCACGCATGCGCGTGGCCATACCGGCGCCCATCGCGCGGATCGCGCCCGATTGCGCTTGCGGCAGTGCGGTCGGCGTCGCGTCGAACGCCATCGAAATCTGGCCGCCCACCAAATCCGACATCATCGGCGCCGAGCCGCGATAGGGCACATGCACGATATTGATGCCGCCCGCGAGCGCCTTGAACTGCTCGCCGCACAAATGAAGGATCGAGCCGAGACCGGACGAGCCGTAGGTGAATTTTCCGGGATTATCCTTGACCAGCGCGATCAGGCTTTTCACGTTCGTCGCGGGCAGAGAAGGATGCACGCCGAGCAGCGTCGGTGTCACGCCGATTTGCGCGACCGGCGCGAAATGGCGCACCGGATCGTAGGGCATGTTCCTATAGAGGCCCGGGTTGATAGCGTGTGTGGAGACGGTCGCCATCAGCAGGGTGTAGCCGTCCGGCGGCGACTTGGCGACCTGATCGGCGCCGATATTGCCGCCAGCGCCGACCCGATTCTCCACCACAAACTGCTGTCCCAGCAGATCTCCCATCTTCGCGCCCATGACGCGCGCGACGGTGTCGGTCGGCCCGCCGGCGGAAAAGGACACAATCATGCGAATCGGTTTGGACGGATATTTGTCCTCGGCCTTGGCGGCGCCCACGAGCGTGAACGTCATGACGAGGCCTGCGAGAGCGGCTAGGAATCGATCATGCCTGCCCATCACGTCTCTCCGACAGTTGAAGCGCATACTTTCCCGAACCCATTGCTGCCGCTTAGTCAATGCGGATGCTCGCGGTCTTGATGACCTTGCCCCATTTCGGGATCTCCACCCTGATATACGCGGCATAGTCATTGGGCGTGTTGACGAGCGGCTGGAAGCCCAGCGTTGCGAGGCGCTCCTTGAGGTCAGGCTGGGCGAACGCCTTGGCGATCTCGCGATAGAGGAAGTCAATGATCTCCTTTGGGGTGCCAGCAGGCACGACCACGCCGGTGAGCGCATCGGATTCTTGGCCCGAAATTCCGGATTCCTCCATCGTCGGCACGTCGGCAATTGTGGCCGCACGGGTCTTGGCCAGCACCGCGAGCGCACGCAGGTTGCCCGCCTTGATCTGCGCCGCGACCGGCGGGAGCGCGAGAAAGCCGATCGGGGTGTGCCCGGCGACGACCGACTGCACCGCCGGCCCCGCACCGTTGAACGGCACCGTCACGAGATCGAGCCCGAACGTGAGCTTGAATAGCTCACCCGCGAGATGCGGTGTCGTGCCGGTGCTGGGGTGAGCATAGTTGTATTTGCCGGGGTTCGCCTTCACGAGCGCGATGAGTTCGTTCACGCTGCGGGCGGGCAGTGATGGATGAACCACGATCACATTCGGCATGGTGCCGGCCAAGGTCACCGGCGCGAAATCTCGGTACGGATCGAAGGGAATGGTGGCATAGAGGCTCGGATTGACGATGAAATTGCTGCCATGGACGAGGATGGTATAGCCATCCGGCGCCGCCTTCGCCGCCATTCCCATTCCCGTATTCCCGCCGGCGTGGGCGATGTTCTCGACATAGAACTGCTTGCCCAGGCTGTCCGAAAGTTTCTGCGCAATGATGCGCGCAATGACGTCGGTCGGCCCGGCCGGTGAAAACGGCACAATGACCTTGACTGCGTGCGTAGGATACTCGCTTGCCGACTGAGCCGCCGCGTTCTGCGCAAACCCAAAGCCCGCAAGCGCCGCGGAAAATAGCAGTCGGCACGCGCCCCTCTTCATGTATTCCTCCCTGGATTTTTCGGCGATGTTACCATTGTCCCGCGCCCTTGGTCAGCCGGCAAATGGGTACCTGTCTCCGCGGATAACCGCTTGGCACGCGCCTGAGCCACTGCCGAGCGGCTTGAAGTGTCCCGACGCCCGGGCTTGACTAGCAAGGCCGCAAAACGTGTACCGAGCTGACTGGCGCGATGCCGTGAGCAGCCCAAGATTAAAGCCGACGGGGTTGATGCAAGTGCTCGCGCCGTTGCTTGCGGCCTTGCTCGCTGTCGTGCTCGCACTTTTAGCCGCGTGGGCACTAAGCCAAGGAGCGCCCGCGCAGGGCGCCCGGGAGACCACAGAGGATTTGGCATATTATGATGGCGCGGACCGCATGGAGAAACTCGTCGCCGGTGCGAAGAAGGAGGCCTCTGTTTCGCTCTACAGCTCGGCGGCGCCTGACGATTTGGCGGCGCTCACCGCCGCTTTCGAGAAGAAGTACGGCATCAAGGTGCGCGTGTGGCGCGGCAGCTCGGAGAACATTGTCCAACGTGCGGTGGTGGAGGCGCGCGGCGGCCGTTACGACGCGGACGTCATCGAAACCGGGGCGATCGCCATGGAATCCATGCACCGCGAACGCCTGTTCCAGGCGATCAAGACGCCTACGCTCTCCGCGCTTCTTCCGGCGGCGGTCCTGCCGCACCGGGAATGGATCGGGACGCGCTTCAACATTTTCGTCGCCGCCTACAACACGCAGCTGATCAAGAAAGGCGACCTGCCGAACAGCTACGATGATCTCCGCGATCGCCGCTGGAAGGATAAGCTCGCCGTCGAGGCCGAAGACAGTGACTGGTTCGGCGGCGTGGTGAACGCTTTGGGCGAGGACAACGGCCTCAAGCTCTTCCGCGATATCGTCGCGGCGAATGGCATGTCCGTGCGCAAGGGGCACACCTTGCTCGTGAACCTCGTCGTCAGCGGAGACGTTCCGTTCGCGCTCACGGCCTATGCCTACAAGGCCGAGCAGCTGCGCAAGAGCGGCGCACCGATCGATTGGCTGGTGATCCCACCCAGCGTGGGGCGCTTCGAGGGTGCCGGCGTCTCCCGCCGCGCGCCGCATCCGCACGCCGCGATCCTGTTCTTCGAGTTCATGCTCACCGACGGCCAAGATATCCTGCGCGACCGCGACTTCTTTCCGGCGCGTGCAAATATGCGATCGTTGCCGCAGGGTGCCGACCTGTATTTTCTCGATCCCGCCAAAGCGCTCGATGAAAATGCGAAGTGGAGCAAGTATTTCCGCGAGATCGTCGCCAGTGCGCGCTGAATCATTTACAGACCGGATCCGCAGCCGTGGCGATGGCCGTGAGGCCGCACCTCGCCGAGGCCCAGGGGAGGGTTCAAGCGGAATACAGCCTAAGGGATCGGCAATAGCGGCTCTTGTCCCGAATGGAGCTGCATGTCGACGGCAGTGAGCAGCGCCGCCGTGCCGGCATAGTTGCCCATCAGCATCACCAGTTCGATGAGCTTGTTCGGGCCGAACAACGCCTTTGCCTTGGCGAAGGTTTCGGGCGCGACCTTGTGGTCGCGAAAGATCTGTCGGCCGAGCTCGATCACGGTCGCCGCGCTCTCGTCGAGGCCGGACGTGGATTGCCGGTGCTTGATGACGTCGATGACGCGCGGTTCGACACCCTCCTTCAAAGCCTCGGGTTCGTGCGCCGACCATTCGAATTGGCTATCCATCTCGCGCGCGGTCGTGAGGATTGCGATTTCGCGGATCCGCGGGGAAAAGCCCGCCTCGAAGCGTAGATAGCGGTTGAGCGCGCGTGCGTGCTCGGCTGCCTTCGGGCTGTAGAGCCCGATGCCGCTCGGGCCCTTGAGCCCGGCGATCGAGGCGCCCGGCGCCCCCACACGGTCGTAGTGCCTCTTGCCGACCTCATCCAAATCTTCGCGTTTCGGTAGCGGCAGGCGGAATCCCGATTGCGGATCGATATCGGATGGCATGTGCGGTCCTACGGGCGTTGGCGAAGCGACCTGCGCGGCCGCCGGCGAGGCGCAGAGGCAGACGACGGCGCTGAAGAGACAAATGAGATTAAAATGGCGCAGGCGCATGAGATCGCCCCCTTAGCGAGGCTCATGCCGGGAATTGTCGCTTATCTAAATGCGATGCGCCAGGCGTTCTTGAATGCCGGCCACCGTCTGAGCGGGTAGCGCCGGTAGATTCCGTAATGTAGTAGCAGGCGTTGTAGGAAGAGCACGTGGTCCACTCCCATTGGGTATCCACCAACGCCGAACCGGAACGATGGTTCCGATCATTTCCGAGTCGGCAGTAGCAGTCGAGGGGGCCGACCTGTCGCGGTGGATTAATCGCCACAAAGGTCTATGAGCAGCGTGTTTCGTTTTGATGACGCTAGGGGGAATCGCCGTCTGGCCGGGCAAATTAGAGGGCTGGAGCAATGGTGCCGCGGCATTCGCCGAAGCCGATGGGCGCAAAGCCCTCGCGCCGGCAGTGTGCCCTCATGATGACGGTGTCGCCATCCTCGAGGAAGCGGCGCGTCTCCCCCGAGGCGAGCGTCACAGGACGGCGCCCGCCGGCGGAGATCTCGAGCAGGCTGCCGAGCCCGTCGTCGCTGGGCGCCGAGATCGTGCCGGTCCCGAACAGATCGGCTGGGCGCAGATTGCAGCCGCCGCTCGTATGGTGCGCCACCAGTTGTGCCACGGTCCAGAAGAGATGGCGTGCGTTGCCGGCCGACAATCGCTGCGGGGGCAGTCCTTTCCCCTCGAGGCCCGGAGTGAACAAGAACACCTCGAGCTCGACGTCGAGCGCGCCGGTTGCCTGATCCTTCGCTTCGAATAGGTAAGGCAGCAGGGCGGGATCTCCTGCTGGCCGCGCCGCTTGTGCTATTCGGAACGGCGCCAGCGCTTCGGGCGTGACGACCCACGGCGAGATCGTGGTGCAAAAGCTCTTGCCGAGGAACGGTCCAAGCGGCTGGTATTCCCATCCCTGGATATCGCGCGCGGACCAATCGTTGAGCAGGCAGAATCCGCCGATGTGGTTCATCGCATCCGCGATGTGAATCGGCGCGCCGAGCGCGTTGCCGGGGCCGATCCAAACGCCAAGCTCGAGCTCGTAGTCGAGGCTGCGCGACGAGCCGAAGCTCGGAACGGTCTCGCTTGCGGCCTTACGCTGGCCGTTCGGGCGGCGCAGTGTGGCGCCGGAGACCGTGATGGAGGAGGCGCGGCCGTGGTAACCGATCGGCACGTATTTGTAGTTCGGCAGCAGCGGATTGTCGGGTCGGAAGAGCTTGCCCGCATTGGTGGCGTGATGGATGCCGGCGAAGAAATCGGTGTAGTCGCCGATCGCGGCCGGAAGCTCGAGGCGGCAATCCGCCGCGCGGTGAATAAGCCGCGTGCGCAGCGGTTCTATCCGTGCGCGCTCGCCGCCATCGGCGTCGAGAATCTCGCCGGCGCGATGGCGTAGCGCTACGCGCGGTTCGCGGCCGAGCGCGAAGAGCGGATTGAGTGTCGTGCCGGAAGCGGCTTCCGCGGCGCGTTCAGCGAGGCCCTCGAATAGGCCGAGCTCGAGGGCGGCGGCGAGATCGAGGATGTCGTCCCCGATCGCGACGCCGCCGCGAGCAGTGCCGCCCGGCGGAGCGAATACGCCGAGCGGTAAGTTCTGAATGGGAAAATCGAGATGCCCATTGGCCGAAGTGACCCAACTGCGCCTCGCCCCTGAATGGGTCTCGTCGATCATGATGTTCGCTGGCTGCGCTTTGTTAACGGCGTGGCTCACGGCCGCTCGCGCTTAGGATCGAAGTGCTTGCGCAGTCCCTTCCAGCAATCGATATAATCGTCCTGCCGCACCTCGAGCTCAGTCGCGTATTTCGTCAGACGCTGCGGAAAGCGCGTTTCGAACATGAAGGCCATGGTATCGGAGAGCTTCACCGGCTTGAGCTCACTCGTGCTCGCGCGTTCGAAAGCGGTCTCGTCCGGTCCGTGCGGCAGCATGCAATTGTGCAGCGAGATACCGCCCGGCACGAAGCCCTGCGGCTTGGCATCGTAGACGCCGTAGATCAAGCCCATGAACTCCGACATCAGGTTGCGGTGATACCAGGGCGGCCGGAAGGTATCTTCCGCCACCTGCCAACGCTCCGGGAAAATGACGAAATCGACATTGGCGGTGCCTGGAGTCTCGGACGGCGCGGTCATGACCGTGAAGATCGACGGGTCGGGGTGATCGAGCAGCAGGGCGCCCACCGGGGAGAAGCGCCGCAGATCGTATTTGTAGGGCGCGTAATTTCCGTGCCAGGCCACCACGTCGAGCGGCGATTGGCCGATCTCGGTCGCGTAGAGCTCGCCGCCCCATTTCACGAACAGCGTCGAGGGCTCCTCCTTGTCCTCGTATGCGGCGACCGGAGTAAGAAAATCGCGGGCATTGGCCAAGCAGTTCGCCCCGATCGGCCCACGATAAGGGAGCGTGAAAGCGCCGCCGTAATTCTCGCAGACATAGGCGCGCGCGGGGCCGTCAACGAGTTCGACCCGAAAGATCATGCCGCGCTGGATCACACAGATCTCGCCCGGCTCGATGTCGATCACGCCGAATTCGGTGCGGAAGCGAAGCTTGTTGTGCTGCGCGACGACGAGAAGCTCGCCGTCGGCATTGAAGAAGTACTCGTTGCGCATGGACGCGGTCACGAGTGCGACGTGCGCCGCCATGCCAGCGCGAGTCTCGGCGTCGCCCGCCGTCGTCATGGTACGAAGTCCGCTCACGAAGCTCAGCTTCTCATCAGCTATCGGGATCGGCCCCCAGCGCAGCTGCCCGATCGGCAGATCGCTCTCCTCGCGCGCCGCGGGCGCGGTGCGCATGAGCCCCTTGTCGACCTTTCGGTAGCGCGCTGAATGCTTGACCGTGGGCCGGATGCGATAAAGCCAGGAGCGCTGGTTGGTTTCGTGTGGCGCCGTGAACGGCGAGCCGGACAGCTGCTCGGCATAGAGCCCGTACTTCACCCTTTGCGGCGAATTGCGCCCAAGTGGGAGCGCGCTGGCGAGCGCCTCGCTTTCGAAGGAGTTGCCGAACCCCGACATATAGCCGGGGACAAGACCAGGAAAGCCGGCCCTTGCTTCAAACCGCGATGCATCTTGAACGTTCATGGCGATGCTCCGGAGCTGGGACCCCTTCATTTGTAACCCGGATTGAAGCGTTAGCGAAATCGGGAGGAAGTCACCGGTCAATGGCGGCTATCGCATCGTTGCCGGCAGCCATGGGTCAACTCGGACATTCGGCGATGTTGACTCAATGTCTGCCTTACCCCCGAAAGCGGACTGTCAATCGTCGCGGCAAGCATGTCCGCTTAGTGCCTTAGCGGACTTACGCCGTGCCAATCGACCAGCGTGCCGAACACGTCGAAGAACGGGGCTTTCACCGACATGCTTGTCTGAGCCAGCATCACGAGTCATGCGCGCCGATTGGAGTCGTCTACCCTACATTAAACCGGCGAACTTTTTTCCGCCTGTACCGTTGTCGCTGCGCATGGGGACAATGATGGGACTTTATGAATGCGCAACCCCTTGCGAGCCCTCTTTTTGTTGTTGGCGGCGTCGTTATCCTTTGGCTCGATGGCACTTGCCCACGACAGTTGGATTTCTCGCGGCCTTTTTCGTAACGCCAACGGCGAATTCTGCTGCGGCCAACTCGACTGCTTCGTCATACCGAAGGAGCGCGTCGTCATGACGGGCGAAGGCTATGTCATCATTCAGGGCCCGCTCGCCGGCATGGGGCCTGTCCAGCACGAAGCAATCCCATTCTCCGAAGCGCAACCCTCGCCTGACGGCGAGTTCTGGCGCTGCAGGCGTCCGGACGGCTCACGCCGCTGCTTCTTCGCGCCGACGCCTTTGATGTAGCGGGAGCATCGCCTGCTGCGCGTGCGCCGCGAGCGGCCAGGATGCCGCGCCGCCGACGACCGTCATGAACTCGCGCCGCCTCATTCGATCACCTCGTCGGCGAGAGCAAGAATCCCGGGCGGTAACACAAGCTCGAGCGCCTTGGCGGTTTTGAGATTGACGGCCAGCTCGAATTTGACCGGCTGTTCCACCGGGAGGTCGGCGGGCTTAGTGCCTTGCAAAATTCTGTGCACGTAACCAGCTGCGCGCCGGAACAAGTCAGGCTCGCTCGCACCGTAGGACATCAATCCTCCGGCGCGCACGTTCTCGCTCAATTGATACATCGCCGGCAGCCGGTTCTTCGGCATGAAATCAATGATCCATGCGATATGGGTCTGGTGGAAAGGTTCGCCGGTCATCGCGAACGCATCAGGATGCTCCTTCGTCATTGCTGCGAATGCGGTCGCGAACTCGATGCGAGGGCCCACGCCTACAGAGATGACCGTCACACCCAACCTCGGTGCCGCACGTTGTAGCTCCTCGAATTGGAGGACGTTTGGAGGCGTTGTCCGGATTCCACAGAAAGGCTACGCGCGAGACGGTTGGAATAACCTCCTTGAGAATCTGCAGCCGCTTGGCACCGACGTCTGGGCCAAGGACGCTGTTGCCGGTGATATTTCCTCCCGGTCGGGCGAGGCTTGGCACGAGCCCGGCGCGCACGGGATCGCCGATCGAGATCATGACGATGGGAATGGTGGTGGTGGCTTGCTTGGCCGCCAAGCTTGCGGGCGTGCCGAAGGTCGCAATGACGTCCACCGGGCGACGAACGAGCGCCCCCGCGGCCTCGGCAAGTTGCTCCGGCACTTCATTGCCATACGCATACTCGAAGGCGATGTTTTGGCCTTCGAGGTAACCGAGATCGCGCAACCCGTGACGGAAGGCGTTCCAACGGGGCGCGTCATCAATGATGCCGATACGCGGAATCTTCCCCGGCTGCTGCGCGCGCGCCGCAAGCGGCCACGCAGCCGCGCCGCCGAGCAGCGTGATGAACTCGCGCCGCTTCATTCGATCACCTCGTCGGCGAGCGCCAGCAGTCTCGCTGGAATTTCGAGCCCAAGCACTTTCGCGGTGTTAATGTTCATAACGAGGTCAAACTTAGTCGGCTGCACTACGGGTAAATCCGCTGGCTTAGCGCCGTTGAGAATCCGGCCGGTGTAAATGCCGGCTTGGCGATACCCGTCATGAAGGGTGGCTGCATAGCTCATGAGGCCGCCAGCCAAGGCAAACTCGCGCAGGAAATACATTGAAGGAATTGCATGGCGTGCAGCCAGTAGGACCAGTTGATCGCGCCGGCTGAGGAAAAACGTATCCGTACCGACAAGTAAAGCACCGGCCGTCAACTGAACCAGATTCGCAAAGGCGCTGTTGGTCGTCGTCGGTAGGCTGCCGTTCCCGATCAGCGGCGGGAGTTGCACGCGGCATCGCCAGCCATTCCTTCATCCGCTCGCGGCCCGCTGTGGTCCGGGTGTTCGGGAGCTACCCTAGCCGCGCGCAATCGGATTTACTCGATTCGCCTCGCGACGAATACGCCCCGACCCGATGCCTTCAACCCGACCCCAGCAAGCTGCCGGATCGCTCATAATGACGCCACGCGATGATAAGCCCTGCGGTTTCTTCTGCGGCTCCTGCGCTTGCGTCGAAAGGGACCGCAGCCGCCTCCAACAATCGCGCCACTTGGACAGCGGACCAATTCCCACCGCGCAGCGCTGGAATTGTGGGATAAACTGAACTTTAACGGTCACGGTCGATCCTCGATTCCCAATGGAGCACTCGAT
>DATFQX010000171.1:0-14124 GCA_035263865.1 Xanthobacteraceae bacterium
TGTCGAGAGCCTGTCGCAGCCGGGCGGGAACGCCACGGTTTTTTGCAATTCGAATACAGTTTGAGCGGAAAATGGCTGGAGCTGCTCAAGCAGATCGCGCCGGGTGTGACACGAGTGGCCGTGCTTCGAGATCCCGCCATAGCCGCAGGCATCGGGCAGTTCGCCGTAATCCAGTCCGTGGCACGCTCGGGGTGGAGGTCGTTCCGATCAGCGAGCAGGACGCCGCCGAAATCGAGCGCGCCGTCACGGCCTTCGCACGCTCAGGCAATCGCGGCCTGATCGTGACGGCGAGCGCGTCGGCGTTAGTTCATCGCAAACTGATCGTCGCCCTTGCGGCCCGGCACAAGCTGCCTGCGGTGTACTGGCAGCGTGACTTCCGTCACGACCGGCGGCCTGATCTCCTACGGCGCAGATTATATCGAACAGTACCGGCGTGCAGCCGGCTATGTGGATCGCATCCTCAAGGGCGCGAAGCTCGCCGATGGCACGACGGAAATTGGCCTGGACCACCCAGATCCTACTGTAAGCGAAGTCCTTCTCATGGATGCGCTCGGAACGACGGACCGGGACTTCCTCCACGGTCTTCTCCCTCAACTTGCAGAGGCTGGATCAAAGGGTGGAAAGGTGGATCGGCGGGCACTTTGCTTCATGTTCTCGGTTGTCAAAGGAGTGCAGCCGAGGGACCAGGTCGAAGCCTTGCTGGCGGCCCAAATGGCTGCTGTTCAGATGGCGACGATGACGCTCGCGCGGCGGCTCGGGAACAGTGAGACCATCCCGCAGCAAGATAGTGCAGAACGCGCTTTCAATAAGCTGGCCCGGACATTCACAGCGCAAGTCGAGGCACTGAAGCGATACCGAAGCCGAGGCGATCAGACCGTCCGGGTGGAGCACGTCACGGTCAACGAGGGCGGACAAGCAATCGTCGGCAATGTGAGGCATGGGGGGGGAGGCGCTCGCCCGAAAATCAGGAGACGACCCCATGAACCGGGAGTATTCCTTCCAGAAAGCTCCGCGTTGCTCGGCGACCTCGAAGCGCACGCGAGAACGGTGTAAAGCCCCTGCCGTTCGGGGCTGGACGGTTTGCCGCTTTCATGGGGCCCGCGGGGGCGGACCGAGGGGCAAACGTAACGGCATGTACAGACATGGGCTCTACACGAAGGAGGCCGTGAAGGAGCGGCGTTTTCGTTAACTTGCGGAAACTCCCGCTTAATTCGGCAACCCGGGACGCAGCCTAAAGAGACAGCACTGCCTGGCTGACGATGCAGTCAGCTACGAACCAGTCTCCACGCCAAATTCCCTGCTAACAGGGAAATTAACAGGGAATTTCGCAAAATGCGGCCATCCACCGCGATTTGCGTGTCTGAAATTCAAGAACTTACGGTCGAATTCCCTACGCTACGGAACAGGGAATTTTCAAACGCGTATCAGGGAATGTTTTTCGAGGAACAGGGAATTTTAATCGCGCGAGCAGCGAAACCCGGCCCCAACCTCAAACACTGGCCCGTCGCCGCAGCAATCAAGTGCACTCTTTGACCGGCAGATCGGATGTTCGCTTTGAGGGGTGAAGCGGACATAGCCGAGTGACGCAGTGAGGTCTGCTCCTGACCCATTTCGGTCAGGGCAGACAAAAGTTGCTGTGATGCACAACGACCGTTTTCTTCTTCAACGATGTAGTAGGATGCGCTCGTTAGGAAGAGGCGAACCCACGGGGCGACGCGAGTTCGTCACATTGCTCGGTGTCGTGAGGGTGCCGGTTGCGCGCGCGGGCGGCGTCGGTGTCTCGACGGTTGCGCGCACCAGCCAAAACGACGGGCGTACTTTCAGGCCGATCGCTAACGGTGGAGCGATCGCTGGCGGCCTTCCCGCGGCCAGCTTGACCGGCGTATGCTTGTCGCCGGAAGCCAGATCAACCGGAGCATGCTCATGACTCCTCGGTGGCTGCTGTGGCCCTTCCTCGTTTTATTGGCCTCAATCATTTCCGCGTCGCCACAGGATTGGCCGTCCAAGACCGTCACAGTGGTCGTCCCGTTCACGCCGGCAGGCTCGACCGACCTGCTCGCGCGCATTGCGGCGCAGGTTTGGGAGCAGCGGATCGGCAAGCCGTTTGTGGTCGAGAACCGGCCCGGCGCGGGCCAGCAAGTCGGGGTGAATGCCGTCGCGAAGGCTGCGCCCGATGGCCACACGCTGCTGATGGCGACGAGCTCCGCCATGGCGGTCAATCCGACTCTCTATAAGAAGCTCGCCTACGACCCGGTGAAGGACTTCCAGCCGATCGCGATGGTGGCACACCTGCCATTCATCCTCGTGGTCAATCCCGCCTTGCCAATCAATTCGGTAGCCGATCTTATCAAGTACGCCAAGGAGAACCCCGGCAAGCTCAGCTTCGGATCGGGCGGCGTCGGTGCCTCGCACCATCTCTACGGCGAAATGTTCAAGAGCCTGACCGGCGTGCAGATGACGCACGTGCCTTACCGCGGAACGGTGCCCGCGCTTAACGATGTGATCGCCGGTCACATTCCGCTGCTGTTCAGCGATCCGCCGCCCGCCCTGCCGCAGATCGCGGCCGGCAAGGTGCGCGCGATCGGCGTGACGACGGCCAAGCGCATCGCTTCGCTGCCGAACGTTCCGCCGATCGCCGATACGGTGAAGGGCTTCGATACGGCGCCCTGGCAGATGCTGATGGCGCCCGCGGGCACGCCGCGGCCGATCATCGACCGGCTGCACAGCGAGATCGTGCGTTATATCGCAAGTCCCGAGGGCCAGGAGAAGCTGGTCAACGAGATGGGCCTCATCCCGGGCGCACCGACTTCGCCGGACGAACTCGCAAAGTTCGTCGCAAAGGAGGTCGAGGACTGGGGCAAGCTCGTCCGGCTCGCTGGCGCCGCGGGGATCGAGTAGCGGCTCAAGCCAATCACAGACCGAGGCGACCAACTCGCGAGCCCCGTTACACGGCAGATCAGCAGTGCGCCCCATCATCCTACTCGCGCGCACCGACGAGGTGATCGAATAGGCGGGCATCCGCAACATCGCTGCTGCGGTGCATGAGTCAGGTTTTGGCACAAAGCGGACATGGTCTCAGCGACGCGAGGCTGACGCCCCCATTCCATAAGTGGAAGCCCTCAGCTCCCTCTGGCGCGGGGCCGGATGCTCGCCCGCGCGGTACGCTAAAACAATGCTTTGAGCGCGGCCGCTATAGCGAATGTCTGAGCATCGCCGTTGATAAACCCGGCGATCTGCAACCCAAGCGGCAGACCGTCATCCTGCAGTACGGGCAGCGAGATCGCGGGGATGCCGAGTAATGAAGCATGCACCGTACAATTGGGATCTCCGGTCGAGCCCAGGCCTAAGGGCGCAGCTGCCGGCGCCGACAAACTGATGCAAGCATCGCAATCGGCTTCCAGCTCCGCGTAGCACGCGCGCACTTTGTCGCGGTGAGCAAGGTCCTGCCGATAATGATCGAGGGTCATGCGCTCAGCTTCGGCAAGGCGATCGAGCAGTGCCCGGCTCAGCTTGCCCCGGTCCCGCTCGCGATAGGTGTTGAGGGGCCAGCGCCATTCCCACGCATTGATGCGCATGGAGGGTGGACGCGCGTCTTCGATCGCGGCTGCGCCGGCGGCGACCCTGTTATGCGTCTGGCTCGTTATAATCTCGATCCCAGCGGATTTGATCCGCTCCAACGCCTCGGCGATCGCCGCTTTCGCGCCCGGCGACACCGCGGCCCAACCTGCCGTTTGGAGGAAAGCAAGGCGGCGCGGCTTGCGCAGTGCGGGCGCGCGCGGCTGCCCAAACAGGCCGGGGTACCCAGGGTCGCCGCCGGCGCGCGCGGCGATTTCGTAAGCGACCTGCCAGGCGTCTTCCAACGTGGCGGCAAGCACGCCCGTGGCGCTCTGGCTCAATCCATCGTAACTACCGCCGCGATTGAGTGCGCCGAGGCTCGCCTTGAAGCCGATGCAGCCGCAGTAGCTGGCCGGGCGAATGGTCGAGCCGATCACCTGAGTGCCGAGCGCGGCGCTGAGCATGCCGGCCGCAACCGCGGCCGCCGAGCCGCTGCTCGATCCGCCGGGCGTGCGTCGCAGATCATGCGGATTGCGCGTACCGCGCGGCTCGGTGGCTGCGAATTCCGTGGTCACAGTCTTCCCAATAATGACTGCGCCGGCTTCCCGCAGCGCCGCTACGCTCGCGGCGTCACGCTCGGAGCGCCACCCCGCGAACAGCGGCGAGCCGTTCTCGGTCGGCATGTCGGCGGTCTCGATGATGTCCTTGATGCCGAGCGGCATACCGTCGATCGGCGAGCGAGGCTGGCCCTCGCGCCACCGCTCGGTGGATTGGTCGGCGGCTGCACGCGCGCGCTCAAGATTGAGATGAACGAACGCACCAATCTTCGGTTCGAGTGTGGCGAGATCGGCAAGGCAGCGTTCGAGGAAATCGCGGGGTCTATCGACGCCATTGGCAAACCGTGCCGTGGCTTCGAGGTAAGGCTTTGGCACGAGCTTGAGCTTATCTTCCGGCGCCAACATGGTGATGCGCTCCGCTGCTTGAGCGCCGCTATGTCTTGGACCCTATGGATCTCGTAGAGCAGACGGCCGCGCTCCGATTTGGACAATCATCTCGATCACGGCTTGACCGAGCTTCGAATTGTTCCATCTCGCCGAGAAGTACGTTTGGCACAGCGCTCTGAACGAATAATCGTTCGGAGTGTCAGGATCATTCTACCAAAGCGAGCGCACGTGCTGGACTCGCGTCTCCACCCTTTATCCTAAGCGGCGCTGCAATCAGCACGAACCTGCTCTTACCAATCTGCGAGAGATTGGTGACGAACTGAATCATCGGGATGCCTTTTTCGAGCAGGGCAAGATGATTTGCCACCCACACTTCACCTGGGTCTAGTTTGACACCCCGCCAGATTGCCTTTTCTGGAAACACATCCATCGCCACGGCGGGCACGTTTCTCTTCGCCATTAGCTCACCCACGCCAGGTTCAAGATAAGGCATCTGCTGCCAGAACTCAGGCTTGCCCCAGGTCTTCTCCGTCCAACCTGTATTGATTACCGGAATAATATTCGGACCGAACTCCACACCAGTATCTAGGATGTCTTTCACGGACACGGACGAATTTGGTCCCTTATTCGGCAGATTAATCAGCACTGCTTCTTTCGCAACTCGCTCCAGAGGAACCTGATCGACCGGCTCTCCTTTATCGACCATGTGTCGGGGCGCATCGATGTGAGTGCCGTTGTGTACCAGGATGGAGAGGACCGAAATCATCGACCGGCCGTTGACCACCAAATTGTTACTTAGCGTCATCCCTTCGGCCCGCAATAACTCCCTTTGAGCGTCGGTGATGGCGGCGATTACGGTCACTCTGGAAGGGTTCTCCGCGTAGGATTTTAGTCCAGGAATTCCTTCCATATTGCTTTCGATTGGCAGCGTCAGATCGACCACCCGAGTGTATTTCAGCTGAACCGGTGTCTGGGCCCACCCGACCGACGCTATCCCGAGCGTGCTCAACACAACGGTCAAAAAGACGAACTTCTTCGACATGTTTTGCTCCTCCCTTTAGGCGCACCCACAGATGCGACATTTCCGCGAACTACATATCAGGGTGACAGTGAGGCCGGTTGCTGTGTACGATAAGTGCGCTTCGTATACGTGTCAAACTGCTAGATTCGGCAAGGCTTTTTGTCCGCATGATGAGAACAACTTTCGTTCTCGCTTTGCTTCTTTCAGCGTTCGGGTCTTCGCGCGCGATTGCTCAAAACACGCCGACATGGTCACCCAACCGACCGGTTCGGATAGTGGTTCCGGTTCAAGCGGGTGGTCCGATCGATTCGATCGGTCGAATTGTCGCTCAGCAGCTCAGTGAGCAGTGGGGACAGTCTTTCATTGTTGAAAATCGGACCGGCGACGGTGGCAATATCGGCATGGAGCTTGTCACGAAGGCACCGGCCGAAAGAGTTCGGCGGCTTCATTGCCGGCGAGGTTGAGAAATGGGGCAACGTTATCAGATCGGTCGGCATTCGCGTCGACTGATGTTCCACCCCAAAGATAGTGTTGATCCAAAATCCGAAGGTGGCGCGCAAAGCGGCAGTCGGTTCTAATCGTTGGCCTAGCCAGCAAGCGTCGCAAGTGTGGTAACCGGCGGAGGATACACTCACGCTTGGGGTGCGCGCCCAAGTTCTCGGCCGGCTGCCACAATGGCCGTCACGATTCCGGAATATCCGGTGCAGCGGCAAATTTGACCGCTGAGCTGGTCTCTGACCGTCTGGGCATTCGGATTTGTCATACGCGAGAGAATGTCCCGCGCCATCATCAGCATCCCCGGTGTGCAAAATCCGCACTGCAGGGCGTGCGATTGATGGAAATGCCGGCGCAGCACTTCCATTGTGGGATCGTCGTCTAGCCCTTCAAGCGTCTGTACGGACTGACCCTCACACATGATCGCAAGGCGAAGGCAGGATCGGGTTGCTTGCCCATCCACAGCGACGGTGCAGGCACCACAGGCCCCGTGTTCACATCCCAAATGGGTTGCCGTGAGGCGGCACTGTTCGCGCAGGAAATCGGCCAGGGTTTGCCGCGGCTCTACTTCGTGGGTGACTTTGGAACCATTGAGTTGAAGGGTCAGGGACTTCATTTCGCTTCCACCTCCCGCACGGCGCGCAGGACGGTCGAGGTATGTAAACGCATTAAATAGGAGTCGTCCTTGGTTACGTCCTTCACATCTTGGGCGATTGCACCGCGCAGCACGTCTTCAGACTTTTCTCCGGCTTGGATCCGTTCGGCTACTGCCGGAAGGAGGCAGGGGCGGTCTGCAGCAGCGGCGAGTACCACCACAGCCGGACCACCACGGCCGTGCGAAACTGCGAACGCAATGGAATTTGCAAACGCGCCGCTTTTCCGCACCACCTTGAAAGAACCCCAGCGCAGGGCAGCATCAGGACGCGGAACGTCGAAGCCGACGATGATCTCATCCGCTGCCAGCGAGGTCGAATACTGTCCCAGCACGAATTCGCCAATCGGCTGGGAGCGGGTGCCTTTGCGTCCCGCGATGCGGACCTGGGCGCCAAGCGCCATCAAACAGCCGGACCAATCCGAGGCCGGATCGGCAAGCGCCACGCTCCCACCAATCGTTCCGTGGTTACGAACTGCCCGATAGGAAATATTGGAGGCGACCTTCTGCATCAGGCCGCCGAAGGTCTCTGGAAGTTTCCCGTCTTCAATGGCGGCATGCGTGGTCAGCGCCCCGACTCGAATGTTGGTCCGGGTTGCGGCAATTTCCTTGAGCTCTTCAAGGCGCCCGAGATCGACCACGAGGTCGGGCAGCGCGAGTCGCAAGTTGAGCATCGGTAGCAGCGATTGACCGCCGGCGAGCGCGGCCGTTGCCGCACCGTTGGAGCCCAACAAGGCGCTGGCTTCTGCGAGAGTTTTCGGAGCCGCGTAGTCGAACGCCGCCGCTTTCATCGATGAGACTCTTTCGCGCGGCGTGCTCGTTCAATCGCCTCGGAAACACGGCGCGGCGTTAGCGGCGTCTCGTTGAAGGTTGCGCCGATATCGCGAAATGCATCTGCGACCGCATTGGCAATGGCTGCCGGTGGGGCAATGGCTCCGCCTTCGCCGAGCCCTTTCACACCATACTCGGTCGTCAAAGCAGGCGTCACGAGGTGAGCGATCCGGATCGTGGGAATTTCGGGTGCGCAAGGGACCATATAGTCCGCGAATGTCGTGGCAAGCGGTTGCCCCTGTTCGTCATAGGGAATCTCTTCATACAGCGCCGTACCGATCCCTTGCGCGATGCCACCTTGCACCTGGCCGTCAACGATCATTGGGTTGATCATCGTGCCGCAGTCTTCAGACACCACATAATCGAGAATTTCTGTCACGCCGTTGTCGGGATCCACCGCCACGACGACCGCGTGAGTGCCGTACGCAAAAACACCACCGGAATCCGTCGGCTCGTAAGTAGCGACAGTTTCCAGTAGCGGATCCATACCGGCCGGCAGATGATCCGGGCGCGCATTGGCTGCGAACGCGATCTCCGCAACGCTGATCTTGGCCGACGGACCGTGCACCGCTCCAGCCTCAATGCGCACGTCGCCGACGTCGGCCTGCAACAGATGCGCTCCGATACGAAGTATCTTTTCCGCCAGTGCACGCGAGGCTTTCCCCACTGCGCCGCCGGCGAACACGATCGACCGGGAAGCGAAGGTGCCAAATCCGTATGGCCCCACCGCCGTATCACCGTAGCGGACAGAGATCCGTGCTGGATCAATGCCTAGTTCGTGCGCGGCGATCTGCGCAAGCGTTGTCTCATGTCCTTGGCCATGGTTCTGCACGCCCACGTAGATCAAAACGCCACCGTCCGGGAGCATGCGCACATTCGCGGATTCGTAACCCGGGATCACGCGAAACTTGCGTTTGACGAATTCCACCGTCCCGTGGCCGCTCTGCTCCGTATAAAATGCAAAGCCCACGCCAATCCTACGACCGTCAGGTTCGCCCGCTGCCTGGCGTTTGCGGATGCCAGGCAGATCGATTTTCTCGCGCGCGATATCGAGCGCAGCAACATAGTCTCCGGTGTCGAGCTTCATACCTGCCGCCGTCTTGTAAGGGAGCTCGGCTGAAGTGACGGTATTCTGTCTTCGCAGGTCGAATGGCTCACGGTTGAGTTCGCGTGCAACCTCGTCGACCAGGCGTTCAAGTGCAAACGTTGCTCCCGGGCGGGCCACACCGCGGTAAGGGCCCATCGGAGCTTTGTTCGTGGCAACGGTATGGGCATTGAGCTTCAAGTGGCGAATGCGATAAGGGCCCGTCAGATTACGCGACGCCATGCTGGCTTCTTGAAAAGCGCCGGTCGGCCATAGCGCGTAGGCACCAGCATCGATGTAGATGTCTCCCTCTATTCCGAGAAGCGTACCATCCCGATCAGCCGAAATGGTCAAATCGTACGTGTGATCGCGTGCGTGGACCGATGCGAGCAAATGTTCTCTTCGATCTTCGATCCATCGGACCGGATGCTTGACCTTCAATGCGATCGCGGCGACGGCAACGTCCTCAGGCATAATGCGGTTCTTGCCGCCGAAACCCCCACCGACATCAGGAGCGATGACGCGAACCTTTTGTTCGGGGAGACCAAGCATCTGCGAAAGCGCAAGGCGCTTGACCTGGCCGCCCTGGGTCGAGAGGTAGACGACTAATTCGTCGAGCCGATAGTCCCAGTAAGCGAGAACGCCCCGTCCTTCGAGGGAAACGGTCGCCTGCCGATTAAGCCGCAGCTGGCGCCGTAGGCGGATCGGCGCAGAGGTCAGGGATTCCGGGGTTCCCTCGACCACCCAGGTGCTGATGTAGGCGTTATTAGGCCATTCATCGAAAACCCGTGGGCTGTCAGGACGCATCGCGGCAACGACGTCCACGACAGCAGGCAATTCCTCCAATTCAACTTGTACCTGGTCGACGAGATCCTCAGCCTGAGCCCGCGTGGGCATCATGCAGGCCGCGATGGTCTGTCCCACGTAGCGAACCCGGCGATTCGCCAGTGGCGGATACGGGCTGCGGCGATGAGCGGCGAGTTCAGGTCCTGCCTCTAGAATGTTGATCTGACCGATGTCCGCGAATGTGAAAACCCTCCCAGCTAATTCCGAAGGTTTGGTTACATGTCGCACGTTGGCGTGCGCCCTCTGGCTGCGCACGAAGGCAATCTCCTGTGTGCCAGGCATGATGATATCAGCGATGAACATGCCGCGCCCGTGGAGGTGCCTCGCATCCTCTTTGCGCAGTAAGCTGGCTCCAATCCAGCTTGCGGTCTGGTCGCGGTCGTCCATGTTTCGAGCTGCGGCGTATACTTTCAGCGTTTATTGTATGCGATGTAGCCGACTGTCAACGGATTCGTCAACGCGCCCAGCTACTCCGGCTATCACGCAATTTCTCTATCCGGCCTTCTGACGTCGCCGCGGTCGTCTTTTGGAGGAAACAACTTCCCCGTTTCGCGAGAAATGTTCGATGACTTGCAGGCCGGTGCCGATCACATGATCTCGCATGATGTCATAGGCCCGCTCTGCGTGAGAGCTAACAATAGCTCGTACGATCTCGTCGTGCTCATGAAAGGAATACTCCGTTCGGCCCGGAACAAACTGAAGCGCTTGAAAAGGTGCGAGCCTTTGCCGGAAACCGCGAGTCACCGAGGCGATACTTGGATTGTGCGCGCCCAAATAAATGGCCTCATGAAATTCATTGTTCATTGCGGCGAAATCTTTATCGCCATCTGCAATTCTCTTTTGTCGGTGTGCGTTAAGAACCTCGAGTCGCTTTTTCTCCAGCGCACTCATTCTGACAGCGCTTAATCTCGCACAAAGTCCCTCAAATTCACCGAGGGCCTCAAACATATTGTTCAGCTGTTCGACGTCGATACGAGCAACCGTAACCCCCTTTCGAGGCGTAACCTCAACAAGACCCGTTCCGCTCAAGCGCCGAAGAGCTTCGCGGATCGGAGTTCGAGATACACCAAATTTTCGACAGATGCTTGGCTCGTCAAGCCGCGCGCCGGGTTCGATCTCGCCGGACAGGATGGCTTTTACCAGTGCTTGGAAAACTTCGTCTGATAAGGTCACGGCTATGCACCGCTCCAGCCCCACAAAGCAGATCACTGGGTATACAGTTGAAGATTCCCGAAAGCTAGGTGAATGACGGACGTGCCCACAGCACCAATCTTTCTACGGGCAGATAGATGTCACTTACATCAGGAACGTCCCGATTTACTCGGCTTGGCGCTTACGTGGCAGCAGCGGGGAAAAAAGTAGAGCAGGTTTGACCCGTATACATGATGCGGATATCGTATGCGATGCAGAGGGAGGTGCCCATGTTCGCAGCCCAACGACGTGCGATGGGGCTCTATGCAGCCGGCCTCGCGCTTCTTTTATTGCTACTGCCAGTCGTCCCATCGATGGCGCAGACTTGGCCACAGCGGCCCGTCAAGTTCGTTGTGACCCTTGGGCCTGGCAGTGGCGTAGATTTCGGCACGCGTCTCCTCGGCGATCGGTTGAGTAAACGTTGGGGCCAACCAGTTGTTATCGAGAACCGTCCGGGTGGCGACGCCGTTGTCGCCATAACGGCCGTAATCAGCGCCAACGACGATCATGTCCTACTCGCCTCTCCGACATCTGCGTTGACCGCTCATCCCTACATGCTGCAGCAGATGCCTTATCAGGATAGCGACCTTCTCCCAATCGCCCGCGGTTGGAACACAGTCATCGTTATCGCCGTCCCGACGTCTCTGGAAGTTAAAACGATGCACGATTTGGTTGCCATGACGCGCGCGAATCCTGGAAAGCTTAATTGGGCAGGCACAACCGGCGCCATTGATTTTCTCTTCGCAGGCTTCCTCAAGAAAAACAATCTTGACATGGCGCGAGTCCCTTACCGCAATCCGCAGGAGGCGGCGAACGACGTCTCCACGGGCCGGATCCAGGTGACCGAAGCATCGCTGGCCACGCTTCGTCCGCAGCTTCAGGCAGGAAAAATAAAAATGCTCGCGTCGACGAACAGCATTAGGCCGCCAACTCATCCCGAGGTACCAACCGTCACCGAGGCAGGATTTCCAGAGCTTACCCTCGATGGACTCGTTGGTTTCTTCGGGCCAAACAGCATGCCGACAGCACTGCGAGAACATATCGCCGCGGACATACGCGCCGTAGTGCAAGAGCCTGATTTCGGCGAAAAACTTAGTGTGACAGGCCAGATTGCTAACGCGGGAGGCCCGGCTGAGTTCGCAGCATCGATGCAAGAACAACGCGATCGACTTGCCATCGCCGCAAAGGAACTTGGCCTTAAGCCGACTCAATGAGCTCTAACCCGATCCCGCTGCAAGCCCGCCGCATCGCATCAGGGCGGGATCAGATCAGAACGTTCTATCCACTTACTTCGAACGCGGTGCATAAAGATTTTTGGGGAATTCACCGTCAACGCGCCGCGTGATGCTGTCTACAAAGTGCTGCGAGACGCAACTTCTTCATGCGCTTCGTCGACGGAACGTCTGGGGTAGGCCAAGGTCTCGTTGCGATGACTAGCTTGGCAAGAGTGGGGTTGATCCTCACGGGTGGAACGATCGACTCTGTTGGCCTCGATCGGCTGGACCTCGCCTGGTACATCGAAGCAAACAAGCGCCTCGGCGAGGGGGAACTTCTGAGCCAGCTCCCCGAGCTCAAAACTATCGCCAACGTGCAGGAGATACCGTTTCGCCGCTTGCCCAGCCAAGCGCTGGTCGACAAGGATTGGCTGGATCTGGTCTGCAAGATTCATTCGATCTTCGACAACGGCGAAGCTGACGGGATCGTCATCACTCACGGCACCAACACGCTGGAGGAGACTGCTTATTTCCTCAACCTGACACTCAAGACCGACAAGCCTGTCGTGCTTGTTGGCTCGATGCGGCCATCCTCGGCGGTCAGCCCCGATGGTTATCTCAACGTGCTCAACGCCGTTCGGGTCGCCGCCGATCCGCAGTCGCGCGGGCGCGGCTGCCTTGTCGTGATGAACGATACGATTTTCAATGGCAGGGATGTCACCAAAAATTCGACTTATCGCGTGGAGGCATTTCAGTCGCGCGACCTGGGGCCGCTCGGATTCGCCGACGCCGACGGGAGGGTGATCTATTATCACCAACCCGTGCGGAGACACACAACACATACCGAGTTCGACGTGCGCGAGATGACCTCGCTGCCGCGCGTGGAAATCGTTCTCTCGTACGTCAACGCCGATGGAGTGATGATCGAAGCCGCAGCCAAGGCGGGCGCGAAGGGCATCGTCAGCGCCGCAACGGGCGCGGGCCGACCTACGCCAGCCCAAGATGCGGCCTTCGACAAGGCTTACGAGGAGAGCGGCATGCTCATGTGCCTGTGCAGCCGGGTCGCATCGGGACGTGTGGTGCGCAGCCCTGGCCTGAAACGCAAGGGGTTCGTCGCCAGCGACAACCTCCAGCCCTGGAAGGCCCGCATTCTGCTTTCGCTCGCGCTCTCTAAGACCACGAACGCCGACGAGATCCAGCGGATGTTCGATACCTATTAGTTCAGCGCGCTGTCAGGAGCCCAGCGACATGAGGAGGAGTATGTCATGAAAGCAGATCTGGTGGTGAAGGACGGATCGATCGTCACTCCGGAAGCTACGCTGCAAGGCGGCGTGGCCATCGCCGACGGCAAGATCGTGGCGATCGGTGCCAACGACACGTTGCCAGACGGCAAGCAGACAATCGATGCGCGCGGACTCCACATTCTCCCAGGCCTCATCGACGCGCACGTGCACTTCCGCGATCCCGGCGTAACCCACAAGGAAGACTTCTCGACGGGATCGACGGCGGCTGTCTGCGGCGGCATCACGACGATCGTCGATATGCCCAACCAGCTCCCGCCGACGGAGAACGCGGAGCAGGTCGACGCCAAACGCAAAATCGGAGAAACAAAATCGCTATGCGACTTCGCGGTGCTCGGCGTGGTTCATCAGACAAACGCCGATGACATCCTTCCGATGGCGAAGCGAGGAGCAATCGGCTACAAGATCTTCTTCGGTGAAACCATCGGCAACCTGCCATTTCCCGATGACGGCATGTGCCAGATCGTGTTTCCCAACATCACAGAGTCCGGCGTGCCGCTTTGTATCCACGCAGAGAACCGGCAGATCCAACATTTCTGGACGAACAAACTTAAGGCCGAGGGCAAGAACGATCCCATCTATTGGGAGTCATCGCGTCCGTGGCTGTGCGAGGCGGAGTCGATCGCCCACGCGATGTTCCTCGCGGAAAACTTTGGCACCAAGCTCCACATCGTGCACGCCTCGACTAAGCAGGCCGTGCAAATGCTGCGTGACGCCAAGGCGCGCGGCCTGCGGTTCACAGGCGAAACACAGCCGCATTATCTGCTGCGGGTCGACACGGATCTAAAGGACGTCGGCCCTCTCTTGAAAATGAACCCGCCGGTGCGCTCGAAGGAGCACCAGGACGCACTGTGGGAGGGCTTGCTGGACGGCTCGATCGACATGATCGCGACCGACCATTCGCCGCACACGCTCGAAGAAAAGGGCTGTGACATCAACGGCAAGATGACCAAATCCGCGATTTGGGACTGCATCTCCGGCTTCTGCGGT
>DATFQX010000172.1:0-4100 GCA_035263865.1 Xanthobacteraceae bacterium
TCCAGTCCGGTCGCGCTCGTAACCCATCTCCCGACTATGCCGGTGTCCTGCTGCGATCGAGCAGCCGCACGGAGCTCGCCTGCGGCCCCATAGGGCCCTCATCAGTGGCACGCGTCACATGCACCATCATGCCCACTTGCAGTTCATCGAAATCGCCACCGAGCACGGCATTGCGCGTGAAGTAAAGCTCGGGCGAGTTGTCGATCTCTACAAAGCCGTAGTTCTGTTCCGGGAACAGGCGCACTATCATCCCGCTCTCGCCGGCACCCTCGTGTGGCTTGATCTCGTCCTTCTGGACATCGCCCAGCTTCTCCAACTGGCGCTCGACGGCGTCGAAGGCGTTGTTGAGCGCGGCCGTGTGGTCCTTCTTCGCCTCGCGTCGCTCCTGCTCGTTTCTACCGATAACGGGTGCCTGGCCGGGAATATCGGCCACGACTGTTAGCGGCTGTCGCAATCCGGATAAATCTGGCGGAGGATGCAGGGGGCCCGAAGGCCCCCGAGGTCGTCGAGACGACTGGGTACTTGGAGTGGGGAGGTCAGACGAACGGGTCGTCGGGGTCGTCTGGAGGGTTATGCTCGGTTGTGGCTGGAGCGTATTGCTTACGAGCTTCCTCGAACAACTGCATGCTGTAGTGATTTCCGATCATTTCCTTGAGGTCGTCGAGGAGCTCGAAGACGGCAAGAGCTTGTTCCGGGGTCCAGTACGCGGGAATGGCGAAGGGGATCGTGAGCAGCAAGCGGGTCGAAGCGGGCGGTTTCATGATTTGGTTTTCCGGCGTTTGCGTGCGCGCTGTTCGGCTCGCTCGCGGGCTTCTTTGGCGCGGTATGAATCACCATCAATGACAACGATCTCCGAGTTATGGACGAGGCGATCGACCAAAGAGACGACGCAGGCAGCATTTGGAAACACGTCGCTCCATTCGACGAAGGGTCGGTTCGTAGTGACCACGGTGCTTTTTTTCTCGTAGCGTCGACTGACAAGTTCAAAGAGAAGGTCGGCATGGCGGTTGGAATATGAGAGGTAACCGATCTCATCAATGACCAGTAAGCGCGGCGCCTCATAGTGACGTAAGCGTCGGCGCAACGCGGAATCGCTATCGAGTGCGGCGAGGTTGCCGAGCAGTTGGCCGGCGGTGGTAAACAGCACGGTGTGACCGTTGGTCAGCGCCTGATGAGCAATATTTTTGGCAATTGTCGATTTGCCAAGGCCGTTGCCGCCAACCAGGACCACGTTAGTTGCCTCGTTGAGGAAGTCGAGAGACATCAACGCGTCGATGGCCGCGCGGTCACAACGCTTTGGCCAGTTCCAGTCGAAGTCGCACAACGGCTTGAAGCGACCGATATGGGCGGCCTGGAGCCGACGCTCCAGGCTGCGGCGAGCTCGCTCCTGCTCCTCCCACTCGACGAGCTTAGGGACCCAGTCCTCGGCCGTGGCTTCCGGCCAATGGGCGAGCAAGCCGTGGAGATGGAGTGCCTTGGCGCGGGCGTGGAGGCTTTCCACATTACTGGTCATCGGACGTGTCCTTGAGCTGGTCATAGACATCAAGGCTGTGGGGCTTTACCGAAGCATCCTTTTCCTGCACATGCTTCGGCAGGTTCACAGCGATCGGCGGCGGCTGGTTACGCTGTTCGCGGCGGCGTTCGAGGGCCAAGCACACCGCATTGGGGTGCGGTACGTTGCGCTCCAGCGCCTCGGTGATAGCTGCCTGCAGCTCAGCGGCCCCGTAGCGCTCCAACAGTCGCATCAGGGTGGCGGTGATCGATCCCAGATTATCCCCGCGTTCGGCGGCGCGTAGAAGCAGGGTTTGGCTGGCGGGCGCCGCCAGCGTGAGATGGTTGGTGGCGCGGTGACCCCGAGCCGCGCGCTTGTATTGGACTAAGGCCTCGATGTGCTCTGGTCTCTCGACTTGAGCGCCCTTGTCATAACTACGCGGATGGCAGGCGAGGACGTGCGAGCCGTCGACGATGCGCACCTGGTGGAGATCAGCCAGCACGGTGAGCGTTCGGCGAACGTGAGTATGGGGAATCGAGTAGTCGTTCAGATCGAATCGGACGTAAGGCGTCTTGTTGACTGAGATTTCCACCCGCTCGAGCAGAGGAAACGCGATGTCGGGCAACTTCAGTAGTTTGGCTTGTTCCGCGGCGAAGGCCTCGCGGACGCTCAGGTCTTTTTGATCGGGACAGCGCCGATCGGCTGCGATGCCATTGCACCAAGTGTCAGCCTGCTGGTTCAAGTCTTCCAGATCAACAAAGTCACGGGCAGCGAAGAAGGCGGACCGTACGTAACGAATCGCGCGCTCCACGCGTCCTTTCTCATTCCCCCGGGCTACGGCCACGGGGCGCGGTTCGTAGCGATAGTGTCCGGCGAACTCCAACAGCGTTGGATGAAAGCGGATGGCGTCGCCGTGACGTTCCAGCACCGCGCTTTTAAGATTATCGTACAGCAGGATTCTCGGGACGCCGCGCCATGTGGTGAAGGCACCAACGTGGCCGCGCAGAAAGTTTTCCATCCTGGCATTCAGGAAGAAGCGCAGATAAATCGCGCGCGAATAGCTCAACACCATAACGAAGGCCAGTAACGGCCGGCGCGCGCGACCGATTACCAGCGAACCGAACTGAGCCCAGTCGACTTGGGCCTGTTCAGCGGCCAAAGTGCGCAGACGCAAATACGCCTCCGCCTTCGGGCGCGGCCGGTAGCGTGCAATGAGATGGCGGAAGTGATCAGGGCCGCCTCGATAGCCACGCTGCTTCGCCATCACATACAGCCGGCTGGCGGTTAGCGTCGGATACTTCTCCAGGATCTGACGGATAAAAGGCAGATACGCATCAATCTGCGAGGGTCGTGCGACCTGCGCAAGTGTGGGCACACCGGCCTGGGCCAGCACTCTTGCAACAGTGTCGGAATGGAGGCGCAGGTGACGCGCGATAGTACCGACCCGCCATTTTTCGACGTGGTAGTAGCGCAAGATCTGCGCCTCGAGTTCAGGGGAAATCGTCACGATCAGATCCTCTTCGATGTTGAGCCGCTCGAGGAATCCGACGGCGACGCAGAAACCCTTGGCGAACGAACGGCGGGCAGTGACATCCACACCAATGGCACCGCCACGCCGATTGCCGCGGAAAGCAACCTGAAGAGCTCGGTCTGCTTGTCGTCGCCGTCGAAGCCGAGGACAGCAAATCACCGGACGACTGCGGCTGGGAACTCTGATGCGTCACATTCTTTTGCCGTTCGCGATAGCGGCGGGCACGCGCAGCGTGGTTGACGCGGCCGCGTCGGCTCGCTTGGTAGCGCTTGTTGGCCGCGCGTTGCGCGCTACGCCTGGCTTGCTGTGCGCAAGTTCCAGCGCAATAGATCTGGGCACGATCGCAGCAGCGGCAGACGAGCACCTGTGCACGGCAGCGCACACACAGGAAGAACCGAGCAGGCGTGGCCTCCGTCCGCTTACAGCCAGCGGGGTGTAGACGAACTCTGCAACGGGTGAGATAGTGCCCCGGCATTCGTGCGCAGCACGGTGTGTGGGGCACGGCGCCGATTCGACTTGGCCGTTGAGGTCGGCGCCGCGCCTGCCCCGAAAATCGGGCAGAGTTCTATCGCGCCCTGACACACTTTCCGGTCTCGCGCGCGGCAGCCTGTGGATATGTGGACAACGCTGCGCGTTCCCCACATATCCACACCCCAACTACAAACAGAAAGCAGTCAAGCTAAATAATTGAAGAAATGCAGCGGCAGTTGATACTGCGGCAGACTGCCCCGCCCGCCAAAAGTCCTGCCGGTTCGCTCGCCTCAGCGGCCACCCTGCATCCTCCGCCAGATTTATCCGGATTCTCGCAGCCATCCACAACGGGCAAGCGCAACGTGACGATGAGCGGAATCGGTCCGCGGTTGCGGAAAGAGTCGACGTCGAAGGATCTCGATCGATATCCGACTGCGGCAGATTTTAAATGAGCCGCATAGGCTTCGGTTGGCGCCCTCCGGATCGCACAGCTCAGCGAGCTCGAGCTGAGGCCGACATGCTCTGGCAAGAGCGCGCGAAGCGGGAAGCACAGGCCGCCGGCATCGAATCGCAGCAAGTTCGCAAGACGACTGATGCGGTCCCGCA
>DATFQX010000173.1:0-13360 GCA_035263865.1 Xanthobacteraceae bacterium
TTGGCGGTGGTGCCCATCTTCACCAGCGACCACGAGCGCAGGATGTATTCCTGGATCGCCGCCTTGATCCACCACATGGCGTAGGTGGCGAGCCGAAAGCCTTTGTCGGGCTCAAAGCGCTTGACCGCCTGCATGAGGCCGACATTGCCTTCGGAAATCACCTCGGAGATCGGCAGCCCGTAGCCGCGGTAGCCCATGGCAATTTTTGCCACCAGGCGCAAATGGCTGGTGACGAGTTTGTGCGCTGCGTCACGATCGCCGTGCTCGCGCCAGCGCTTGGCCAAAATGAATTCGTCCTGCGGTTCCAGCATCGGGAACCGCCGGATCTCTTCGAGATACCGGGACAGGCCGGATTCGGCCGTTAAAATCGGCAATGCCGCCGTACGGGCCATATATAAGCGCCCTCCAAAGTTTGCCCCCGGTTGCACCGGCAGGCGGATCGCACCGCCGCTCCCCGAGCCGGCGGTGCTCGTCATGCTGCGACCGCGAAGGACGTGATCGCGGCTGCAACACTACAGGACAGGCGGTCCGAAAGACAGTTAACTCGGCGTTACGTCGCCGTGACCCCTTCGTGTACACCTAAGTCCTTGATCCGGGCCGAGCTTTTGTCTCAGACCGTTGCGCCCTGCGCACGGAGGCTCCGGCGTAAACGTAGGAGATCGTCCGGCAGTTCCGAGCGGAACTCCAGATTCGTGCCCTGCGATGGGTGTTCGACAGCCAGTAGATAGGCATGAAGTGCCTGTCTGCCAAGGGCTTGCAGCGCCGCTCGGGCGTCGTCACCCAGCTGATTCGCTTTCGTCTTGAACCCGCCGCCGTAGACCTCGTCGCCCAGCAGTGGGTGTCCGATCGCGGCGAGGTGGACGCGGATCTGGTGCGTGCGCCCGGTCTCGAGCCGGCAGGCAATGAGGCTCGCGACCGTCGCGCCGTCGCGCCCCCCATAGCGTTCGAGCACCTCCCAATGCGTGACCGCCGCGCGGCCGCCCGTGCGCACCGCCATCTTCTCGCGCGCGTGCGAGTGGCGGCCGATCGGCTTGTCGATGGTGCCGCGCGGGCGCTCCGGTACGCCCCAGACAAAGGCGAGATAGCCGCGGGCCAGCGCCTTGCCGCGCCCGTGGTCGGCAAACTGCCGGCTCAACGCGCGGTGCGCGCGGTCGGTCTTGGCCACCACCAGGAGGCCGCTCGTATCCTTGTCGAGCCTGTGCACGATGCCGGGGCGCTTGACGCCGCCGACGCCGGCGAGGCTTTCCCCGCAATGGGCAAGAAGCGCGTTCGCCAGCGTGCCGCTCCAATTGCCGGCGGCGGGGTGCACGACCAGCCCTGCCGGCTTGTCGATGACGACGAGCTCGTCGTCCTCGAACACGATGTTGAGCGGAAGGTTTTCGGGCGCGAGCGCGGCGTCCGCGGCGGGCGGAAGCTCGAGCACGATCTTTGCGCCGGCGTTGACGCGATGGCCGGGATCGCGGATCGTGGCGCCGTCGATCGCGACCCGACCCGCGAGAATCAGGGCCTTGTGGCGCGAGCGCGACAGCTCGGCCAGGCGCTGCGCCAGCACGCGGTCGAGCCGCTCGCCGGCCTCTTCGGCGGCGACCACCAGTTTGCTGCGGCGCTGCGTTACGGCCATGAGCAATCCGTCGGCGGAGATTGAAGCGCCACTCGATCTCGCGGCCGCGCGCATCCTCGCGCGGGTGCGCTGGCTGATGCTGATCTCGGCCGCCACCACCTGCCTCGCGATCGCGGCGGTGATCGGCGTCATCGGCTATCGCGTTTTCAAGGCCGAGGGAAGCGCGGGAGCCGACGTCACCGCGCTGTTGCCGAAGGGCGCACGCGTCGTTTCGACCGCGCTCGCCGAGGACCGCATCGCCGTGACGCTCGACATCGGCGGCGCAATCGAGATCCGCACCTTCGACGCCAAGACGCTCAAGCCGATGGGTCGGCTCAAATTCGCCCCCGAGCCGTGAGGGCGGCATCGTAACGCGAGGCGACTGGAGACTCTTCATTTTGCGATGGGTGCATAATTGAGCCGCGCACTCGGTGCGTTCCCTCTCCCGCTCGCGGGGGAGGGTTAGGGAGGGGGCATGCGACAAGATTCGCGCGTGCCCGCCCCCTCCCCAACCCTCCCCCGTAAACCGGGGAGGGGGCACACCGACTTCGTTGCTCGCGCTGACGCCACTTCACCCGAATGCGTTTCAACATGCTGACGCGACGGCGCCTGTTGTCGAAAACTGCGGCAGGCGCACTCGCCCTTGCTCTCACCCGCTCCACCCGCGCGCAATCCACCTATCCCGACCGGCCGATCAAGGTCATCCTGCCGTACACGGCGGGATCCCCCAACGACACCATCGCGCGGGCCGTTGCTCCGATGGTGTCCTTGCGCCTGAAACAGCTGCTCATTCTCGACAACCGGCCCGGTGCCGGCACGCTCGTGGGCGTGAAATCGGTGATAAGTTCGCTGCCCGACGGCTACACTTTGCTGTTCACCAATACGCCGACTCACGTCATCGCCCAGTTTCGCGCCCAGGGCCTCGCTTACGATCCGATCGGCGACTTCGTGCCCATTGTCGCGGTTGGAACGACCTCGCTCGTGCTGGTCGTCGCGGCGCGAACGCCGGCGGATACGCTGCAGGACTTCGTCGCCTATGCCAAAGCCAACCCGGGCACGCTGAACTTCGGCTTCGGCCAAGGGACGCTGCCGCATCTGATCGGCGAGGCGTTCAAGCTCGCCACGGGAACCGACATCGCCAGCATTCCTTATCGCGGTGGGGCGCAGGCCATCACCGACATGCTGGGCGGCCGCGTCGACATGAATTTTGGCACCGAGACGACGCTCCTGCCTTTGATCCGCGAAAGAAAGATCAAGGGGCTCGCGGTGACGAGCCCGGCGCGCAGTGCCGAGCTTCGCAACGTTCCCACCATGATCGAGTGCGGCTTGCCGAATTTGACCACGGTCACGCATTACGGATTTTTGGGGCCCGCCGGCATTCCCGCAGATGTGATCGCGACGCTCAACCGCGATACCAATGACGCTCTCGAATCCGCTGACGTCCGCGCGAACCTGATCAAGGCGGGCATCGAACCGGCGGGCGGATCGCGGCAGGACTTTGCGGCCGTGATCGCGCAGCAATTGCAACAATGGGCGCCGGTCGTGCAGACGACGCGGTTCCAGCTGGATTAGCGAAACGTGGCCGCCGCGCCTCTCTTCCGTTCGTCACCGCGAGGGGCACCCCGCGACGCTCGCTTCGCGGGGACCCCGTTGCGGGGACCCAGCCTTTGGCCCTGAATTCTCGCTGTCGCGGGAACGATCTGAATTTGCTGCGCGGCCGGTGATGTGCGGACTGACGGGCGCATGTTCGCCTTGCGCGCGGCGGTGATCGGCGCTATTTGCCAAGCTTCTCGCCTGCTCCCTTCGTCTAGCGGCCCAGGACGTCGCCCTCTCACGGCGAAAACAGGGGTTCGAGTCCCCTAGGGAGCGCCAGCAATAACAAGCACTTAGCAATAAATTAGGGCTGGATCGGCCCTATTGACCAAACATGGACCAAACGTCGGCCACTGCCACGGCTATGATGCTAGTCGGTTAGCCGCAGAAATCGGGCATTGGCGATTCCGGTGTTTCTTTCTCGCATGGTGGCAACGCGTCCTCAGTTTTCTGCTGAAATTAATGCGAACTTGAGCGGCGCGAATTACCGACCAAACATCCGGGTTACTAGGCGACATTGTTCGCCGCCGTTTGCTTGCGCTTGCAATTTTCCGCGAATGCTTCTAGGTACATCGCGCCCGCCGCCCGCCTGGTCCGATTCCAGACGTGAATGTGCGCGGACCGCGACACTAGCCCGGTCGGAGAAGTGAACGAAGGGCACCGCGACGTAGCCGGTTGAGACGGAAGCGTTCACAACATAGGGGCCAAGGCCTCGCTCCGTCCCGGTTGGTCGCCAGCGCTAATTGAGCGCCGGCGACTTTTTATTTGGTGTTGTCTCCGGCGCACATTCGGAGACGCCAAATGGAAGACGAACCCTCACTAACGTTTGGCGAGTTCTGTCGTCTCGAAGGAGTCTCAAAATCGTGGCTCTACGAGCAATTGCGGCTTGGCCTAGGTCCTGAGATCACAGAGCTCGGTCCACGCGTACGCAGAATTACGCCGAAAGCCCGCGCTGAGTGGCACGAGCGCATGGCCGAGCTCGCGAAGAGCGAATCTCGTCAGCTCGAGGCCGAACGGCGGCGCGCGCAGGCGGCCTCGGCTGCGAGTCCGCGTCATATTTCGCGGCGTCGGCGTCAGGCGACATGAGAGAGCGCGCAGCGCAAGCGGCACACCGGCACATGTGCGGGATCAACCACCTGCGCCGGCACCGGTGCCGGTCGTGTGCCGGCCTAAGTGGCTGACACGTCAGCGTAGTGCCGGTGTGACGGGAGACAAGGGATCAAGCCATGGCTAAGCACTTCGACGCGGGCAAGGCTGCGAAGATTCTCGCGTTCGTGCTCGGCTCGCCGTCCGCCGGGGAGGGGGCCAGCGCTCGGCACACGCTGATCCGGATCCTGGACGCCCACAGCATCGCTGGCCGCGACCTGCTGCCGCATCACTATCTCGACCGTGGTGACGCTGCTGTGGTCGAGCAGGTCAATAACCTGTTACAGCCGCTGTGGACTGGTGACGACGATGCTGCGCGCGAGCAGCAACGGGCTTTCGTCGATCGGCGCCTAATCCGCTGGCGGCTGGGCTGGTCAGATCTGATCGAGCGACTCCGCAGTGGAAGTAGCGACGCGGCCACGTGGTACTGGTGGCCGCGGAAAAATATCCGCGACCTCCAAAACTGCGCGCGGCACGCGCGCCGCGCGATGTGTGTGCATTACTTCACAGACGCTGCCCGGACGATGGTCTACCATCGGCACACTGAAACACCGAGGTGGGGTCTGCTTGGCAAGGTCATTTACCATGAACCTTCTTGTCGATGACTTGGGCCGCCTCCGTGCTAAGATCGTGGAGCTAGAGGAGCGCGGCACACCTCACTTTGGAGGCCGAGATGGGCCTGTTCGACTATCCCACAGGGGTCGACTATCCCACAGGGGCCAAGCCGGACGCTTCCCCCACGTTCACACTTCTCGCGGACTTGCCGGAGGCCACTTGGAAGAAAATTTTGGCAATCGTCGGGGAAATCCATTTCCGCAAGGGCGATTGCATCATCCGACAAGGTGAACCTGACAACGCCTTTTTCATTCTGACCTCTGGCTCGGTTGAGGTGGTTTTCGATCGGCCCGGGCACGAAACCGTGACCATCAAAATCCCGCAAGGCTCAGTCTTCGGTGAGATCGCATTCTTTGACGGATCGCCGCGGATGGCCACGGTCCGCGCCCTCGAAGATGGTGTTGCCGTTCGCGTGACTAGAAGCAATTTCGAACATTTGGCGGCATGGGAACCGCAGATTGCTCGTCGCATCCTGCTTGAGCTGGGGCAAGTCATCGCGGTCCGCTTGCGCTCGGCAATGCAGCAGGTCGTCTAGGTCCGCAATGGCGATATTGAGCAAAGGTATGACGTCGCCAGCGATCATAAATCGATTTCCGAACTATTCTGAGATGCCGGGTCGGGTCCCAGCCTCGGTCTGGAGCGTTCTGCGCATAACGACGCTCGCGGTCACTTGCGCTCTAATTGTCCTCCTAATCGTGACACCGGACCTCGGGCTTCTGCTGGTGTGGGGTCTGACGATCCCGCTCATGCCGGGGATTTTAGCCTTCGCTCCCGGGCTGTGGCGGCAAGTCTGTCCCATGGCCTTCCTCAATCAATTGCCGCGAATGTTCGGCTTCGGATGCGATCTGCCGCTCCCGATGCGGACGAAGCATTTGGCTTACTATCTGGCGATGATCCTGTTCTTCGTTATCGTCAGCTTGCGGCACGTCGGCCTGAATGACGAGCCCCTGACGTTAGCCGGTCTCATTATCGCAATGCTGGTCGCCGCCTTGGTGGGCGGTGTCGTCTTTAAGGGGCGAAGCGGCTGGTGCGGTACATTCTGTCCACTGGCGCCAATCCAGCGCGCTTATGGGCAAGCTCCGATCGTGATCGTGAAGAACGGGTATTGCCCGACCTGTGTAGGCTGCCAGAAGAATTGCTACGACTTCAACCCGCGCGCGGCGGTGCACAGCGATCTTGCAGACCCCGATCGGTGGTATGCCGGGCACAAGGAAATCTTCATGGGTGCGCTGCCCGGGTTTATCATCGCGTTCTTTCTTGCGGAAAACCCTGCGAATACCGGGCTCCTCCACTACTACTTACATTTTGCGTCGTGGATGGGAATCTCGCTTGGGCTCTACATGGCCCTGACACGACTCATCTTTGGAATCCGCTACAAGGTCGCCCTCGCCTACAGCATGTCCGCCCTTTTGATATATTACTGGTTCGCCGTACCGATCATCCTGGAGACGCTCGCCAAACTGTCCGGCGCGCCTTTCCCATCATGGAGTGGCAGTGCGGCATGGGCTGCGATCTCACTTCTTGGAGTGAGTGTTCTGATCGTCGGACTGCTCACCGAGCGGGACTTCAAGCGCGTCAGCGTCACCAGTGCCGATGTCAAACAAACCATCAATTTAAATGCGAAGGTTTTGGGCGCGGCGGCCGCTGTTGATGCCAAGGACCTCGTCATTGACCGCGGCACCGATCGCAGTTTTCCCGCCGATCCGGGCCAATCGCTGCTGGAGGGCATCGAGACGCTCGGCGTCGCGATGGATTTTGGCTGTCGGATGGGCATGTGCGGTGCAGATCCGATCGTCGTTGTCCAAGGTGCCGACTCCCTAACCAAGCCGACCGACGACGAACTCGTGACGTTGCACCGTCTCGGCCTTGAGGGTCGGGCGCGCATGGCTTGTGTATGCCGGCCGCTGCGTGGCGGCGTGGTGATCGACACCAAGACCAAGGCAAGCGACCTCCCAGCGCCGGTCGCAGCGCAGCCCCAGGCCGATGCCGCGCTCGCTACCGGCATCGGCAAAGTCGTCATCATCGGCAATGGCACAGCCGGTATGACGGCCGCTGCCGAGATCCGACGGCTCTCCCCGTCCTGCCGGATCGACGTCGTCACGAAGGAAAGAGAGCACCTCTACAATCGCATGGCGATCGGACGATTGCTCTATGGACGCTCTGCGATGGCCGGGATGCATCTGCTGGCGCCGGATTGGCAAGACAAGAACAACGTTACGGTGTGGTTGAACACAATCGCGATCAAAATTGAGCTAAACAAGCGTGAGGTGCATCTCGGCACTGGAGAGGTGCTGTCCTACGATCGCCTTATCCTTGCGCAGGGCAGCAGCGCGTTTGTGCCCCCGATCGACGGCATTACCCTGCCGGGCTGCTTCGTGCTTCGTGATGCCGCGGACGCCATGGCGATACGGGCTTGGAGGCAACAGCGCAATTGCCGGACTGCCGTGGTGCTTGGCGGTGGAGTTCTTGGCGTGGAGGCAGCCGACGCACTGCGGCATCTCCATCTGGACGTCACCATCATCGAACGTTCGCCGCGGCTGATGGAACGACAACTTGACGATAAAGGCAGTGCAATCCTAAGCCGCTATCTGGCCGGACTCGGAGTGTCGGTAAAGTTCAGCGCCGCCGTCGCACGCATTCATGGTGAGGGCCACCTATCGTCGGTGGAACTTGCTGGCGGAGAGCGCATCGGTGCCGATATTCTCGTCGCCTGCGCCGGCATCAAGCCGAATATCGAAATCGCAAAGCTGGCGGGACTCAAAGTGAACCGCGGGGTCATCGTCGATGCCGGCATGCAAACTTCTGACCCGAACGTCTTTGCCATCGGAGACGTGGTCGAACTGTCGGGTGCCATTAGCGGTTTGTGGGCGGTCAGCACCAATCAAGCGCGTGTGGCAGTGGGCAAGATATTCGGCACTGAAATTTCCGCATCGCGGCCGAGCATGCTTGTCAGCTTAAAAGTCGAGGGCATCGACGTGAAGGCTTTTGGTCTAGTGAGGCCCACCCACTCCGGACAGGAGGTCATCCAGTCCGCTGAAGAGCCGGCGGGAGAACACCGCATGCTGATCGTGGAGGGGTCGAAAATCGTTGGCGCAGTTTTCGTTGGCCCGCCGGGCGCGGGCAAATTCATCGGAACGATTATCCAATTGAACATGGATATCGAAAGTGTCATGGCCGACTTACGACGTGGCAATTGGGAAGCACTTGGTCGCCTGGTGACCGGCGAAGCGGTCGCAAATACCAAGGAACGCCTTGCTCAATCATGCGAGCCTCGAAGCGCAGTGGGGCCGGTCGTGTCGGACCGCTCGCCGACCGAATCCCTCGGGGCAGGCTCCCCGCGGACGGCACCAGCCTAGCATGGGTGAGCGATCAGTTAGGCCGTCAACCGCACCAAGCTACCGTACCGGCCTCCTGTCCAGCGATATTGATGAACTCGCGGCGCTTCATAGCGAATCCAATTGTGGAAGATCCCAACGGTGAGCCAGTATGGCAAAGCACACCTAAGACCAGATGCTTCTTTGCTCCGATGCACTCTTCCTAGTCCAACCACGCATGTGGCGGATCACGGGCTCGACAGGACGAGCAGCGTCTGTGTTGATGCAGCTCGTCGATGAAGGCTTGGTAAAGCGTGTGCCTTCAACCAGACCAGGATAGCATATGCCGAGCGGCTCGACGGCCATGGGGAGGGGGGCTGCATAAACCACGCACTTATCGAATTTACGGTATTCATGTCAGGCCAGCGCGGAGCATCTTAAGCAATGCGCTGAACTTCCGCTGCTCCGCTATCGCGGCCTTCGCGCGCTCGCCGTGACTGCCCATTCCGCTTGCCAGAAGGGCCGCCGCTACTCTGCGGTGGTACACCAAGCCGCCACGTCAATACGGATCTGCGGTGATACACCAAGCCGCCACGTTAATACGGACTTGGTTCCATTTCGGGAGCTGCGGTTCTAAGTCCCCAGGGGTTGGACTTACAATGTTCACAAACTTTTTGGATGTAGGAGAAGCGGCGCTTTTTCGTCCCGAGCGCAACGCAGAATCTACGCAAATAGAGGAGGACGATCAAATATGTCTACTGAAACGCTGACCACGATGGGCGCTGCATTTGATGCTGCGTGCCAGGGTTTCCCTGCCGATCTGAAAGATCATGAAGGGGCAAGGAGAAGACTGGCGTTGCTCATTCTTAGACACATGGATCGAGGAGGCGTGATGCAACGCGCCTTAGCGACCTAGCTTTGCTCGATTTCATGAGACCGCTCGCGCTTAAGCAGCAGTAGAGAAGCGACCCCGATGGTCATGATGCGCATTATTGCCGTGTCTATTTTCGCGGCCCTGCTCGCTGCTTGTTCCGGCAGCAGCAGGGTTGCAGATATTTTTCGAGCAAATACACCGTCACATCCACCAACACCGTACACGGCAAGCAAGAGCAGTTTAGACAATCGCGGTACGCCTGAAACAGGAACGCGCACCACGGTTGAAGCGGTGCCACAAGAGCCGCCAAAATCAGTGGTTCGAAGCCTCTCCGAAGAGTAGACCGCCTCAGCGCAGGCGGCACCGTACCTGTCGATCGGCGAACCCGCACCAGCACCGCCGGCACAGCGCCAGCATAAAAAATCTCAGTGGCCTTTGTATTTTTTTGCGATGATCTGCTTCGGGTGCAGGGTCAGTCTCAGCGGAACTTCCAACATAGACCACACCCATCAACGGGCTCGCCTCAGCTTCCTCATTCGTACCTGTAGCTGTTGTGGCACTTTGCCGTCGAGGTGCTCGGCCAGAAGAGCCATAGCGTGTGCATTGCCGCCGGCTACCCGTGGGCACTGCTCTACATCGAGCGCTGGTTGAAGGCGGCCCGTGCAGATGGAGGACGGTAACGTCGTGCCGCGCATGGCGGGAACACCGCAGGGTGGGGTAATCTCGCCCCTGTTGGCGAACCTATTCTGCATTACGCGTTCGATGCGTGGCACGTTTGCGTGCATCCCATTCGAACGGTACGCGAACGACATCATCTGTCATTGCAAACAGCCGCCGCCAGCCCGAAGGCATTGACGCGCATCAGTCGGGAAATCTGGATTGGACGTTACATCACCGCAGCGACAAGTCCCTGACTGAACTGGCCCAGATGTACAACCCATGCATCCGTGGCTGGATCACCTATTACAGCCACTTCTACAGCAGCTCTCATCGCGCCCGCGGTCGTCGGTGGTCCCCGCTGCCATGAGTGACGCGGCGCGTGAGTGCGCACGGGTGCCATGCAAGTGGGAACCGCGCAGCCACCGGCGAGGTTTTCAGAGCGAAACGCTCAGCAGGAGGCCGGTTATGATGAAATTCAAACACTTCGCAGGTATTGGCGCGACAACCCTACTGACGATGGGCTTGGCTGTGCCGGCTGTAGCGCAATCGCCGAACGCCGCGCTCAAGGGTGCGAACGGGCAGGACGTCGGAACGGTCTCGATGTCGCAGACTCAGGCCGGCGTCCTGCTCAAGGTTTCCCTCAAAGGATTGCCGCTGGGCGAGCACGCCTTCCACGTCCATACCGTCGGGAAATGCGACCCGCCCTCGTTCGAATCGGCAGGCGGCCATTTCAATCCGACCAACGCCCATCACGGCATGCTGAGCGGACCGGGCCATGCCGGCGACATGCCGAACCTACACATCCCGCCGACGGGCACGCTCGAACTCGAGGTGCTCAATGCGACGATCACGCTCGACGAAGGCAAGCCCAATTCGGTGTTCCATCAAGGCGGCGCCTCTGCGGTGATCCACGCCGGCAAGGACGACTACATGAGCGATCCCGCCGGGAATTCCGGCAATCGCATCACCTGCGGCGTGATCAGCGAAAGCCCGGCAACAGTTGGCCGCTCGCCGGCGCGCTAGCTCGGCGTCCCCCAGCCACTAGGCGCACGTTACGGGGTGCCGCAATCCAGATCGCTGCCACAGAAATGATGCAACACGCGATGACCAGAAGAAAGGCCAGCCTGTAGCTGCCTGTGGCGTCATGAATGATATGTTCGAGGACGATCAGCGCAAAATAGCAAATCGCGAAGCCCGCGCACCCGTCCCGGCCGAACCGGTCCGACAATGCCCCTATGATAATCTGGCCAGGAATGCCGACCACGCTGACGACTCCAAGAGCCCAAGCCGCCACGAGCGGCGTGAACCCGAATCTCGATGAGGTACTTCGTCTGGTGGGCCTGCACGGCGTACCACGCGACGGTGCCGCAGAAGTAACCGAGCGCGATCCACCAGAAGCGGCTTGCGCGCGGCCCGCGCAAACGCGAGCGCAGTCTACAGGTTAGTCCACAACAAGTAAGCAAGGCCAGCCGCTGCTAACGCGAGGCCTGCCCATCCGATAGGGTTGCGCTCGGATGGCGCTGCGGCCGCAACGGCTATCAAGGCAGTCTTTGCCGCCAACGATGTCCGCGCAGTCGATGTCAAACCAGCGATGCCCATGGCAAGCCCCCATTTCGCGTTGAATGCGCTGAGTAGCAAACCAAGCAATCCGCTCAGCAGTGGGGCTTTTTTTCGAAATTGTTAAAGTGTTGCAACAGAGCCACAGTTGCTGGGGCTCTATCATTGAGCCCGGCGAGGTCATTGTTTTCGCTCAACTTTCGTCTCGACGCTTGAATACAGCGAGCAGCCGTGCCTCAACCCGATCCAGCATCGACTGACAGACGCCGCAGCAAAGCCGCCGCCCACCACCCCCCTCGAAAAAACCGTGCGCGATGGGTGCCAACGGCGCGCGGATGCACTGCGGTGGATTAGGCCCCCAGGGCGAGGGGGGAAACGTTAATTTAAAATTTTACTCATAACGTTTTTTGGGTGTTACGGACATAGGAGGCTACCCATGCGATTAACGCTCATCGTAGTGACCGTAGCGGCGGCAATGTTGCTCGACCTTCGCGTCAGCCAAGCCACTCAAATGCCGTGGTGCGCGGGCACTAATGTTGGCCATGACTTTCATTACAATTGCACTCTGCCAACCTACGAAATGTGCGTGCAGGAGGTGATCGCCGGCAACCGCGGATTTTGCAGTCCGAACCCGTACTACCGCGGGCCCGACGTTCCGCTCAGGGCCAAGCGGAAGCGATATTATCGTTGATCATGCCACGCCCGCGCGCAGAGCGCAGTTAAACGCCGCCGCCGCGATTTTCAATGCGATCAAATTCCGCGTGCTCGACCGGGACTGATTTCAGCTCAGCCGGGGCCAGCAGAACCCAAGAAGCCGAGGCTTAAGGAATGCTCAGTACCCTACTCTGAGAGCCCAAATATCGGCTATAATTGCACAGCATCCGCCGGAAAAGACGGACTATGCGCGCGATCGGTCTTGTTTTGCTCAGTGTCGCAATAATGGCTTTGCTGCTCACCGACGCTGACGCCCAGCGCCGGTCGAGCGCGCAAGGGAGCCAGGCGGCGGGGGCCAAAGGAAGCTGGTGCGCGACCTATCCCAGTCAGGGCCTCAACGACAACTGCAGCTATTCCTCGTTCAACCAGTGCTATCAAACGGCGGTCCTGGGCCGCGGCGGCTTTTGCCGACCCAATCCGTTTCCGGGCACGCCATACGGGACCGGCTACACCTGGTCAGGTCCGAAGCGCTAGAGCTGCGGCGGGTTCGATACCGATTGTTTTTACCACGCGGCGGCGACGCCGCCTCGCCTTTTGCATTGGCATGAGAGAGACCTTCGTTACGCCGGATCATCGCCGTCCTCTTCTGGAATGTGGCGCTGTCCCAGGCGCTGTCGCCGCTTGAGCGCGCCGAACTCTGCCAGCACCGACGCCGTCAGATCACGCATCGCCCTGAGCACGCCTTCCCTGGTCCCATCCTCGGCGAAGGCAGCGGCCAGCACCGACGAGAGCGCGGTGAGGAGCTCGCGGTGCGACAGATGCTGAGGGAGCATCTTGATTATGGCCTTAGCCAGTGCGTCGGCCCGCTTGCGGGCCTCGTCTTCCTTATCCTTGTCGGTGCCGCCGATGATCTTCATGGTCTCGCCTCGTCCGGTTCCTCGATGTCGAGCTCGTCCACCAGCTTCCTGATCTGCTGGCGCTCGCGCTCCTCCTGCGCCATCAACTCGTCGTAGCGCTTCTTGGGCATGTGCTTGCGTATGGCGCGCTCAACGAGACTGCGCAGCCGCCGTGGATCAATGGCATCCAGCTCCACGCTCACGCTGCTGCCAAAGCTGCGGGCGCGGCTGTCGCTGCGCTTGGTAGGCCGCGTGGGCAGGTTCCACTCATCGATTTGTTCTTCGGTGACGGCAAGCCGCTTGAGCCGGAAGGGCAAGCGCTTGGGTGTAGCGTATGCGAGCACGCCACGAGGCGAAGGTGGAGCAGGGACCCTGAAGTTCAAAACTAAGTGAGCGAAAGGCAGGCAGCCAATTCACCCCATCAGAGTTCCGCTCGCACGCGGGGCATCAC
>DATFQX010000174.1:0-3163 GCA_035263865.1 Xanthobacteraceae bacterium
AGGCGGTGGCGACGAAGAGCGCGGCCGCGAACACCACGTACCATGGCGCCCGCGCGGGATCGGAGAAGGCGAGCAGCACGATGGAGACGATCAGCAGAAGCTGCGAGAACAAGAGCCAGCCGCGCCGTCGTCCGAACAGCGAGGAAAGCACCGGCGCGTCGAGGGCGTCGACGACCGGCGCCCACAGGAACTTGATGGTGTAGGGCGTGCCTACCAACGCGAACAAGCCGATGACGCCGAGGTCGACGCCTACTTCGCGCATCCAGACGAGAAGCGTGGAACTCGACAGCGCCAGCGGCAGCCCGGCGGAGAAACCGAGGAAGAGTACGACCAGCACGCGCGGCTTGAGATAGACCGCAAGCGTGTCGGCGAAGCTCGGGCGAGCGGTCGCGGTATCGGACGTCACAGTCATCGGGGCAGCTATCGTTGAATCGGTGCGCGGACACAAATCTTGCCGCGCGCTTGCGGCAAAAAGTGGTCGGACCTAGCCTGAGGCTCGGTTCCCGGATCGATTGCAGAATACCGGTTCGTGACGGGAGGGAAACGTCGTGAAACACACCATTTTTAGCATCGCGCTCGCGGCCGGATTGGCCGCATGGATCGGCGCCGCGCCGGCGCAGAATTTTCCTGTGCGGCCCGTCACCCTCATCGTGCCGTGGCCCGCCGGCGGCACCACCGACGTCGGTATGCGCGCGCTCGCGACCGCGACCGAAAAGCATCTCGGGCAGTCGATCGTCATCGAGAACCGGCCGGGCGGCTCCGGCACGCTCGCCCCGGGCCAGATGGCCGCGACCGCAAAGCCCGATGGTTACACGATCGCACAAATCCCGATCACCATCTTCCGCTTTCCCTTCATGATCAAGACGACTTTCGATCCGAGCACGGATTTCACCTACATCATCGGCATCAGCGGTTACACGTTCGGTGTCGTGGTGAGAGCTGATGCGCCGTGGAAGACGTTCCAGGAGTTCCTCGCCGACGCCAAGGCCAACCCCGGCAAGATCAACTATGGCACGCCGGGCGCCGGCACCAGCCTCCACATCACGATGGAGCAGATTGCCAAACTGCAGGGGATCAAATGGACGCACGTCCCGTTCAAGGGCAACGCCGAGGTGATGAACGCGCTGCTCGGTGGTCACATCCATGCGGTTGCGGATTCGAGCGGCTGGGCGCAACTCGTCAACGCCGGTCAGTTCCGACTGCTGGTGACCTGGGGCGCCGCCCGCACCAAGAACTGGCCGAGCGTGCCGACCTTGCGGGATCTCGGCATCGACATGGTCTCGAACTCTCCCTTCGGCATAGCCGGTCCGCGGGGCATGGAGCCGAAGATCGTCAAGACCCTCCACGACGCGTTCAAGCAAGGGCTAGAAGATCCCTCCTACACCGTTGCGATGGCAAACCTCGATCAGGAGCTGTTTTATATGGCCAGCGAGGACTACCAAAAATTCGCGATGCAGCAGATCGAAGAGGCCAAGCGGTTCATCGCGGAGCTAGGGCTCAAGCAGAATTGAGCGTTTCTCGTCATCGCCTGCGAAGGCGGGCGATCCAGTATTCACGCTGTTGAGGCCGAATGGCGGGAGCAGCCGATGGCTGCTCGATGCCCCGTCTATTCGGGCATGACGTCGCATCGCCGGTTGCCTTATTCGCCGGCCTGCAGCCGGCGCGGCAGCGGGGCGGGGATGACGACCGGATCGGCAGCGGCGCCGTCCTCGCCATCGAACTCGACCTCCTGGATGCGCGCTCCCCGCTTTTCGATCTTCTCCGCCGAAATGAGAATTTGCCGCACGTCCTCGTTGGCTTGGCCGAAATGCTGCTGCAGCTTCAACACCCGCTCGTGCAGGCGTTTGAGGTCGTCCATGAGATGGCCGACCTCGGCATGAATTTGGTCGGCGGCTTCGCGCATGCGCGCATCTTTTTGAATCTGCTGAATGACCTGGATGGCAAGCATCAGCAGCGACGGCGAGACGATGACGACCTTGGCGCGGAACGCCTTTTGCACGATGTCGTCGAAGCCGTCATGCAATTCGGCGAAGATCGATTCGGAGGGCACGAACATCAGCGCCAAGTCCTGGGTCTCGCCGGGAATGAGGTATTTGTCGGCGATATCGCCGACGTGCCTCGCAAGATCTTGGCGCAGCCGCGAAGCGGCCTGCTTGCGCTCGTCCTCGCTCTTGGCTTCGCGCAAGGCGGTGACGGCCTCGAGCGGAAATTTGGCGTCGATCGTCAAGGGGCGCCGGTCGGGCAGGAATACCGCGCAATCGGGTCGGCATTTATTCGAGAGGGTGAACTGGAATTCGTAGCACTCCTTCGGCAGCCCATCCTGAACGATGAACTCCATGCGCCCCTGACCGAAGGCGCCGCGCTGCTGTTTGTTGGCGAGCACGCTTTGCAGCGAGGTCACCTGCGAGGCCAAGTCGGTGATGTTTCGCTGCGCGTTGTCGATGACGGCGAGCCGCTCGTTGAGCCTTTGCAGGTTCTCCACCGTATGCTGGCGCGTCGTGGTCATGGACTGGTTGAGATGGTGCGTCACCGAATCGAGCCGCTCGTTGACCGCGCGGTGAAGCTCGGCCTGGCGGCCGGCGAGCATGTCGCGCATGGCCTCGATGCGCACGGCAGTCTCCGCCTGCAGCCGCGCAAGCTCGAGCAACTGCGGATCGGCCGCTTGCGGATCGCGCTGGCGTAGCGCCCGCACGGCGAAGGCGACGAGCACCGCCAGGGCTGCAAGTCCCGCAATGGCGATCACGGCGACGAGAGGGAGGAAATTATCGGCCATCCGGCCCACCCTACATCGATTCGCCGCATAAGAACAAAATGTGAACAGCAAATCAATCCCGTGGCAGGCCCGCCCGCTGCCGCCGGCGCCTGGCGGGACGGCTCGCACCGCCGCCACGCCGTGTCCGCGCATTGACCGGGTTCCACCGACCGCTTACATCGCGCCCATGGCGCTGCGCGACATCCTCATCCTGCCGGACAAGCGGTTGCGGCAGGTGTCCGAGCCGGTGAAGAAAATCGACGCCGGCATCCGCAAGCTCATCGAGGATATGTTCGAGACCATGTACGAGGCGCCCGGAATCGGGCTCGCCGCCATCCAGGTCGGGACGCCCAAGCGGATCATCACCATGGATCTCGCCAAGAAGGAGGAGCCGAAGAACCCGCAGGTCTT
>DATFQX010000175.1:0-2008 GCA_035263865.1 Xanthobacteraceae bacterium
CGGCGCAATACGTGAAGGCGTACATCAAGCGCAACAAGCACGATGCCGCCGATGCCGAAGCGATTTGCGAGGCGGTTCAACGCCCGACCATGCGATTTGTGCTGGTGAAGACGGCCGAGCAGCAGGCGGCTCAGCTGCTGCCGGTTCATCGGGACATCGATCCCGCTCGAGTGATGAGGCCTCGGTTCGCGGACTCCATCAGAGCCAGCAGTCCATCCGGACTGCGTGAACAGGCCGGACACATGACTGCAAGCGACTTCTGTGCGGCACGTTACATTTTCTCTTGCCAGGCGGGGGCCATCCACACATGAACCGCCGCGAGTTCGTCACGCTGCTCGGCGGCACGGCGGCGGCGTGGCCGCTCGCGGCGCGCGCGCAGCAGCCGGAGCGGAAAAAGCGGATCGGCGTGCTAATGGCGCATGCCGAGAGCGACGCGGAATTTCATGACTACCTGTCCGCGTTCCGCGAGGGTCTTCAGAAGCTGGGATGGACCGAAGGGCGCAACATTCAAATCGACTCTCGCTGGGGTGCACTTGATGATGCGGAAGCTCGGCAACGAGCCGCAAAAGAATTAATCGCGTTGCAGCCTGACCTAATTCTTACGCAAAACACGCCCCCCACGGCTTCCATGCTGGAACAAACGCGCACCATTCCCGTCGTCTTTGTGATTGTTGCCGATCCGGTCGGTAGCGGCTTCGTTCAGAGCTTGGCGCGGCCGCGCGCTAACGCCACCGGCTTCACAATTATGGAGCCGACGATTGCCGGCAAGTGGCTAGAGCTGCTCAAGGAGATTGCGCCGCACGTTGGAAGGAGATGATGGAGAAGGATTTCGACCTCTATTATACCCTGAAATAAACTCGCCATCTCCCGAGATGCGAACTGCAACGGCTATGGAATACGCGGCATATCAACTCGGTCAAATCAATCACAAACTCGACAGGATCATTGCAGCATTGGGGTCAACCAGCTGAGGCGACGCCGCCCATTTTGATCTGGATCAATACCGATTGCGATCGTGTCGTTGCTGCGGTCACGTTGAGCAATCTGCGAACTGTTTTTGAACGCCGTTGAAATGCCCAATGCGGTTCGGTAGAACGCCTTCGATGGTTCGATCGGGTCTCCGAGCGGCCGCTACGGAGGTGCGCAAAGCAAGTGTCCGCGCTGCGCAAATCAAGTGTCGCGCCAGAGTCGGAGCGGGCTGGCGTTTCGGGACTTCCCTTTGCGAGAAGGGGTACGTGGTGGAGGAAGCGCAAACCTGGCTTCGCTCGAGACGTATGCTCACGCTAGCCCTCTTGCTCGCGGCCGCACTCCTCGGTGATCCGGCCTCGGCGAAGGACAAAACAGCCGGCAACGCTACCCAGAGCGAAATCCGACTCGGCATGTCGGCGGATTTTTCGGCAAGTGCGCAGGCGCTCAGCATCGAACTCTATCGTGGCGCCATGGCCTACCTGCTTCCACTCAACAACGCCGGCGGCGTCGTCAACGGCAGACGGGTCGTGATCAAACCCTATGACGACCAGTACGAGCCCGATCTCGTAGTCCGCAACACGCTGAAGCTGATGGATGAAGACGATGTCTTCGCGCTGTTCAGCTATGTCGGCACACCGACCATGAACCGGGCCCTGCCGCTGCTGCAGATGCATCACGACAAGCATTTTCTGCAGCTCTTCCCCTTCACCGGGGCAGATACCAACCGGATTCCGCCCTACAACCAGCTTTCCTTCAACCTACGCGCCTCATACGACCAGGAGATGAAAGGACTCGTCGATCATTTCGTCGCCGTCAATCGAACTCGCATTGCGCTCTTCTACCAAGCCGACGCCTATGGCCGGGCAGGCTGGGGCGGCTTGCGCCGGGCACTGGATGCGCACGGCTTGGAGATCGCCGGTGAAGCTACCTATCTGCGGGGCTCGCCCTTCGACCAGAGCTACGATCGTCAGGTGGCGATCATGCAGCGCCTGCAGCCGGATGCCGTTGTCTGTGTCGGCACCTATCCGGCCTGTGCTGG
>DATFQX010000176.1:0-3107 GCA_035263865.1 Xanthobacteraceae bacterium
CATCGCCAGATCCGGATCGCTCAGCCAGTTGATGCGCCCATGGATGAGCCCGAGGCGATAGAGCGTCCAGTTGATCACGCTGAAGGTCGGATCGAACATCCATTTCCAGGCGAAGGTCGAGAGCACGGTCGGAATAATGAATGGCAATAGCACGAACGCCCGCGTAATCGCTTTGCCTTTGAAATGCCGGTTGAGCAGAAGCGCAAGCCACAAGCCGAGCGCGAGCTTGAACACGGTCGTGACACCCGTGTACCAGAACGTGTTCCAGACTGCGGTTTGGAAAATACTGTCGTTCCAGAGCTTCGCGAAGTTGTTCAGTCCGACAAAGTGGCCTGGCACGCCCACTTTCGCGTCGGTTACCGCGAGCAGTACGCCCTCCACGAACGGATAGGCAATGAAAAGGCCCAGTATGACGACCGTGGGCAGAAACAGCGCCAGCGCAAGCCAGCGCTCATCTTCGAGCAGACGGCTGACAAGTGAATGTCTCTCCGCGGGAGCGCTTGTGGGTACATAAGCGACCGCCATGGGAATGCCTTGTCAGCCGAATGCCACAGGTGCCGGTCAGGCCCCGTAAATCTTCACAAGCTCATTATGGGCCCATTTGACCGCTTCTTCGGCCGACATGCCCTGCACCGCTTTGGCGTACATATCGATAATAATGTACTTGGTGACGACCTCGGCTGCCTTGCGTGTTGAGGGCCCTTCATACCCCGCGAAACGTCCGGTCCGCGCCGCTTGCTTGTAGGGAAGCATGATCGGGTCGTCGTTCCACAACTTGTGCTTCTCCCACTCCGTCGTCGGGCCGACCGAGAAACCCTTCTGCGACACAAACCATTTATCGAAAACTTCCCTGGAATGAATCCAGCGGAGGAATTTCGTTCCCACGTCCCGGTTCTTGGAGTAGCTCATTAGCATGTTCGAGAACGGCACGTGATAGCTGAACTGCCCGCCCTGGCCCTGGGGCAGCGGCGCGTGCAGGATGTCGTCCTTCATCTGAGCGCCTGTCTCTGTCATGTAGGACTCCGGCTTGCGCAGGGCCTCGATATAGATCGAGGCGCCATTGAGCGTGGCGCAACAAGTTCCGGATAGGAACGCGCGGTTGTTGTTCGAATCGTCCCAAGCGAGACCGCCTTCGTCGTGTGCATCCTTCCAGAAGGCGACCATGAACTTCACGGATTCGACGGTCGCCGGGCTATTCAACACGACCGTCTTGCCGTCGGCCTCAACCTCCTTCCCGCCCCAGGACCAAAGATAGGGATAGGCGAAAGCAGGGGCGTCGCCGAAGGTATGGCCAAGCGTCTGCCCGATCGGCCGGTTCTTTGCCTTGAGCTTCTTGCCGGCGTCACGGTACTCCTGCCAGGTCTGCGGGAATTTGCCATCGGTATAGCCGATTTCGGCGAACCAAGACTTCCGATAAGCGATCTGCAAGCCGACAATGCTCCAGGGCAGGGCGATCCATTTCTTTCCATCATTGGCGACCGCCTTCGAGGTTTCATAAAAGCCGCCTTGCGCCTTGCCGATCTCATCTGCGATGTTGCTGACGTCCACGAGGCTCTCGCCGTAAAGCTGCGCCCAGTTGTTGAGGACGCAGACGATGTCGGGGCCCGAGCCTGATTGAATGGCCGAGGTGACACGAGCCTGGATGTCGTTGGCGTTGATGGTCTCGACGTTGAGCTTCACGCCGAGCGCTTTCTCGCACTCTGCAGCAATCTCCCTTCGAAGCAGCTGGTCGGAAGCAGGAACGAAGTCGTTCCAGCGCAGCCAATGGAGCGTCGTGACCTGAGCGTGCGCGGGAGCGCGACCGGAGGCGAGAATGCCCGCCATCCCACCCATCCCGGCCGTGATTGCGCCGCAGCCCGAAAGTTTTATGAAACTACGCCTATCCAAGCGTGCCATGGCGTCCTCTCCCTCGAATTTTTTGTTGAGGGGCGACTGTATGGACAACCCCGTCACTATTCAAGGGCACGTTCGGGTGCAGGAGCTCATTGCTCAGGGAGAAAGGCATGGTTGGGCGGCTTGAAAACAAAGTTGCGATCATCACTGGTGGCGCGGGCGGCATCGGCGCAGCGACAGGCCTTCTATTCTGCCAGGAAGGGGGCCGTGTGGTACTGGTCGACAATGATTCCGGTGCCATGCGCGTGGCGGTATCACATATTCAAGACATGGTTCCGGGTGCCCGTGTAGTGGCGGTCGTCGCCGATGTCGGCAAGGAAGAGACTGCAAGCGAGGTCGTGGCTCAAACGAGGAAAGCGTTTGGCGCTATCGATGTGCTGGCCAATATTGCCGGCATTCGCGCCTATGAACCGCTCGCCGTGGCCCGGCGGGATACCTGGGAGAAGATCATTGCGGTCAATCTCATGAGCTACGCCTATTTCATTCGCCAGGCCATCACGGATCTGCGCGCATCGGGGCGCGGAAGCATCATCAACATATCCTCCACTCACGCGATTAATCCCCGTGCCGGCATGGGACAGTATGATGTGACAAAGGCCGGCATCGTCTCGCTGACGCGAACGCTCGCATTCGAGGAAGCAAAGCACGGCATCCGCGTCAACGCCGTGTGTCCGGGGCTCACCCTTACGCCGTTTCACCTTCGGCGAGCTAAAGCGGCCGGACGGTCTCGGCAAGATCTGGATCGCGAAGCAACAGAAGGATGCCTGCTGGGTCGTTGGGCAGATCCGCGCGAGGTTGCCTATCCGATTCTTTGGCTCGCCTCTGACGAAGCATCATACGTCACGGGTTCAGTTCTGATGGTCGACGGCGGCCGGCTTGTGCGATGAAGCTTCGAGCCCGGCAAAGCGCTCGGTGCGTCCCTCGCCCGAGCGATACTCGATCGCGACATTGCGGCCCTCGATCCAGCCAAGTTCGCGCATCCGCTGCACAAACGCGGCGGTCCATTGGCTCCAAGCCGACGACGTGGCCGCACCCAGGTAGCCGATGATCGGCAGCTTTGCCGGCTGCTGCGCGCGCACCGCGAGCGGCCACGCCGTCGCGCCGCCGAGGAGCGTGATGAACTCGCGCCGCCCGATACCGAGCATAGGACTCCTCCGAGGCAGACCTGATCCTGTGAAATTGCCGTGGGACCTGAACCTGAAGGAGAGCACACC
>DATFQX010000177.1:0-47228 GCA_035263865.1 Xanthobacteraceae bacterium
AGGGCTTATCCGGTATTAGCCCAAGTTTCCCTGGGTTGTTCCGAACCAAAGGGTACGTTCCCACGTGTTACTCTCCCGTCTGCCGCTCCGTATTGCTACGGCGCTCGACTTGCATGTGTTAGGCCTGCCGCCAGCGTTCGCTCTGAGCCAGGATCAAACTCTCAAGTTGGATGAGAACTTTTCCCAGCCGATCACAACGTTTGACGAGGTCCCACTCCTGTCGAGCCGGCTCCAACACGCGCGATTTGCATCGCACGCGCCAGCACCCGCTCGCGACAGGGTGTTGACCTGAAACGTCGACCGCCGAAGTCTCGTCCGGCCGCCTCCCTCGAAGACACAGGTCCTCGTTCGGGACGCGGCGCGCAGGGACTCCGCCGTCCACGTTTCTCTTTCTTCCGATTCACCTGTCAAACAGCCCGGGACCAGGGCGGTCCCGCCCCCCGGTGAGCCGGAGAGCCGTCGAAGCTTATGGCCTCCGATCGAAATCGGATGCCTGGTCACCAATATCAATTGATGAGCTTCGAAGACGCGCCGTCGCACCGAGGCGGCGGCGTGCCGAATTATCACGTTATATAGGCGTGCGAACCGCCTTATGTCAACGCCCGACAGAGCGAAAATCCACCCCGCCCGGTGCAATCCGGCAACAGCAATCTTCTTAAATTATATACGGGGGTTAGCAGAGGTTGAAAGGGTTCCCTGCGCCGCACTGCGGCCACATTCCTCCGTCCCTCTTGTCAACGCAGTGGGAGGTGTCACTTCGGGGGGAATTGCGCCGACCTCACGTCGTCCGTGACGCGCGGCGTTACCCATCGATTAGGCCAGAAGAACACGGACACGGTCGTTGACGGACCGTGGAGGCGGCGCTGTGCGCCGGTCCTCCAAGTCAACGCCCGTCGTCCCGGTTGCGTTTGACACCGTGCTGTTGCGGTAAATCGCCCGCGGGCGTGGGCGCAGGGGATGTCGGGCTTGGAGCGGGGCAAACGACACGCGGCGCTGCGTTCGAACTTCGAGGCCGAGCATATCGATCTCGGCAGCGAAGCACCCTTGTCGGTCGACGGCGAGGGCAGCGGCTTGGTTGATCGCCGGCGCGTTTCGGTCCAATGGCTCAGCGGCGTCATTCTTACCGGTCTTTCCGGCGCGGCTCTCATGAGCGGCGCCGTTTTTGCAGCTCTCGACGGAGAGACCAATTTCGCGACCGTCCCGGAACGCGTGGAAGGCGCATTGCGAGGCGCCGTCGGCGCCATCGCCGAACGCGTGGCCAATGCCACGCGCAAGGCCGACCGTCTGCCGCCACCCGGCGAGGCCAATGCCGCGCGCCAAGTCATTCGTGTGTCGACAACCACTCGCGGCAACGGAAATCGCGAGATCGTGCGCGTGCGCCCCTTCGTCCGTGTGGCGGGCAATCTATCGCTGTCGGTATCCGAGCTCTCCGCCAACATTCCTCGCTTCAATGCACAGAAGATGGCGGCCCAGTCGGAGGGGATTCCGATCAGCGCGCAAGATGCCGCCGATGCCCAGCCCGATGCCGAGGTCTCATTCGTAACGCGCGATCTCAACACCGTCCTGCCGCGAGCGAAGATCGCCGCCGTCGCATCGGTCGATGAAGTTCTCGCGCGCGTGCGGGAGGCTGCGAACTGGGATGGAAAACTCGGTCAAAAGCTGCCTCTGCTGGCGAGCGCCGTTCCCCCAACCCTCACTGCATACGCTCCGGAGCGGCAAGCCGATCCCTATGCCGGTTTCGAACCGCGCATCGCGCCGGAAAACGTCAGTCTGCTGCCGAAGACCACGGCGCAGGTGACCGGCGGCAACGCTTGGAACGAGCGCACGATCGTTCTCAAGAAGGGCGATTCCGTCTCCGCGTTCCTGCGCGAGATGGGTGCGACGGCGGACGAGATCAAAGCAATTACGGCGGCGTTTGGTGGACGCGGAAAGGACAGCAGCCCGCGCGACGGCTACAAGTTGCGCGTGTTGCTGGCCCCTGCGAGCGACGGAATACGGCTGCGGCCGGTGCGCGTCGTCATTGCCACCGACACCGCGGTCGAGGCCATGGTCGCATGGTCGGAGCTCGGCAAATACGTGGCTGTCGATGTGCGCCACGCCAACAGCGTCGCATCCTCCAGCAGCGACGAGGATGACGACGGCAAGGGAGTTCGGCTTTATCAGAGCATCTACGAGACGGGGCTGCGCAATCACATACCGCGCCCCGTGATCGACGACTTCGTCCGCATCTATTCCTACGATGTCGACTTCCAGCGCAAGGTCCAACCCGGGGATTCCTTCGAGGTCCTCTTCGCCGGCGAGCACGAGAATCCCAACGAGAACAGCAAGGCGGAGGTGTTGTTCGCCTCGCTGACCACGAGCGGGGAGACCCGAAAATTCTATCGCTATCAAACCGGCGACGACAATCTCGTCGACTACTACGATGAGAGCGGCAAGAGCGCCAAGAAGTTCTTGGTCCGCAAGCCGGTCGCGGACGGCAACATCACGTCGGGCTTCGGCGGGCGTAACCATCCCCTGCTCGGTTACGACAAGATGCATACCGGTGTCGACTGGGCCTCATCGACAGGAACGCCGGTGTTTGCCGCCGGCACCGGCGTCATCGACAAGATCGGCTGGGAGGGCGGCTACGGCAAATATATCCGCATCCGCCACGCCAACGGCTACGAGACGGCATATGGCCACCTGTCGGCTTTCGCGCGCAGCATGGAAGCCGGAAAGAAGGTGCGCCAGGGCCAGGTGATCGGTTACGTCGGCTCGACCGGATTGTCGACCGGCGCGCACCTCCACTACGAGATTCTGATCAACGGCCGCTTCGTCGATCCGATAAGGATCAAGCTACCGCGCGGCCGCGTGTTGGAAGGCCCATTGCTCGCAGGCTTCGATCAAGAACGCGGTCGGATGGAAGCGATGATGACACGCGCCATGCCCTCGCGTTACGCGCAGACCCGCTGAGGGCAAACAGAACGTTGCGCCGGTAACGCCCGGCTTCCAATCAGGCCGCGGCCGCAAGCTTGCCGTTGAAGGTAAGCCCCTGCTTGCCTGCCGAGACGACGACCTTCTCGCCGTCCTTGATGCCCCCCGACAAGATCAGTTCGGCGAGCGGATCCTGCACGGATTTCTGGATCACGCGCTTGAGCGGGCGCGCGCCATAGACAGGATCGTAACCCTTGTCGGCGAGCCACTCGCGTGCGGATGGTTCGAGCACGATGGAGATCTTGCGGTCCTCGAGCAGCTTGCGTAGCCGCGCCATCTGGATCTCGACGATCTTGCTCATCTCGCTGCGCTTGAGCCGATGGAAAAGGATGATCTCGTCGATACGATTGAGAAATTCAGGACGGAAATTTGCTCGCACCACCGCCATGACCTGATCGCGCACCGCGTCCGTGTCCTGGCCCTCCGGCTGGTTGGCCAGGTATTCGGAGCCGAGATTCGACGTCATCACAATGAGCGTGTTGCGGAAATCGACCGTGTGACCCTGTCCGTCGGTGAGACGGCCATCGTCGAGCACCTGCAGAAGGACGTTGAACACGTCCGGATGCGCCTTCTCGATCTCGTCGAACAACACCACTTGGTAGGGCCGCCGCCGCACCGCCTCGGTCAGCGCGCCGCCTTCCTCGTAACCGACATAGCCAGGCGGGGCGCCAATCAGGCGCGCGATCGAATGCTTCTCCATGTATTCCGACATGTCGATGCGGATCATCGCCGTCTCGTCGTCGAACAGGTATTCGGCCAGCGCCTTGGTCAATTCGGTTTTGCCGACGCCGGTCGGCCCCAGGAACATGAACGAGCCGATCGGCCGGTGCGGATCCTGCAGGCCGGCGCGCGCGCGTCGCACCGCAGTCGAGACCGCCCTGACCGCTTCCTCCTGACCGATGACGCGCTTGCTGAGCTGCTCTTCCATGCGCAGCAGCTTTTCTTTCTCGCCTTCGAGCATCTTCTCGACCGGCACGCCGGTCCAGCGTGAGACGACTTGAGCCACGTGGTCGGCAGTGACCGCCTCCTCGACCATGGCGCCTTTGCCTTCCGCTGCCTCGATACTCTTGAGCTTCTTCTCGATTTCCGGAATGCGACCGTAGGCGAGTTCGCCCGCGCGCTGATACTCTCCCTTGCGCTGCGCGTTCGCGAGCTCGACGCGCAAATGATCGAGCTCAGTCTTAAGCTTTTGGGCGTCAGAGAGCTTCTCTTTCTCGCCCTTCCACCGCGCTGTGAGATCAGCGGAGCGCTTTTCCAGCGCGCTCAGTTCTCTCTCGAGTCGTTTGAGCCGCTCTTTCGAACCTGGATCGCTTTCTTTCTTGAGCGCCTCCTGCTCGATTTTGAGTCGCACGACCTCGCGGTCGATCGAATCGAGCTCCTCCGGCTTGGAATCGACTTGCATTTTGAGCCGTGCCGCCGCCTCATCGATCAGGTCTATCGCCTTATCGGGCAGAAAGCGGTCGGTGATATAGCGGTGGGACAGCGTGGCCGCCGCCACAAGCGCGGAATCGGTGATGCGAACGCCGTGGTGCTGCTCGTATCTGTCCTTCAAGCCGCGCAGAATGGAGATCGTATCCTCCACGCTGGGCTCGTCGACGTAAACTGGCTGGAAACGTCGGGCGAGCGCGGCGTCCTTCTCCACGTTCTTCTTATATTCGTCGAGCGTGGTCGCCCCGACGCAGTGCAACTCGCCGCGCGCCAGCGCCGGTTTGAGCAAGTTGGAAGCATCCATAGCGCCGTCCGCTTTGCCGGCGCCGACGAGCGTGTGCATCTCGTCGATAAACAGAATGATGCCACCGTCCGACGATGTCACCTCCTGGAGCACCGCTTTGAGCCGCTCCTCGAATTCGCCGCGATATTTCGCCCCGGCAATCAGCGCGCCCATGTCGAGCGCGAGCAGTTTCTTGTCGTGCAAGCTCTCCGGCACGTCGCCGTTGACGATACGTTGCGCCAGACCTTCCACGATCGCGGTCTTGCCGACACCTGGCTCGCCGATCAACACCGGATTGTTCTTGGTGCGTCGTGAGAGCACCTGGATCGTGCGCCGAATCTCCTCATCGCGCCCGATCACGGGGTCGATCTTGCCGTCGCGCGCCGCTTGGGTGAGATCACGGCCGTATTTTTTCAACGCGTCGTAGGCATTCTCGGCCGAGCTCGTATCGGCGGTGCGGCCCTTGCGCAGCGCATTGATCGCTTCGTTGAGATTTTGCGGGATCACGCCGGCACGGGCCAGAATTCGTCCGGCCTCGCTGTCCTTCTCAAGCGCGAGCGCGAGCAGCAGCCGCTCCACCGTGACGTAGCTGTCGCCGGCTTTTTCCGCGACTTTTTGAGCTTGATCAAATATGCGCGCCAGCGCCGGCGCCATATAGATCTGGCCGGCGCCACTGCCGGACACCTTGGGAAGTTTTGCGAGCGCCGCCTCGACCGCCGTCAGTGCCTCGCGTGAGCGGCCGCCGGCGCGGTCGATCAAGCCGCTCGCCAAACCCTCGGGATCGTCGAGCAAAACTTTGAGTAGGTGCTCGGGCGTGAACTGCTGGTGGCCCTCGCGCAAAGCGAGCGACTGGGCAGATTGAACAAATCCGCGCGCGCGGTCGGTATATCTTTCGAAATCCATATCCGCTTTCCTCGGCCTGCCACTCGCGCTTGCGGCGCGAGGAGGTCTCCGCCGTCCTTCACCTAAGCCAAATGCCTGCGCGCGATCAATCGGCCCGAGCCCATTGGCGATGCTGCCTAACTATGTGGGAGCTTGTCGATTGCCGCGGTAGAGGCGATTGGCGATTTTCGAGTGCCGCCTAGCCAGGCAGCGGTCGAGCAGCTAACAAACGCGGCATGGGCGATGCAAGTCCAAAGATCCAAGCCATCTACCGCTATCCGGTGAAGGGACTTTCGCCAGAGCCCCTCGCGCGCACAACGCTTACCGTGGCGGAGACCTTGCCGGGGGATCGCCTCTACGCCATCGAGAACGGGCCCTCCGGATTCGATCCTGCCGCGCCACGGCATCAACCCAAGCAACGCTATCTGATGTTGATGCGTAACGAACGCCTCGCTGGGCTGCGCACCCGGTTCGACGAGGCGAGCCACACGCTTGCCATCGAGACAGAGGCGCGCGAGGCCGCGCGAGGCGATCTGCGCACCGCGGAAGGCCGCGCAGTCATCGAGCGATTCTTCGCGGATTTCTGCGCCGGCGAGTTGCGGGGACCTCCCAAGGTGCTCTACGCACCGGGTTTCAGTTTCTCCGACGTAGCCCGAAAAGTCGTGTCGATCATCAACCTATCCTCGGTGGCGGCCATCGAAGCCGTGCTTGGCAGAGCGGTCCATCCGCCGCGCTTTCGCGGCAATGTCTACGTGACCGGCTGGCCAGCGTGGCGCGAGTTCGATCTTGTCGGGCGGGAGATCGCATTCGGGAAGCGGGCGCGGCTCGAGATAATCAAGCGCATCATGCGCTGCGCGGCGACCAACGTCGATCCCGACACCGGCATCCGGGATCTCGCAATTCCCGACACACTGATGCGACGCTTCGGCCATGCCGACTGCGGCATCTATGGCGAGGTCGTGGAGGGTGTGGAAATCGCCGTCGGAGATGAACTGAGCAATTGAGCCGACAGTCAACCCGCGCGGTTACCGGCCCACTGCGTCGGCGACTCCCAATTGACGCGGTGCAGTGCCGCTCATACCTCGCCGGCTGAGCAGAAACACGCCCTGCTCGCCGAGCAAGTTCCAGGTCCACCACGGCGTGTTGAACCGCAACGCCCGTCCCCAGGCGTCGAGCGCCACCGATTTTTCCATCCTGGCACCCACCACCTGGCAGAGCTCGCGGAAATCCTTGATGGTGCAGAAATGGATGTTCGGTGAATCCCACCACGCATACGGCAAGTTGTCGGTGCGGGGCATGTGGCCGCCGAACAGGATCTGCAGGCGGATTCTCCAGTGCCCGAAATTTGGAAACGACACGATGCCATGGCGACCGATCCGCAGCATGTGCTCGAGCACAATGCGCGGATGGCGGGTCGCCTGCAGTGTCTGCGAGAGCACCACATAGTCGAAGGCGTCATCGGGATAATCGGCGAGGTCGGTATCGGCGTCGCCTTGCACCACGGCGAGCCCTTTCGCCACGCATTCGTTAACGCCCTCGCGAGAGAGCTCGATGCCGCGGCCATCGACACTGCGCGTCTCGGCGAGCAGCCGCAGCAGTTCGCCGTCGCCGCAGCCGACGTCGAGAACCTTGGCGCCGGGCGCGACCATGTCGGCAACCGCCAGCAGGTCAACGCGTGCACCCCCCGGCGTGCGCGCCGCGTCCGCCATGGTCAAATCGTGCTTGAGGCGCATCAGCATGGCCATCCCCGCGCGGGCGCAAGTCCGCGCGCCTTGGCCGCGCCTTCGAGAAAACCACGAACGATCGCGAACAGCTCCGGTTCCTCGAGCAGGAACGCATCGTGGCCCTTGTCCGTCACGATCTCGGCGAACGAGACGCGCGCGCCGCCAGCATTGAGGGCGTGCACGATGGCGCGCGAATCGGAGGTCGGAAAGAGCCAGTCCGACGTAAAGGAAATTACGCAGAATCGCGTCGGCGTATCCTTGAAGGCATTAGCGAGAACTCTATCGTAATCCGCCGCGAGATCGAAATAGTCCATTGCGCGGGTCAGGTAGAGGTAGGAATTCGCATCGAAGCGTTCGACGAAGCTGCTGCCCTGGTGGCGCAAATAGCTCTCCACCTGAAAATCCGCGTCAAACGAGAACGTCGGATTGTCGCGGTCCTGGAATCGGCGGCCAAACTTGCGGTGTAAGGCCGCGTCGGAGAGGTATGTGATGTGGTTGCCCATTCGCGCGACCGCGAGCCCGCGTTGCGGATTGGTGCCCTCTGCGAAATAGCGACCATGCCGCCATTCCGGGTCGGCCATCACCGCTTGCCGTCCCACCTCGTGGAAGGCGATATTCTGCGCCGAATGGCGGGTCGAGGTCGCGATCGGCAATGCCGAGAACACCCGTCGCGGGTAGCTCGCGCACCATTGCAGCACCTGCATCCCGCCCATCGAGCCGCCGGCCATGGAGAACAGCGAGGCGATCCCGAGATGGTCGAGCAGCATGGCCTGCGCGCGCACCATGTCGCGAATGGTGATGACGGGGAAGTCGAGACCCCACGGCGTCCCGGTCTTCGGATTGGTGGAAGCCGGTCCCGTCGTGCCCATGCAGCCGCCAACCACGTTCGGGCAAACGACGAAATAGCGTTCGGTATCGATCGGCCGGCCGGGTCCGACCATGGTTTCCCACCAGCCGGGTTTCTGCGTTACCGGATGCAGGTTGGCGACGTGCTGATCGCCGGTGAGCGCATGGCAAATCAGCACCGCGTTGCTGCGCTCGGCATTCAGCGTGCCATAGGTCTGATAACCGATCTGAAATGGAGCGAGCTCGATACCCGCATCGAGGGAAAGCGGCTTATCCGGGCCGAAACGGACGACGAGCGAATGCGGATTGTCGGCTTCGCGCGCGCGGTCGGTAGCATCAAGTGTGACTCTGAACTCGGCCTCGACCATCGTTGCGACCCGGCCGGCGACACGGCCGCCGCCTCTGCGACCGCCTGAACTTGGGCCGCGACGCGCTTAGATAGGCTGCACGGCGCTGCTGTCAATGTTTTCTTTGCTTTAGGCTGTTGCCCCACCTATCAATGCGACGCCCAGAAGCGGCCAATGACGGGCAAAGAGACGGCAAAAAGTGCCATGGTGAAACCGTCCCGGTCTGAAACACCTTCGCTCGCCGAACTGCGGCGAAAAATCGACCGCATCGACGAGGCGATGCACGGCTTGCTGATGGAGCGCGGCGAAATCATCGATCGCCTCATCGCTGCCAAGCAGACGCAAGAAACGGGCTCTGCATTCCGCCCGGCACGCGAGGCGGAGATGATGCGACGGCTAGTCGACCGTCACAGGGGGATTCTTCCGCTCGATACCGCCGAGAGCATCTGGCGGGTGATCATTTCGACGTTCACCTACGTGCAGGCGCCGTTCTCCATTCATGCCGACCTTTCGGCTGGAGACGCGGCGATGCGCGATTCGGCCCGTTTCCATTTCGGCTTCACGGTGCCCTCCATCCCGCACATGGGTGCCGCGAGCGTGGTGGCGGCGGTGTCCGAATCTAAGGGAGATCTCGGTCTGGTACCGGCCTTCATCATGGCCGGCGCCGGCGCCTGGTGGAGTGCGCTCGAGTTCGAGTCGGCGCCCAAGATCATCGCCCGATTGCCGTTCGTCGATCGTGCCGACCATCCGGCCGGCGTGCCTGTATTCGTCGTCTCGCGCGCTGCGACCGAGGCAATGGCCAAAGAGGTGGAGGTGTGGAGCGTGCGCGTTGCCGGCTGGACGAAGGCAGTAGCGCAGGCCCTTGCCCCCCTCGCTGAAGTGCTTGCCGTGCCTGATGGCGGCTTTGACGGCGCGGCGCTTCTCATCTCCGTGCCGCAGGGCGGCAGCATCGATCGCGTTGCAGATACTTTGGTGAAGGCGGGGACTTCGGTACGCGCGACGACCCTCGTCGGAAGCCACGCAACCCGCTATAGGGTCTCCACCGAAGACGCCGTCCCAACCGGCCGGTGATTTCCGGAGTGTCGAGATGTCCCTCCTGCAGCGTCCGCAACCACGTCCCGGCGTGCTCGCGATCGATCCCTATGTACCGGGGAGAAGCGCCGCACCGGGCGCCGGCCGCGTATTCAAGCTGTCCTCGAATGAAACGCCGCTTGGGCCTAGCCCGAGGGCGGTCGCCGCCTATCACGCGGTCGGGGAACACCTGGAGGACTACCCAGACGGCGACTCCACTGCGCTGCGCGAAGCGATCGGCCGTGCTTTTGGCCTCGATCCCAATCGCATTGTGTGCGGCGCCGGCTCCGATGAGCTCTTGAACCTCATTGCCGACGCCTATCTGCATGACGGTGACGAGGCAATCCACACCACCCACGCTTTTCTTGTTTATCCGATCGCCACGCGCGGGTCGGGCGCGACGCCGATCGTGGCGGCGGAAAAGAACCACACGGCTGACGTCGATGCCATGCTCGCAGCGGTCAGCGAGCGCACCAAGGTCGTCTTTCTCGCCAATCCGAACAATCCCACCGGCACGTATGTGCCGTTTGATGAAATCAAGCGGCTGCATCGCGGCCTTCCTCCGCATGTGCTGCTCGTGCTTGACGCCGCGTACGCCGAGTACGTACGCCGCAATGACTATGAGGCCGGCATCGAGCTTGTCGCCACCTGCGAGAACGTGGTCATGTGCCGCACGTTTTCGAAAATTCATGGGCTTGCAGCGCTCCGCCTCGGCTGGCTGTACGGGCCGGCGCACGTGGTCGATGCCATCAACCGCATCCGCGGGCCGTTCAACGTCAATGCAGCGGCAATGGCAGCGGGCATAGCCGCGCTCGAGGACGGCGCGCATCTGGAGGCATCTCGGGCACACAATGAAAAGTGGCTGGCTTGGCTCACAACCAAAATCCGCAAGCTCGGGCTGGAGGTGACGCCGAGCATCGCCAACTTCGTGTTGATCCACTTCCCGGAAACACGCGGCTGTACCGCGGAGGACGCCGATACTTTCCTGACCCGTCGCGGCCTCATCTTGCGTCGCGTCAAAGCCTATAAATTGCCGAACGCCCTGCGCATGAGCGTCGGGACGGAGGAGGCGAACCGGCTCGCGGTCGCCGCGCTCGCAGACTTCGCGGGGAAAAAGACGTAATGGACTGCCCCAACCTGTTGGTTTCGCCGCATCTATCTTCCTTCTCGCGCGATGCGGGAGGCGCGAGCGCCCGTATCGCCTGGCGGGATCGCAGCCCATGAGGGCCCCGCTCTTCAATCGCCTTGCGCTCATCGGCATGGGTCTGATGGGCTCCTCGATCGCACGTGCCGCGCGCACGCAAGGCGCTGCGCGCTCGATCATCGCCACCGCCCGTTCCACCGCGACGCGCCGGCGCGTTGCCGAGCTCGGAATTGCCGATCAAGTGGTCGAAACCAATGCTGCGGCGGCGGAAGGCGCGGATCTTGTCATTGTCGCGATTCCGGTCGGCGCCTGTGGCGCGGTGGCTGCGGAAATCGCCCCGCATCTTGCGCCGGGCACGATTGTGTCCGACGTGGGCTCTGTCAAGGGCGCGATCCTGCGCGACATGGCGCCCTACATTCCCGCCGGCGTGCATTTCGTGCCCGCCCACCCGGTTGCCGGCACGGAAAACTCCGGCCCCGACGCCGGATTTGCCGAACTCTTCGTTGACCGCTGGTGCATTCTTACGCCTCCGGCGGGCACCGAGGCGGCTGCGGTCGAACGGCTCGCCTCATTCTGGCGCCTGCTCGGCGCCAACGTGGAAACGATGTCCGCCGAGCACCATGATCTCGTGCTCGGGATCACCAGCCACCTGCCGCATCTCATCGCCTACACCATCGTCGGCACGGCCGATGAATTGAGCCAGGTGACGCGCTCCGAGGTGCTGCAATTCTCGGCGGGCGGTTTCCGCGACTTCACTCGCATCGCGGCTTCCGATCCGACGATGTGGCGCGATGTTTTTCTTGCCAACAAGCAGGCAGTGCTGGAGATGCTCGGCCGCTTCAACGAAGATTTGGCGACGCTGACGCGCGCCATTCGTCGCGGCGACGGTGAGACCTTGTTCAACCGGTTCAGCCGCACACGGGCGATCCGCCGAGCCATCGTGGAGATTGGGCAGGATTCGGCCACCCCCGATTTTGGCAGGCCTCATCCCGAGCTTCCGCACCTGCCCTTGCCGCGCCCTTACGCGGCCGAAGAATGACGATATTCGCTTGCCTCTGAGCGGCGGCTCCCACACGCCCAACGCTGAGGCATACAGTCAAATCCGTCTAATACGCGCCCCAATAAGGCGGCACGCGATAGTAATTGTGAATCTCGATCTCGCGGCTGCGATCCCCCCAATCGAACTCCTGGTCGGCGGCAAACGAGGGCGCGGCCTTCAACTCATCCTCGGTGAGATCGAGATGATAGGCGCCGAGATTACGATCGTAAGTCAGCCGGGCCCACGGGACGGGGAGATGCTTCTGTCCAATACCGAGAAAACCGCCGAAACTGAGCACGGCGTACGCAACGTTGCCGCTGAGCTTGTCGATCATCAGCCGATCGATGGTGCCGATTTTCTCGCCGCTGGAACGACGCACCGGAGTGCCTTCGACACGATCACTGGCGATGAGACTGTGAGATTCGGAAGTCGACGTATCCGTCTGCATGGTTGCCTCCATCACTCATTCCATCTTCGCTAGCGATTTTGAATCGCTCAGCCGAGAAACGCCTTGCGGGCCTGTGCCGTTCCGGCCATCAGAACAGCGGCGGCACCACCCCCACCTGGAAGGGCCCAAGGAAAACTGCGCCGTCGACGAACCGGACCGGAAACGCTACGGCTGGCTTGCCTTCGAGTGTGGTGCGCTCCCCGAGCGCGGCGATTAGACCGGGCGCGGCACTCTGGCGCGCGACATCTCCAAGGCCGGGAATCAAGCGGTCAAGTGCATTGAACGTTGCCCCGATCTGACCCTCGCTCAGAATCCGATCGATGTCGAACATCTTCAGAATCTTTTCGATGCCGACGACGGTCACCTGGAGGTCGCCGTCCAAACCGCCACGTGGAGTAAGCTTGAGCGCGCCAGAGCCGCTCGCGATCACGTCCTGCTGCGCCAACTGCGCATTCTCGATCGCGAGTGCCCCGCCGCGGGCCTGCCATTGCTTGAACCACAATGGCCAAGGCTTGGGAGAGATCTCATCGACCCCGCGCAGCGTTGCTGTAATCTCAGTATCCATTGGCGTGGCTGCCAGCGCACGTAGCTTATCTGCGATGGCCGCGTCGAAGAGGGTTTCGAGTTTGTCGGCGACGACGGCATTGAGCCGCAACACGGTTTGGATAGCGGGATTATCGGCCCTGGACCCGGGAGCTTGCCGGCCATGCAATTCCATTCGTGCCGCGCCAACCACGGAATCGTTACCGGCGAGACTCGGGGCACGCACGCTCGCGCCGAGAACGACCAGAGAGGGACGCTCTACGCCTGAGGGCAGGCCGCGCACGCTGCCCTGAGCGATATTCCATTGCACGACGAGGGCGGGCGGCCGTCCGGGCTCGGAGATCTGCAGCGGAGCGGTGAACTCGCCGATGACGAGTTTTGGGTCATAGACTTGGACTGCGACTTCGGCGAGGGGGAGTTTGAGCTGGAGCGTAGGGTCGCCCTTGAGCTGCAGGCTGGCCCCGCCGCAGTGCACCTCGATGCGAAAGGGATAGCCTGCGATCGATTGTGACACGCAATCCTGCGCGCGGCCGGCCTGCCGTGCGCGTTCTCGCCATGCGGCCAAATCCGCCTCCGCGCGCGCGGCAGCATAAAACCAAAACTCGCTCCAGGCTGCTGCGAGCACCACCACGACCGCGGCCGGAACGAAGAGCAGGCGGCGGCGAACGGCCCGAGTTGATGCGGAGTGCGGCATCGCATGGCGCTCCTCTCTGTTGAGAGCGGCGGCAATCCAGCCTCCGCGGCGCGCCTTCGTCACCACGGCCCTGGCAGGTGCCGCGCCGACTTGCGCGGCGCGGCCAATTCCTTGATATCACACATCCATGGACCCGAATGCTTTTGACTCGGCGCAAGACCTGTGGGTGTTTGCCTATGGCTCGCTGATGTGGCGGCCGGAGTTTCGGTTCATCGAGCGGGTCGAGGCGCGCCTCGTCGGCGCTCATCGAGCCCTGTGCGTCTATTCCTTCGTCCACCGCGGAACACCCGAGCGGCCGGGCCTGGTGCTTGGTCTCGACCGGGGTGGAACCTGTCGCGGCATTGCTTACCGCGTGGGCGCAGCCGAGCGCGCGAGGACCATCGCTTATCTGCGCGCACGCGAACAGGTCACCTCTGTCTATCGCGAATGCACGCGCCCGATCTGGCTCAGGCGCAACCCGGAGCAGCGGGTGCCGGCACTGTGTTACATGGTCGACCGCGGGCACGTGCAGTATGCCGGTCGGCTTACGCTCGACCAGCAGTTGCACCACGTTCGCCAGGGGCACGGCCAGTCCGGCGCCAATCGCGACTATGTCATCGCCACCGTCGGCGCGCTGGAGCAGCTCGGCTACCGCGAGACCGCATTGCATCGCATCGCCGAGCGGCTGACCGCGACGCCCGACCTAGCCGCGGCAGCGACGGTCGCCACACCGGCAGCGTGAGCCCACGGAACTGGCGCTTCAGGGTGATGGCGCAAGCGAGGCATCGCGCGTTCGATGGTGGGAAAGTTCGTGCTCACCCTCGGCGACGAGTCGCGCAGTCGCAGCTTCGACATCACGCTGCAGCCGTTCGAAGAACGCGTCCCGCCCAAGACCCGACGGGATGGGATCTAAAACCTCCACCAGGATGGTCCCGGGATAGCGGTGCATCGACCGCCGCGGCCAAAACAGGCCGGAATTGAGAGCGACTGGGATGCATGCAACGCCCAGCTCCGAATAGAGCCGCGCTACGCCATACCTGTATCTGGGCTCGGCTCCGGGCGACCGGCGGGTGCCTTCCGGAAAAATGATGATCGGGCGATTGCGCGCCAACTCTCGGCGCGCGCGGGCGTTCATCTCCACCAGCGCCTGGGAGCCCTTGCTGCGATCGATCGGAATCATGCCAGCCTTCCAGGCATACCAGCCGAAGAACGGGATCCACATCAGCTCGCGCTTCATGATGAAGGCTGCATCGGGCAGAATCACCAGCAGCGCAAACGTCTCCCAGAGCGACTGATGCTTGGCGGATACGAGCGCTGGCCCTCGCGGAATTTTTTCCAGGCCGCGAAACTCGGCCCTGATGTCGCAGACCACCCGCAACAGCCACAGGTTCGTGCGCGCCCAAAATCGAGCAACGGCGATAATGGCCCAGCGCGGCATCAGCAGCGTCGGCAGCGCTGCTATGATCTGCACGAGCAGATTGAGGTAGAACAGAAAGTTGAAGACAACAGAGCGAACAACGATCATGCGCGCAATCCACTGTTCCCACGCTCATCGCCCGGAAGGGTGAGAGGCGGGCCAATAATCTTAGCCCAGCGCCGACGCGCGCAACCAGGGCACCGCTAACGCGCCCCCCACGTGGTTGAGTCAGGACTTAGTCCCATGCGAACCTTGGCGAAAACGAATTTCACGTACTCGACAACCATGCGGCGCATCGTAGCCAACCGTTCGGTGCGCTGACGGTCCGTCACAACAGGAAACGGCACGAGAGCGACGTCGGGCAATTGGTGCGCAATCTCGGCGAGCGCCCGCGGCATGTGATAATTCGAAGTCACCACGATCAGGGAGCGGAAACCACGGCTTTCGGCCCACCGCTTGGTCTCAAGCGCATTGCCCACGGTGTTGATAGAGCGGTCGAAATCGACGCAGCAACGCACCCATCGCTCGAACTCGGGATTAAGACGCGAGATTTCCTTCGAATTGGTGGCACGATAAGCGCCGCTGATCAGAAGCCGTTTGCCGCGCCCCGACGCTAACAATTCGATGGCGTCGGCGATCCGTGACGCTCCGCCGGTCAAGGCAACGATGCCGTCGGCGTTACGGTCGAGCGAGACTTCCTCGGCCGGCACGTCGCGGATAAACCAAACAAAGCCAAGCCCGATCAATACCAGCAGTGAAACGACGAGCGCGAACGTCAACCAACCGAGGCGCCGCAGTAATGGCGGGGACGTTGACCGTCCGGCCGCACGAGGTATTTCAGCCGCTCCATCACCGGGATTGGATTCGACGGTCGGCATCTCTTCTGCACCCTTCGGCATGATAGCGTAAAATTCCGCCTCGACGAAAAGACAGCCGCACCGAGCTAATCAATCGTTTGGATCGTGCGCCTGACCGTGCGATGCGACGTTGCCGCAGTAACGCAGGCAATGACGCCAGCTTGCGCCAGCATTGCCAAATAGCCCGGTATTCCGATGGAAGAAGTACCAAAGAAAGCCGAGAACTGCTCGCCCGCGGCCGCTCCCATGAACCAGCCGCCCGTGAACTCTGCGACTGCGAAAAGGGCAATGGCAATGCCGCCGCCGATCAATCCGCCCTTGAACCCCAATCGCAGGAAATGCTGCTGAAAATGCCGCGCGATGAAATTGTCCTCAGCGCCGATGAGATGCAGCACCTCGATCACCGGGCGGTTGGTCGCGATCGCGGCGCGGGTGGCGAAGACGACCGACAGCACGGTAGCGCAAACCACCAGCAAAAGGAGGCCTATTCCCAGCACAATGATCGCGCCGGCTATGGCACGCATGCGGTCGACGAAGCTGCGATGGTCGTCGAGGCTCACACCCGGTATTTGTTCAGCGAGCGTTTGGCGCAGTTGCGCGAGATCGGGCGCGGCGCCAGGCGCGATCCGCACGACGATTAGCCGCGGGACCGGCAGATCATCGAGCTGAAGCCCACTTCCCAACCACGGCTCGAGTAGTTGCGTCGCCTCTTCCTTGGAATAGGGTCGCACCTCGGCGATGCCTGCGGAAGCGCGGGCGATGACCGCGGCCTTGATCACTTCCGTCTCAATGTCGCGGCCGGCCACCGGACGGATCTGGATCGTGATTTCGCGCGCTACATCGGCCTGCCATTCGTTCGCGGCTGCGCGCACCAGCATGACTGCGCCCGTGGTCAGTGAAACCAGAAACGTCATGATGGCGACGATCGCGACGAGCGCGCGGCCGGAAATCGTCGCTTGCGGCACGATCGAGCTTTCGACGCGCGACAGTACCGACGAGGGCGCGCTCTGCGCGCCGAGCTCGCGATCGATATCCGCGCTCAGGTCAGTCGTAGACATGCAGACGACCCTCGTGCAGCACAAGGCGACGTGCGTTGATCTGATCCATGAGCGCGATGTCGTGGGTGGCAATCACCACGGAAGTCCCCGATTTATTGAGCTCGATGAACAAGCGTAACAGTCGCTTCGCCAGATTGGGATCGACGTTGCCAGTCGGCTCGTCGGCGAGCAGAAGCTGTGGTCGTGCGATCACCGCCCGCGCGATCGCTGCGCGTTGTTTCTCTCCGCCCGAGAGCACCGGCGGCAATGCGGAGATACGATCGCCGAGGCCGACCCAGTTCAAGAGTTCGACGACCTCCTCGCGATATGCTTCTGGCGATTGCCCGATTACTCGCAACGGCAATGCGACGTTCTCAAATGTCGTCATATGGTCGAGCAACCGAAAATCCTGAAATACTATCCCGATACGCCGCCGCATGCTTGCCAGCGCGTCCTTGCTGAGGGTGGCGACATCGTGGCCGAACAGCGTGACCAGTCCTCGCGTGGGCCGCAGCGACAGGAACAGCAGGCGCAAGAGCGAGCTCTTGCCGGCGCCCGATGGCCCGGTGATGAATTGGAACGATCGTGCATCGATGCGGAACGTGAGATCGCGCAGGACCTCGGGACCGAGGCCGTACCGTAATCCCACGTGTTCGAACCGGACCACGTTGCCTCTCCCAAACGGCCATGCCTCGCTTGATCGGGACCTTAGGCTGGACGCCGATGGTTTGCGAATTGGTCAACCGAGGCCCCGCACCCGTCAAGACGGGCCTGCTTGCGTGCGAGACGAGGCTGCGCAGCGAGAGTTGATCACGAACGAGGAGGAGAAGCCTTCCTCTGTGCCTTATGTCCGCTGGATCAGAAATCCCGCAGCAGTCGCTCGATATACTCCAGCTCGAGCTGAGGACGGAAGTTCTCGCCGAAGCGCCGCCGCAATTCTTCGAGAATGCGACGTGCGCGCTGCACGTCGATCTCGCCGGGCACCTTGACCGTGGTGTCGTCGCCATAGTCGCGCCCACGCAGCGGCCGGCCCAACGGATCGGTGTCCTGTTGCGCGCGCGGTAAGCCGAGCCGGCCGGGCTGGCCGTTCGGACCGGGGCCAAACATTCCTTGCTGCTGCATCGACTGTGCCAGATTCTGCGCACCGCGTCGCAATGCTTCGAGCGCGCGGCCTTGTGAGTCGACCGCGCCGTCCGCGTTGCCTTCGCCGAGCTGGCCTTCCGCATCACCCATGGCCTCGCCGGCGCGACCCAATTGATCCATTTCGCCCTGACCCTGCTGTCCCTGGCCGAAACCCTTCTTGCGCAACTCCTCCATCAGGCGCTTGAGCTGATCGCGCAATGCCTGTTGATTTTCGCGCAGCTCCCCCATCTGCTCGCCCGGCTGGCCTTGTTGGCCTTGCTGTCCGCGCTGACGGTCGCGCCTCTGGTCCTGGCCCTGCTGGAAGGTGCGGTCACGCAATTGCTGCTGCTTGCGGATCACGTCGCCGAGTTCGTCCAGCGCGGACATCATGTCGTCGTCCCCGTCAGCGTCCATCTGCTGTCCGGGACGAGCCATCTGCAGGTTCTCCAGCATCTCTTGCAGGTCTTGCAGCATCCGCCGCGCCGCATCTCTAGCGCCGGAGCGCGCCATCTGTTCGAGCCTGTCGATCATATTGCGCAGATCCTGAGGGCGAAGCTGGCGTGCATTGGGATCGAGCGGCCGGGTGAGCTGCTGCGGGTTCTTGCGCAGCTGCTCCGCCAACGCCTGCAAGAACTTGTCCAGCGCTGTGCGCAACTGATCGGTGAGTCTCTTGATTTCCTCGTCGCTGGCGCCGCGCTCGAGCGCTTGCCGCAGCGCTTCCTCAGCCGCGCGCAAGGCCTGCTCGGCATCTGAGACGCTGCCGTCCTCCAGATGCACCGCCATGTCCCACATGCGCCCGACGACTTCGCGCAACTGGTCGTCGGTCTTCGCGCGCGCGAGTTGCCAGAAAATCGAGCGCATCCCAAGGTAGACGTTGGTCTCCATGTTGAAACGCTCGGGCGCCAAGGTGAGCGCGTCGAGCGCGGTCAGGACACTTGCCTGGGCATCGGCATCGAGCGCCAGTATTCGGCGCTGCTCGACCAGCGCTCGCGCCACCGGTTTCGAGAACGGCCGCTCCGGCAAGCGAAATTCGAATGCCGCGCTCTGGCCTTCATTGCCGGCCTCGTCGCGCGCCGTGAGAATCATCGAGACGTCGGTCCCCGCCCAGGGGTGCTCGGTCAAGTCCTTGGTAGTCTGTCCGACCGCGTTCTTGGTGCGCGCCTGCGGCAAGACCAGCGCAAAGTCGGGTGCATCATAGAGCGGACGTGCGGGGTGCCCGTTGGTCCCCTCGCTCGTCAGCAGCCTGAATAATGCATGCGCACCGACGACGCCGTAATCGTCCTCGAGCTTGTAGGAGAGCTGCAACGCGCCACGCGCCTGGCCCTCGGGCTCCTTGGCGAGCGCGATGGTCGGGGGCTTGTCGGGGATGGCAGTGAACTGCCAAGTCAGGTCGCCGACAGCGGCCCCGCGCACGGTGGCCGCGCCCGCCTCCTTGATCACAAAACGGCGTTCTTCCGATCCGTTTGCGTTGCTGCTTTGTGCGCCAGCGGGAGGTTCGGCGATGCCGCCGCTCGTCGCAATGTCGAGGTGAATTCCGCTCGCACGGATCACAAGGATGCTTCCCGCCGGCACCGACAACGAAGCGGCGGTCTGCGCCGGCTCGCCTGGTCGCAGGCCTGGCAGAATAACGGGCGGCCGACCCGTATACGGCGGCGGGCTCACCCAAGCATCGATGCGGAAATTGGCGGGTTGGATCACGCCTTGCCAGTCGAACGCCGCGGCGATGCGCTTCATGCGTTCACCGCCGGCAGCAAAGAACGTTGCAACCACCAACATCGCCACCAGGGCGCGCACGGCGAAGGGATCGCGCAGCGCAAGCCGCGGCATCGGCGTGCCGGCTCTCAGCGTCTTGGCCGCACGCAAGGCGCGTTCGATATGCGCACGCCAGAGAGCAATGGAAAAAGAATCCTCGCTGGGTGCCGCGATTTCGTCCGCAATTGCGGTCGCTGGTCGATGCGGTAAGCCGGAATTGCGATCCAGGCGACGGAGCCCCTCGACGCGGCTCGGCACGCGCAACATCAAGAGCGGGGCAAAGGCGGCCGCGGTGAGGAGAAAGAAGACGCCAAGCGCGATGGCACGAGCGATCGGCGGCAGCCAGAGCCATAGCCCGAGCCACGACACTGCCAGGAACAGGCCGATGACGGTGGCAATCGATGCCAGCGCCGGCCATAGCCGTTCCCAGAAAATGGTCCAGCGCGCGCGGCCGAGCGCGCGTGTGAGCACGTCACCGCCCGGGCCCTGCGGCGGGGGGGACGGGTGAGAGTTCGCAGTGTCGGTGGGCCGATCGGTCAAGCCCATCTCCCGCAAAGAGAATCTCCCAATCTTAACATGCAACCGCACCCCTGCCAGCGGGCAAAAGGAAGGCACTTCCTGATGAAAACGGCGCCGACACGATATGGTTCGGCGCCGCTTTAGAGCCAAGGGGGGAGGCGGTCGAGCGCGATCAGGTCCGCAACCTCCAGCCGCGGCCGTACCAGCGCCCATTCGTTTTCCCGCACAAGCACTTCCGGCACCAACGCGCGTGTGTTGTAGGTGCCGGCCTGGACCGCGCCATAGGCGCCGGCCGTCATGACTGCGAGCAAATCGCCGGGCTTGGGCTCGACCATCTCGCGTTCGAGCGCCAGAAAGTCGCCCGATTCGCAAACCGGCCCGGCCACATCGGCGACGATGCGGGCAGCGTTCGGGGCCGGCTCGCGCACCGGACGAATGTCGTGATGGGCTTCGTAGAGCGTGGGCCGAATGAGATCGTTCATCCCGGCATCGACGATGACGAAGGTCTTGACCTCGCCGCGCTTGAGATAGAGCACGCGCGTCAACAGGATGCCTGCATTGCCGACGATCAGACGCCCCGGCTCAAAGATGAGCGTGCAGTCAAGGTCGCGCGTCGCGCGCTTGACCATAGCGGCATAAGCCTCGGGATGCGGTGGAGGCTCGTTGTCTTCGCGGTAGGGAATGCCGAGTCCGCCGCCGAGATCGATATGGCTGATGGCGTGGCCATCGGCGCGCAGGGTCCGCACGAAATCAGACAACAGGGCAAACGCATCATCGAACGGCTCGAGCTCCGTAATCTGGCTGCCGATATGCATGTCCACACCGGTCACCTCGAGACCGGGGAGTTTCGCCGCCTTGCCATACACGTCGCGGGCGCGGCTGATCGGAATGCCGAACTTGTTCTCGGCCTTGCCGGTCGCGATTTTAGCGTGGGTCTTTGGATCGATGTCGGGGTTGACGCGAACCGCGATACGGGCGTTGCGACCCTTGCTCTTTGCGATCGAGGACAGCAGTTCCAGCTCGGCGTCGGACTCGACATTGACGCATAGGATGCCTTCGTCAACCGCGAGCGCAAGCTCGGCCGCAGTCTTGCCGATGCCGGAAAACATGATCTTATCCGGCGCGATGCCAGCCGCACGCGCGCGCTTGAGTTCGCCTGCGGATACCACGTCGGCGCCGGCGCCCAGCGCGGCGAGCGTCTTGATGACGGCCTGGTTCGAATTCGCCTTCATGGCGTAGCAGATGAGAGCGCTCACATCGCTGAACGCGTCGGCGAACACCTCATAGTGACGCCGCAGAGTGGCGGTCGAGTAGCAATAGAATGGGGTTGCGACTCCCTGCGCCAGATCAATGAGATTGACCGCCTCGGCGTGAAGCACGCCGTTGCGATAGATGAAATGGTGCATGGCGAGGGCTCAGTTGAGCAGCCAGTCGATGGGCGTGCGCCGTTGCGGTCCTTGTGGCGAGGGGATGACCTTGCCGTCGGGCCCGATCGCAGGTTCGAGGTCCGGCCGCGAGGGACTGGTATCGGCGGCGGTCGCTCCCGGCGGCGGCTCGAGCCCGCCCTTGCGCCCACAGCCCACCAGGCCGAGCGCGGCGATGAGAACGGCGATGGCCGCAATCCGGGCGAGGCGCAGGTCGGATAAGGACGTCAATTCAGCCACTCCTCGATCGAGCACAGCATAGCAAATCGCATGGGCGAGGCGACAGCATGGCCAAACGCCGCCACGAGTGTGGAGTTTATCATCGTCCTTTTCCCAAGGTCTTAAGCCATCTGTTCGCTTCCCGGCGCACGTTCTTCGGGGCGGTGCCCCCATAGCTAGTGCGGCTCCTTATTGAACTGTCGACGCTAAGCACGGCGAAGACGTCCTTGGTGATCCGTTTCTCGATCGCCTGCATGGCGGCGAGCGGCATTTGATGGAGCGCAACATTCTCGCTTGCCGCCTTAGCGGCGATGCGCGCGGTAACGTGATGCGCCTCTCGGAACGGCATCTTGTGCGTGCGCACCAGCCAATCGGCAAGGTCGGTCGCAGTCGAATAGCCTGTCCCGGCAGCTTGGCGCATGCGCGCGACGTCCGGCGCCATATCGCGGACCATGCCGGCCATCGCCGCAATCGACAAAGTCAGAGCGGAAAAGGCGTCCATCACGCCTTCTTTGTCCTCCTGCATGTCCTTTTGGTAGGCGAGCGGCAAACCTTTCAACACGATGAGCAGCGCCTCGAGCGCGCCGACGATGCGCCCGCTCTTGGCCCGCACAAGCTCGGCGGCGTCGGGATTGCGCTTTTGCGGCATGATTGACGAGCCGGTGGTGAAGCGGTCCGATAGCGAGATGAACCCGACAATGGGGGAGCACCAGATGACGATCTCCTCGGCAAAGCGCGACAGATGCACCGCCGTGATTGCCGCAGCGGCGAGTGCCTCCAACACGAAATCGCGGTCGGAGACCGCATCGAGCGAATTGGCCATGGGCGCCTGGAAGCCCAGCGCTTTTGCCGTCATAGCGCGATCGACCGGAAAGGCAGTGCCGGCGAGCGCTGCGGCGCCGAGGGGAGAAAAATTCCCGCGCTTGCGGGCGTCGGCAAACCGCCCGCGGTCGCGCGCGGCCATTTCCACATAGGCCAGAAGATGGTGACCCAAGGTCACGGGTTGCGCGACCTGCAAGTGGGTGAAGCCGGGCATTACCGTTGCCGCGTGCTCGAGCGCCTTCTCGGCGAGCGCGCGCTGATAAGCGGCGAGCGCATGATCGACCGAATCGATCGTCGCCCTGATCCATAACCGCAAATCGGTCGCGACCTGATCGTTCCGCGATCGCGCGGTGTGCAGCCGTCCCGCCGCCGGCCCGATCAACTCGGCGAGCCTGCTCTCCACGTTCATGTGAATGTCTTCGAGCGCCCGCTTGAACTTGAACCTGCCGCTCTCAATCTCTGACAGGATCGTGTCTAGACCGTGAGCAATCTTGCGGGCATCGTCGGCCGTGATGATGCCTTGTTTGGCCAGCATCGCGGCATGGGCTTGGCTCGCAGCAATGTCTTGGCGGAAGAGGTGCCGATCGAAATCAATGGAGGCATTGATGTCCTCCATGACGGCGTCGGGGCTGGTGCGGAACCGCCCGCCCCACATCTTGTTTCTCATGGCACGTCTACCGAGGTTTCGCCCATCATGACAGAGTCCGAAGCTGCACCTCGACCCCACGCCAAGCGGCGGCCTGCCGTGGTAGTGGTCGCCGCAATCGCCGGCGCCGCCGCGGCGTTGGCGGCGGTATACGGGATCGGAGCGCTCAAGCGCAATGCGGCAGACGCCGCATGCGCTGGCGCAGTGGAGCTGGCACGACACCTGGCACCGCTCGCGCGCGGAGAAGTGGCCGCATTCACTGTCGCCGAGCAATCGCTGCGCCTGCCAGATCTTGCCTTCCGCGACGCGACAGGGGCAGAGCGCCACCTCGCCGATTGGCGCGGACGCACGGTGCTGCTCAACCTATGGGCCACCTGGTGTGTGCCCTGCCGCAAAGAGATGCCGGCGCTGGATGCCCTCGAGGGAAAACTCGGCGGACCGGCATTCGAAGTGGTCGCTGTCAATATCGATACCCGCGATGCTGATAAACCGCGGGCTTGGCTCAAGGAGGTCGGGGTTGGGCGGCTCGCCTATTATGCTGACACCAGCGCCAAGGTTTTTCAGGACCTGAAGATGGTTGGCCGCGCCGCCGGAATGCCTACGACGCTTCTGGTCGATCCGGCCGGGTGCGAGATCGGCACCATTGCAGGTCCGGCGGAATGGGCGAGCGAGGATGCGGTGAAGCTCGTGACCGCGGCGCTGCAGCGCTAGCCTCTCGGACCGGTGGGGATCAGCGCGTCGGCACCGGCTTTTCACCGCGATAGTCGTAGAAGCCACGCTGGGTCTTTCGGCCGAGCCAACCGGCTTCCACGTACTTCACTAACAGCGGACACGGGCGATACTTAGAATCGGCCAAGCCTTCATGCAGGACCTGCATGACCGAGAGACAGGTGTCGAGCCCGATAAAGTCCGCGAGCTCGAGCGGACCCATCGGATGGTGGGCACCGAGCCGCATGGCCGTGTCGATGGCCTCGACGTTGCCGACGCCTTCATAGAGCGTATAGATCGCCTCATTGATCATCGGCAGCAAAATCCGGTTCACAATGAAAGCGGGAAAATCCTCCGCCACCGCAATCGTCTTGCCGAGCTTGGCCACGTACTGCTTGGTCGTGTCGAACGTCGCGTCGTCGGTGGCAATCCCGCGGATGAGCTCGACCAGTTCCATCAGCGGCACTGGATTCATGAAATGGATGCCGATGAAGCGCTCCGGCCGGTCGGTCGCGGAGGCAAGCCGGGTAATCGAAATCGACGAGGTGTTGCTGCCGACGATCGCGTCGGGTCTGAGTACGGGGCAGACACTCGCGAAGATGGCGCGCTTGGTATCCTCCTTCTCGGTCGCCGCCTCGATGACGAGATCGCAATCGGCGAAGGCTTCGAACGTCTCGGCCGGTGTGATGCGCTTGAGCGCCGCCTGCCGCTCCTCTTCGGTGATGCGCTTGCGACTCACCTGCCGTGCCATGTTGCCGTTGATGGTGGCGATCCCGGCCTTGATCCGGTCGGCGGAGAGGTCGTTGAGCTTGACGTCAAATCCGGAAAGCGCGCTGACATGGGCGATGCCGCTACCCATTTGCCCCGCGCCGATCACGCCGATCTTGCGGATATGAAAGGCCGGGTTGCCGGAACGAGACTTCGGCCGCTCTTTAACCTCAATCATGCTCTTTCGCCTGCTCTATCGAGTGCCTGCGGGTAAGTTCGCCGTCGGACTCGCATCAACCTCTGATTTTGCCGAGTTCCGCCGCCAGTTCCGGAAGCGCCTGGTACAAGTCAGCGACCAAACCAAAGTCGGCCACTTGGAAGATTGGCGCCTCTTCATCCTTGTTGATAGCCACAATGACTTTCGAATCCTTCATACCGGCGAGATGTTGGATCGCGCCGGAAATCCCAACCGCGATGTAAAGTTCCGGTGCCACAACCTTCCCGGTCTGGCCCACCTGCCAGTCGTTCGGCGCATAGCCGGCATCAACCGCCGCGCGCGAGGCGCCGATGGCGGCCCCAAGCTTATCAGCGACCGGCTCAATGTATTTAGTGAAGTTTTCCCGACTTTGCATGGCGCGCCCCCCCGAAATGATGATTTTCGCCGAGGTGAGCTCGGGGCGCTCCGATTTGGATAGTTCTTCGCCGACGAAAGAAGAAAGGCCGGGGTCGGCGGCAGCTGCCACCTGCTCGATCGGCGCCGAACCTCCCGCACCCGTCGCCTGAAAAGTCGAAGTGCGTACCGTGATCACCTTGATCTTGTCCTTCGAACGCACGGTCTGCACCGCGTTGCCGGCATAGATCAACCGCTCGAACGTATCCGGCGCGAGCACCTTGACGATGTCGGAAACCTGCATGACGTCGAGCAAAGCCGCGACGCGCGGCATGATATTCTTGCCCGTCGTAGTCGCCGGCGCGATGATCGCATCGTAATTGCGCGCCAACGAATGGATGAGCGCCGACGTCGACTCGGCCAACATGTGCTCGTAACCGGCCGCATCGGCGAGCAGAACCTTATTCACGCCGTCGAGCTTGGCAGCGGCCTCGGCGACCGCGCGACAGTCCTTGCCGGCAACCAGTACATGCACGTCTGCCCCCAGCGCTTTAGCGGCGCTCAGCGCCTTGGCGGTCGCATCCTTGAGCGTTTTGTTGTCGTGCTCGGCAACGAGGAGGGTGTTCATGGCAGTGGAGCGACCATCAGCGCGAGGTCGTGGAAGTTCGATGATTGCCGGATGGCCCTTGCGGCGCCGCGCACATCAGATCACCCCCATTTCGTTCTTGAGCTTCTCGACCAGCTCGCCCACCGTCTTCACCTTGACGCCCGCCTTGCGCCCTGCCGGCTCGGTGGTCTTGAGCACGTCGAGCCGTGGCGTGATGTCGACGGCGTAAGCGTCAGGCGTCTTCTCGTCGATCGGCTTCTTCTTGGCTTTCATGATGTTGGGGAGGCTCGCATAACGCGGCTCGTTGAGGCGCAGATCGGTGGTCACAATCGCCGGGCTCTTGAGCTTTACCGTCTGCAGGCCGCCGTCGACCTCGCGCGTGACCAAAATGCCGTTGCCCTCTATCACCACTTTCGACGCGAAGGTGCCCTGCGGCCAACCGGTGAGCGCCGCCAGCATTTGGCCGGTCTGATTGCAATCGTCATCGATCGCCTGCTTGCCCATGATGACGAGCCCCGGCTTCTCCTCCTCGATGATGGCCTTGAGGATTTTGGCGACGGCGAGCGGCTCGAGCACCTTGTCCGTCTTCACCAGGATGCCGCGATCGGCTCCCATCGCGAGCCCCGTGCGGATCGTTTCAGCGGCCTGCGGCGGGCCAATCGACACGCAGACGACTTCGGTTGCCTGACCCTTCTCCTTGAGCCGGAGCGCTTCCTCGACGGCAATCTCGTCGAAGGGATTCATGGACATTTTGACGTTCGCCAGCTCGACGCCGCTGCTGTCGGTCTTGACACGAATTTTGACGTTGAAGTCGACGACCCGTTTTACGGGCACCAGGATCTTCATGGAAATTCGCTCTCGTGCCGACAGCGTCGCCCCCAGCCGCCCGGCAAGACGGCGGCAACCTAATGGCCGCTGCCTTGAAGTGTCAACGGAGGTCCTTGAGCCTCGCGGCAGGACCGGCGCGCTGGGGGCCGATCTGCACCAGGGTATCTGGCACGGGCTGCAGACACTGAAACAGCCTCACCGCCCGCGGCTTCAGGAGCGGAAAGAGGACAGCCCCACCCAACATGCCGCCGAAGTGACACCAATAGGCAACCTCGCTCTTGGATGACGCGCCCAGATTCCACAATTGGCTGATGACGAACAAACCCACGACCCAATAGGCGCTGATCCGCAACGGGATAATGCCGAGCAGTACCGTGATCTTGGCGCAGGGCCGCAGCATGACATAGCCGACCACAACACCTGCCACCGCGCCCGACGCACCGATCAGCTCGATGGTGGAACGCGGATCATTGGCCACGAAGACGAGGCCGCCGATGACACCGCATAGCAAATAGAATGCGAGATAGCGGCCACGGCCGAGTACTCGCTCGATATCGTCGCCGAACACCCACAGGAAGATCATGTTGCCCACGACGTGCGTGATATCCGCGTGGAAGAACTGGTACGTGACGATGGTGAGGAAAGCCGGCACCCATCCCCGCGCGGCGATGTCGCCGATGAAGGCGGCTGGCGTGAGACTGAACGAATCGATGATGCGATCGAGCGCGAGCTGACTCGCTCCCATCTCGAAGAGCAAGATCGCGAGATTGAGTGCGATCAAGCCCCAGGTAACCACCGGCTTCACCGGCGGGCTGAATGGATTGTCGTCATAGATCGGCACGACCATCCAAGGTCTCCGATCACCGATTTTGTCCGGGTTGCCACAGTACGTCGGACGTGCCCTTCGCGTTCGCGTGCCTGCCGGAGACGAAGAGGAAATCCGAAAGTCGATTGACGTATTTGAGCGCCGCCGGCGTGACGCCTTCGCCGGGTTTGTCGTTGAGCTCGACCATTATCCGCTCGGCGCGGCGGCACACCGTGCGCGCAAGGTGAAGATAGGCGGCGGCGGGATTTCCGCCCGGCAGGATGAAGGACCGCAGCGGCGCGAGATCGGCATTGAGCTCGTCGATGCGCTGCTCCAGCCAATCCACCTGTGCGTCGGTAACGGTCATGCGCGCGCCGCCCGGCCCTTTCTCGGAAAGGCAGAGATCAGCCTCTACGTCGAACAGATCGTTCTGTATGCGCGCGAGCATGGCGTCGAGTGCAGGCTCATTGCCGACATGGAGCCGCACGATGCCGATCACCGCATTGACCTCGTCCAGCGTACCGTAGGCCTCGATGCGCAAATCGTACTTCTTGCGCCGCGCACCGCTGCCGAGCGCGGTCGTGCCGTCGTCGCCGGTGCGCGTATAGATCCTGTTGAGAACGACCATCGCAGCGCCCTATCTGCCGATGATCCAAATAGTGAACATGATGACGATGATCGCCACGAATTGGAGCAGCACGCGCAACCGCATCAGCTTCTGCGAGCGGTGCGGTGAGCCGCCGCGCGCCATGTTATGCAATCCGAGCAGCAGCACCACCGCGACGGCGCCGACCGCAATCGGCACGAGGGCATAGATCAAAAATTCGCTCATCGGCAATCTCTTATCACCCCCAATATAGTGAAACCATCGCCCGGGTTGCAGCTCCCAGCCGCGACGTACCTTTCATCGGACGATCAAACCGGCGGCATTTGAAATGAGCCGCGCGATGCGTACGATTGCTCGACGGCTCGCCGGGCCGCCACGAATGCCTTTCCAGCTCGCCATTGGACGATCATGAGTGCGCGTATCCTGGTGCTCGGCGCCGCCGGTCGGCTGGGCCAGAAGGCGGCGGAGGCGTTCCGCGATGCCGGCTGGATCGTTACTAGCCTCGTGCGGCCGGGCGGCGCGGCACGCGCCCCTGCCGATACCGAGGTGCTGGAGATCAATGCGCTCGACCACGCAGCGATTGGCAAAGCGGCGCGCGGTGCCGACGTCGTGCTACATGCACTCAACCCGCCGTACACGGATTGGTCACGGCTGGCCCTGCCGCTTGCCTATTCCGCCGTTGCCGCGGCCGAGACGGCAGGCGCTACGCTGCTTTTTCCAGGCAATCTCTACAATTACGGTTCGCCGCTGCCGCCGATCATCGACGAGAACGCACCCATGCGACCATCATCGCGCAAGGGACAGCTGCGAGTGGCGATCGAAGATCGCATGATGGAAGCGGCTGAACGCGGCGTGCGCACGATCGTCCTGCGGGCAGGCGATTTTTACGGCGGCGGCGCGGGATCGTGGTTCGATCTCGTGCTCGTCAAGGAGATCGGCCGCGGTCGCATTACCTATCCCGGGCCGCTCGAGGTGGCGCATGAATGGGCCTATCTGCCCGATGTCGCGGCCGCGCTACTGCGTCTAGCCAGCGTTCGCGAAGCACTTCCACGGTTCGCGAGCTTCGGCTTTCCCGGCCACGCGATCACTGGCCGCGAATTGACTGCGGCAATCGCCCGAGCGATGCCGGGCAGCAGCCTCGAGATCAAGCGCATGACATGGTGGCTCATTCATGCGCTGCGACCGATCGTTCCGCTGTGCCGCGAATTGTCCGAAATCGCCTATCTCTGGAACGAGCCGCACCGCATCAACGGCAGCAAGCTCAAGGCGGCGATCGGCAATATCCCGTGCACGCCGCTTGACCTAGCCGTCGCGCGCGCCCTAGAGGACCTTCGCGCAATCGCTTAACGCGCGCTGCATAGCAGAGATGGGAGGAACTGATGATTGTCGATTTCCAGCACCATTTCACGCCGCGCGAACTCATGCCGAAGGATCTCGGCCAGCGCAAAATCGTATCCTATGACGAGCACGGCGCGCCGAGCTTCATCCTGCATTGGATGTTGTTTGATCTCGACGAGCATATTCGCATGATGGATGAGGCCGGCATCGATGTCGCCTTGCTCACCAGCGCCGCCGGCATGTGCGCCGATCTCGACAAGTCGCGCCTGTGCAACGAGACCGCCAAAAAAGCCGAGCGCGACTATCCCGGCCGCTTCATCGGCGCGGCTCATGCCAATCCACTGGGCGGCGTGCCGGCTTTGCGCGAGTTGACGCGATGCAAGCACGAGCTCGGCTTTCCCGGCGTGGTGATCACGTCGGAAACGAATGGCCTCTACCTCGATGCCGCCGAGTTCGAGCCCTTCTGGGCCGAATGCGCCAGGCTGGGCCTATTCGTTTTCGTGCACCCCGCGCTCAAGCTCAATCAGACGCAACAGTTCGATGGGTATGACATGGCGCGGTCGGTCGGCCGGGAATTTTCGTTGGTGATGGCGACGATTCGGTTGATCAATTCCGGCGTGTTCGACCGCCACCCGATGCTGACGGTGCACATGTCACATCTTGGCGGGGGATTCGCCGCGCTGCTCGGCCGCATTCGCTCCTATCAGGACAAGGATTTCTGGGGGACGGCGGACAACGCACGTCACGGCAAGAAGCCGCAGCGGGATTTCGATCATTACCTGAAGCACAACATGCTGTTCGATACGGCGGGTTTCTGCGGCGCCATGGGCGCCATAAAGGGTGCATTGATCGAGATCCCGGCGTCTCGCATTGTCTTTGCCACCGATTATCCGCAGGAAATCCGTGAACGCGGTGCAGTGCGCGAGTTCGTGACGGAGCTGCGCACACTCGGCGAGGACGGCGAGGCGATCCTATCAGGCAACCCCGACAAACTGTTGAAGCAGCCAGCCAAGGCGGCCTGACCGCGCCGTGACGGGTGAGGCGACGGCACGCCGCTGTCGCCCCGAACGTCATTCACGCTGCAAGATGCTTCTCGATCTCATGCACGGGAAGCTTGACGAAATCTTTGTCGATTTCGGCTCGCAGCGCACCGCGCAGAGCGTGAGAATAGGTTTGCCGCAGCACGCCAAGGGCCCGTGGCGGCGCGACCAGGATCAGCGACTTCGCCTGCCCGGCATTCACCGCGGCATCGAGGCGATCGGCAAGCGTGCGCAGGAATCTCTCTTCCTCCTGCGTATGCCAGTCGGTCTGCTCCATCGCGCTGCGCGCGGTGCCGAGGGAATTCAAGGCGCGGCCCGGCGCGTCTGTTCCCAACTCGCACGTTTTCGGGTCGGGATGCTCGTAAACTTCCCTGGTCCTGAGATTGAGGAATTTATCGTCGCCGATGTTCTCAAGCACCAGAGCCTTCTTACCGTCGCAGACGATGATCCAGTCGCCTTGCCGGATTTTGAGCTTTTGCATGCGATACCTGTCGGCTCCAATTACACCGTCGGCGCTGTTTTGATTGGGTACGCCTAAAAGGCAACGCCGCAGGCCCGATTCAGTTGCTCGGTGAGAGGAGCCGGCGCGCAATGACCTGCGCCTGGATTTCCGCCGCACCCTCGAAGATGCTCAGAATGCGCGCGTCGCACAGCAGACGCGAGACGGGAAACTCGAGCGCGAAACCGTTGCCGCCGTGAATTTGCACCGCATTATCAGCGTTAGCCCACGCGACGCGGGCGGCCAACAGCTTGGCCATGCCGGCCTCGAGATCGCAGCGCTTGCCTGAATCCTTTTGCCGCGCTGCAAAATAGGTGAGCTGGCGCGCGATCATGATCTCGACCGCCATCATAGCGATCTTGTCAGCGACGCGAGGGAACTTGATGATCGGCTCGCCGAATTGCTGGCGTTGCTGCGCATAGGCGAGCGCCTGCTCCATGGCCGCTTGCGCCACGCCGATCGCGCGCGCCGCAGTCTGAATGCGCGCCGACTCGAATGTTTGCATCAGCTGCCGAAAGCCCTGCCCCTCGACGCCGCCGAGCAGATTGTCGGTCTTCACCTCGAACCCGTCGAACGCGATCTCGTATTCTTTCATCCCGCGATAGCCCAGCACCTCGATTTCGGTTCCAGAGATGCCTGCGGCCGGAAATGGATCGTCGTCGGTGCCGCGAGGCTTTTCCGCCAGCAGCATGGAGAGCCCGCGGTGGCCGCCTTCGCTCGGATTGGTGCGCACGAGCAGCGTCATCAGATCGGCGCGTACGGGGTGCGTGATCCAGGTTTTGTTGCCGTAAATCTTGTAGACATCGGTGTGTCGGGCCGCCCGAGTTCTGATTGAGGCGAGATCGGATCCGCTGTTGGGCTCGGTAAACACGGCGGTCGGCAACACCTCTCCGGCGGCGAGCTTAGGCAGCCACCGCTCTTTCTGCTCGTCGGTACCGCCGCCCATGATCAACTCTGCGGCGATCTCGGATCGCGTTCCAAGCGATCCAACCCCGAGATAGCCGCGCGAGAGCTCCTCCGAGACAACGCACATCGACTCCTTGCCAAGTCCCAGGCCGCCATAGCGCTGCGGGATGGTGAGACCGAACACTCCAAGCTCCGACATCTGCGCAATGACATCGAGCGGGATATAGCTATTGGTGCGATGCCATCGTTGCGCCTGCGGTGCGATCTCGCTGTCGGCAAACTTGCGCATCTCCTCGCGGATCGTTCCCAGCGTCTCGTCCAGGCCGCAGTCGCCGACTATGGCATCCTGATGGGCCTGCATGCTTTCGACGAGACACGCGCGCTGCTCGACATGCGAAGTCGCGAACGCCTGCAGCGGGCCTGCCAAACGCCCCGCTGCGGTCTCCGCAGCAAGCCCCAGATCGGCCGGACGCACGATCTCGCCCTGGCTCATGGGAATGCCGCCCTGAATCTGCGCGAGATATTCGCCAATCCCGAGCCGCACGAGCAGCTTTTCGACCTCGCCCAACGTGCAGCGAGCGGAGGCCCGCTCGGCATAGGCCGAGAGTTGCCGCACTGATTCGACATAGGTCGCGAGCCAGGCAAGGCCATGCGCGGCACGCTGCTCACGGTCGAGCAGTCGCTCGTCGAGCTGATGATCCACGGTGACGCGCCGGCGTACCGCCGCCGTGGCGTCGTCGAGCAGCGCCTCGGCCGCCTGCGACGCCTGCCGTGCAACCGCGATCAGCTCGGCATCACTGCGTTCGCCTTTGTCCAGCACCACGCTCACTCTCGGTAACAGTTTCTACGCGCAGCTATCCTTCAGCTTGCAATGCTCAGACTACGCGTGCAGTGCACAAAAGCAACGCCATGGACCCAGGCGGAATTCGCCGCGCGTTGGCATAGTCGCTGCTGCATTATTGACCACTTGGAATGACATCCAAGGCCTGGGATAAGGCGCTGGGATTTGGGTTTTCCATACGCGAGTTGATGCTTCGATGCGACGAGCTTTCCACATCGCCGTCGATGCTTACTGGCAGTTCCTCGCTGACGACGGCTGGGCGATTGCCAGCCATATCGCTCTTTCCGCGCTGATGGCGATGTTTCCGTTCTTCATTGTGCTGACCTCGCTCGCCGGCGTCTTCGGCTCCAACGATCTCGCCGACGAGGTGGCGAAGCTGATGCTTGCCACCTGGCCGGAGGAGGCGGCGGTACCGATCGCACGGGAAATTCATGATGTGCTGACCACAACGCATACCGGCGCGCTCACGGTCGGTGCCCTGTTCGCCATTTTTTTCGCCTCCAGTGGGGTGGAGAGCCTGCGAATCGGGCTCAACCGCGCTTACAGCGTGGTGGAAACGCGACACTGGATCCTGCTGCGGCTCGAATCCATCGCCTATGTGCTGGTGGCGGCCGTCGGGCTGCTTGCGCTGGGATTTCTCATTGTGCTCGGGCCGTTGATATTCCGGACTGCGCTACGGCATGCGCCGTGGCTCGAGCCGCTCGAGGGCACCTTCACGTTCTTCCGCTTCGCGATCGCGAGCGTCGTTCTCATCATCGCATTGTTTGTTGCGCACAAGTGGTTGCCGGCTGGCCGGCGTCGAGTGGTCGATATCCTGCCCGGTATTGTCGCGACGCTGGCCTTATGGCTCGTCGCCGGCGTCGCCTTCGGCCGCTATCTCGCCGAGTTCGCCATCACCTATGTGAGCTACTACGCAGGTCTTGCCTCCGCCATGATCGCGCTGGTGTTTCTGTATTGGACGGCATCCATCTTCGTCTACGGCGGCGCGGTCAATTCGGCGATCGTTCGGCCGCGGCCCTCCGCCGCGCCCGTTAGCGCAGACACCTGAACGCAGGCTCGGTTGTCGCGCGAGTTCAACGAAGAAGCGACGCCTCGACGCGTCCGCGCACTTCGCCTGGACATCACCGCGCGAATGCATCGTTCCAGCAGCAAAAGAGGGCCGATCCGCCGGGGAGCGGCCCTCATTCTCTACGCTGCCGTCCGCGCGGTAGTATCACCCGACGTAGGCGACGCGCTGTTGGGCTTCCACCTCGGCTGCGGTTACAGGCTGCGCGGGCAGCTGCAGCACGGTTGCCTCCTGACCCTCGACGAGTTCGGTCAGGAGCACGGTCTGCCCATCCGGAAACTCGAGCGCATCATGATGCACCCGCGGTTGGTCCTTGTTGACCTGCCGAAAGATCGCGGTCTGATAGGCCATCCTGCGCGCACCCAAGCCGAGGAATCCGGACGCGACGCATGCAACCTCCTGGGAAAACGCAAGTTCGGTCCCCGGAAGCACGCACACTGCCACCGTAGAATCTTCCTGGGCGGCAAAGCCACGTGTGCCGGTACCAAAGTTGCGTGTCGTGAGCTTATCGCCGACTCGTGCAGCACGCGACTTCACATGGTGCAGGCTGTAGTCGCACATGGTGAGGACTCCTCTCTTCCAAGCCCCCGTACGTGCACTGCCGAGATTCGAAGCAATAAAGGTGCCAATGTTATGGCAAGGCGTAGAAAACCCTATGCGGCCTGCGACGTCGCGCTCGCCTCGATCACATCGTCGAGCGTCCGCAGCCCCGTGCGTGGGGCGTTGACCAGCACCGCCATATTGCCGGGCGGGTGCTGATTGGTGCGCATTAATTCGTGCGCGTGCGGAATTCTCGTCCAGGGAAAGACCTCGCTCATGCAGGGGTCGATGCGGCGGTCGAGCACGAACTGGTTCGCGGCCGAGGCCTGCTTGAGATGAGCGAAATGCGACCCCTGAATGCGTTTCTGCCGCATCCAGACATAGCGAGCGTCGAAGGTGAGGTTATAGCCGGACGTGCCAGCGCAGAAGACCACCATGCCGCCGCGCTTCACCACCAAGCATGAGACCGGGAACGTCGCCTCGCCCGGGTGCTCGAATACGATATCGACGTCGCGCTTGCCGGTGATCTCCCAGATCGCCTTGCCGAACTTGCGCGCTTCCTTCACCCAGCTGTCGTATGCGGGGGTGCCGACCGTCGGCATCGCGCCCCAGCAGGAAAACTCCTTGCGGTTGATGACGCCCTTGGCGCCCAGTTGCATCACGTAATCGCGCTTGCTTTCGTCCGAGATGATGCCGATCGCATTAGCCCCAGAGGCGGCCGCAAGCTGCACGCCGAAGACGCCGAGGCCGCCCGAGGCGCCCCAGACCAGCACATGGTCGCCCGGTTTCATGGTGTGGGGGGCATGGCCGAACAACATGCGATAGGCGGTCGCAAGCGTCAGCGTATAACAGGCCGCCTCCTCCCAGCTTAGGTGTGCCGGCTTAGGCATGAGCTGGCGCGACTGCACACGGCAAAACTGCGCGAATGATCCATCCGGCGTCTCGTAGCCCCAGATCCGTTGCGAGGGCGACAGCAGCGGGTCGCCGCCGTTACAATCCTCGTCGTCACCATCGTCCTGGTTGCAATGGACGATGACCTCGTCGCTGGCTTTCCACCGGCGGACTTTCGTGCCGCAGGCCCAAACAATCCCGGACGCGTCCGAGCCGGCGATGTGGAATGGGTGCTTGTGGACGTCGAGCGGCGAGATCGGAACGCCAAGGCCGGCCCACACGCCGTTGTAGTTGACGCCGCCGGCCATGACATAGACCAGCACTTCGTCCTCGCCGATCGGCCACGTCGGCAAGACCTCGAGTTGCATCGACGTCTCCGGCGGACCATGGCGTTCCTTGCGGATCGCCCAAGCGTGCATCTGTGGCGGGACATAACCGAGCGGAGGGACTTCGCCGATCTCGTAAAGGTCCTTGCGCACCGACGCCTGAAGCGGACTAGTCGCGACGGCCGGCATGAGTGCCTCCGCAATTTGCTAGACCGTTCCAGTTTGCCGCATTTTATGCTGCATCGCAATATCGGCGCAGAATTGCGCTACAGCCGCGACGCGAGCGCAAACTTGTTCATGTACCTGCTGCATTTACTGACAGCGCCCTCCACTTGGGCTACGCTTCGCGCGTTGGCGTTGAGGGTTGCATCCTAAGTTGCAGATCAAGTCGCGGTAGCACGCACGTGCCTAGCCGGGGGAGGATGTCGTGGTTGGGATAGACAGCATTATCATCATGATCGTCGTCGGCGCGATCGCCGGCTGGCTGGCCGGAAACATCGTGCGGGGTTTTGGTTTCGGACTGCTCTGGAACGTCATCATCGGAATCATCGGCGCGTTCATAGGCGTTTGGCTACTTACGCACTTGGGCTTCCTGCCGTTCTCTGGCTTCATCGGCTCGATCGTCAATGCCACGATTGGCGCGGTCATACTTTTGGTGATCGTCGGGTTCATCAAACGCTAGGGCGCGAAACACCCTTCGCGCGTTACGCAAGAGAGGTTGCGCGGGATATTGCCGCTTAGCCCGAGCGCGCGCGGGCAGACACTCGCTTCCCCTCGTAAATGCCTACCCTTGCGCATCGCCAAGGAGTATGCTGCGGCGCACAACGCGACGTCAGCGAGGCGCCCCATGAGCCAGCCCGGCGCGGTTCGGCAGCGCGACAAGCCCTGGATTTTCCGCACCTATGCCGGGCATTCGAACGCGCGCGATTCGAATGCGCTCTATCGCAAGAACCTCGCGAAGGGGCAGACCGGTCTCTCCGTCGCGTTCGACCTGCCTACGCAAACCGGCTACGACAGCGACCATCCGCTGGCGAAAGGCGAAGTCGGCAAAGTCGGTGTGCCGATCTCCCACCTCGGCGACATGCGAACGTTGTTCGAGGCGATCCCGCTCGCCGACATGAACACGTCGATGACCATCAACGCGACGGCCGCCTGGTTGCTCGCGCTCTATGTGGCGCTCGCCGACGAGCAGAGCGCCGCGCGCGAGAAACTGCAAGGCACGACACAGAACGATATCATCAAGGAATACCTGTCGCGGGGCACCTATGTGTTTCCGCCCGCGCCTTCCATGCGGCTCACCAGGGACGTGATCCTCTTCACCACCCGCGAGATGCCGAAATGGAATCCGATCAACGTGTGCTCGTATCACCTGCAGGAAGCAGGTGCCACCCCAGTGCAGGAACTTGCCTTTGCGCTCGCCACCGCGATCGCCGTGCTAGACACCGTGCAAGCGTCGGGCGCGGTGGAGCGCAGCGCCTTCGGCGAGGTGCTCGGGCGCATTTCGTTCTTCGTCAACGCCGGGCTGCGCTTCATCACCGAGCTGTGCAAGATGCGCGCATTCGCCGAGCTGTGGGACGAGATCACGGCCGAGCGCTACGGCGTCAATGACCCCAAGCACCGGCTCTTTCGCTACGGCGTGCAGGTCAATTCGCTCGGACTGACCGAGCAACAGCCGGAGAACAACGTCACGCGTATTCTCATCGAGATGCTGGCCGTGACGCTCTCCAAGAGCGCCCGCGCGCGGGCGGTGCAATTGCCGGCTTGGAACGAAGCGCTCGGCCTGCCACGGCCGTGGGACCAGCAATGGTCGCTGCGGATGCAGCAGATTCTCGCCTACGAAACCGACTTGCTGGAATACGGCGACATTTTCGACGGCTCGCCCGCAATTGCCCAGACAGTCGAGCGGCTCAAGCGCGAGGCGAAGGAGGAACTGGCCCACATCGAGGCGCTGGGCGGCGCGGTCGCCGCCGTCGAGCACGGCTATATGAAGCAGCAGCTCGTTGAATCCAACACGCGGCGCGTCGAGGCGATCGAACGGGGCGAGCACACCGTGGTGGGAGTCAACCGGTTCATGGAGAGCGAGCCATCGCCGCTCGCCGGCGCGGCCGATTCCATCCTCACGGTTTCGCCGCAAGCCGAGGCCGAGCAAATCGAGCGCCTCAAGGCGTGGCGCAACGCGCGCAACCAGCAAGCCGTCGCGACGGCGCTAAAAGAGTTACGCGCCGCTGCAAGCGAGAATCGCAACATCATGCCGGCCTCGATCATCTGCGCAAAAGCCGGCGTGACAACGGGTGAATGGGGCTTTGCCTTGCGCGAAAGTTTTGGCGAGTACCGCGCGCCCACCGGCGTCGGGCGCGCGCCGCGCAACGAAACCGTCGGTCTCGACGATTTGCGTGCTGAGGTCGAGCGGATATCGCGTAAGCTCGGCCGGCGGCTCAAATTCGTGCTCGGCAAGCCGGGGCTCGACGGCCACTCCAACGGCGCAGAGCAGATCGCAGTGCGGGCGCGCGATGCCGGCATCGAGGTGGTCTACGAAGGCATCCGCCTGACGCCGGCGGAAATCGTGGAAGCCGCGCGCCAAGAGGCCGCGCATGTGGTGGGCCTGTCGATCCTGTCGGGTTCGCACGTGCCGCTGGTGAAGGATGTGGTGGCGCGCATGAAAAAGGCGGGGCTCGATGGCATCCCGCTCGTCGTCGGCGGCATCATCCCGCCGGAGGACGCGCAGGCGCTCCAGAAAGCCGGTGTCGCCGCGATCTACACGCCCAAGGATTTCGACCTCAATCGGATCATGGCGGACATCGTGCGCATCGTTGAACGCAACGGCGGCGAGCCGCCCCGCTAGGCGGGCGAAAGCCCTGTCCCGTGGCCCTATTGCAACGCACAGCAAAAGAGACAGCAATTTCAAGTCTCTAGCTACGCCCGACAGCCCTTCATTTTGAACGTTTTCTCGGTCGTTCGCCGCCGCCGCCCTTGAGTCGCCGCAGTCCGACGCGACGGTTTCCGCTCGCACGTGTGGCGGCCGCAAGGGCCGCTCGTGTCGGCGCGAGTCCGGGGGCGACGGATGAGAAAATTGAGGTTTGCGAGCGTCAGCATGATCGCGCTGGCCGCCGCACTTAAGCCGGCAGGCGCGGCTGAGGTGGACCTCTACGGCCCCCCGCCGGTTCTCTACGCGCCTTCACCAGCCGTCGTCTTCTTCAACTGGACCGGCTTCTACTTCGGTGCCCATGGGGGCGGCGGCTGGAGCCACAAGACCGAGACCGGCACCGGCTTCAATTTCTTTGGCGATACGCTCACGCCCGCACAGTTCAGTGTCGACGCGAACGGGTGGCTCGCTGGCGGCCAGATCGGCGCCATGTACCAGGTCGGCTCGTGGGTGTTCGGCGCGGAGGCCGACGCCAGCGGGTCAAATCTGACGGGCAGCAGTGCCTGTTCGTATACGTCGTCGACCGTCGGCGCGGTGCTCGCCGCGAACTGCAGCGTCAAGGTCTCAGGGCTAGGTACAATCGCGGGCCGGATGGGCTATGCCATCGACCGCCTGCTGGTGTACGGCAAAGCTGGCGGCGGCTGGGCGAACGACCAGTACAAGGCGCCTTCGACCGCCACCTACACTCTCAACGGTTTGCCGCTTGTTGCGCCGACCTTCGGCGGCAACGAGACTCGATGGGGATGGATGGTCGGGGCTGGTGTCGAATACGCATTCTACGACAACTGGTCCGCGAAGATCGAATACAACTATCTGGGCTTCCGGCATACCAGTCTGATATTCACGGATAACACGGGCCAGTTCTTCCTCAACAGCGACATCCAGCAACAGATCCAGGTCGTCAAAGCCGGCCTCAACTATCGATGGGGCTGGGCTCCGGTCGGCATCCGCTATTGACGGAGCGCAGCACGAGGTGAGCCAAAGCGCCGCGCCCAAAGCGCGGCGTTCGTGTTTGAGCGACAACCTGCTGCCTACGTCTGTGACAGCACCGCCGTGCCGAGCGCCTGCGTAAGCGCGCTCGGGCTCAGCGGCTTGGTCAGGTAGCCGTTCATCCCAGCGGCCCGGCCAGCAGCCTCGGCATTGACGCGTCCAGAGACACCGACGATCGGCACGCGGCCAGCGCGACCGGGAAGCGCGCGTATGCGCCGCGTCGCTTCGACGCCGTCGATATCCGGCAGCGTCACGTCCATCACCACGACGTCGTAGCTGCCTCGCGCCACCGCTTCGACCGCGCCCGCGCCGGTGGCGACGAAGTCCGCGCGATGGCCGAGCTCGGCGAGGATGGTGTTGAGCAGAACGCGGCCGTGCGGATTATCTTCGACGCACAGGACAGCGAGAGCACGAATTGGCGCATGGCGCGCGGCCGCACCCTCGCTGGAAGCGGGCTGGGCCGCCTCGGCGACCTTGTCCACCGTGACTCGCATGCGGAAGCGGCTACCGCGGCCGGACTCGCTCTTGACCGTCAAGTCGCCACCCATCGCCTTGGCGATGCGCTTGACGAAGGTGAGCCCCAGCCCAGCGCCGCCATAGCGGCGCGCGATCTGCTCGTTTGCCTGGGCGAAGGGGCGAAACAGCCGCTTGATCTCAGCGCCGGTGAGACCGATGCCGCTGTCCGTCACCGTAAAGACGAGCCGCACCTTCCCGCGCGCACCGCGTTCGCCGGCGGCCTTGAGGCGCACGCTCCCGCGCTCCGTGAACTTCACCGCATTGTCGATGAGATTTTCCAGCGCCGCGCGCAGGCGTAACGCATCACCGATCGCCGCTTCCGGCAGCGTGGTGGAAATATCGGCGCCGTGCTCGAGGCCCTTGGCGTCGGCGCGGCCAGCGAGCGAAGTCGCCAGCGCCTCGGCGAGGCGGCGCGGCCGGATCAGCTCGCGCCGAAGCACGAGGCCCTTCGCGTCGGCGCGCGCCGCATCGACGATGAGCGACGTGAGCAAGGCGAGATGCTCAGCCGTGCTCTTGATCGCGGTCGCCCAGTCGCGCTCACGCGCGCCAAGCTCGGAGGTGGCGAGCAGTTCGCCCAGTGCCAGGATACCAGTCAGGGGCGTTCTGACTTCGTGGGCGATATCCGCCAGCGTCGCCTCGACCGCGCGCGCATTCGCTGTCCGCGCGCGCGCCACGCGCTTCCCCCGAGGCTTGCCGGCCGATCTCCTCCGTCTCGCCATCATACCCCCAAGGGCACATTGCCACGCCGACAAGTCCCCGGCCACCGCCTCACGCCAGGCCAACCATGCGGCGGATGTCGGCCGCGCTAGCGCCATCCTCGCGCAGCGCTCGTAACGCAGTGGCGCGGGTCGACTTCGACAGCTTCTTGCCGTCGGCATCGAGAATCAGGCGATGGTGATGGTATGTCGGTGCCGGCAGAGCGAACAACGCCTGCAGCAGGCGGTGCACGCTGGTCGCGTCGAACAGATCGCGTCCGCGCACCACGTGCGTGACGCCCTGGCAGGCGTCATCGATCACCACTGAAAGGTGATAGCTCGTGGGTGTCTCTTTGCGCGCCAGGACGACGTCGCCCCATATTTCCGGCCTCGCGGTGACCAACCTCGTTTCATCCCCGCAGCCGGTTTCGCTCCACGTCAAAGATCCGGTCCGCGCGACGGCCGCTGCCGTGTCGAGCCGCAGCGCGTAAGGCTCCCCGGCCGCCATGCGCCGTCGCCGTTCGGCTGCGCTGAGCGCGCGCGCGTCGCCGGGATAGAGGGGCGCGCCGTCGGGATCGCGCGGCCAGGGTGCATCCCGCTCCCGCTTGGTGACGAGGCGGGCGATCTCGCCGCGCGTCTCGAAGCTCGGATAGACGAACGCATCGAGCCGCGCCAGCGCCGCTCGGTAATCCTTAAGATGCGCGCTCTGGCGCCGCACCGGCTGCTCCCACGTTAGGCCGAGCCACGCGAGATCTTCGTAGATCGCGTCTTCGTACTGCGGTCGGCAGCGCGTCGCATCGATGTCCTCGATGCGCAATAGGAAACGCCCGCGGGTGGCCCGCGCCATCTCGAAATTGACCAGTGCGGAGAGCGCATGACCCAGGTGCAGATACCCGTTCGGACTCGGGGCGAAGCGGAAGACGGGAGTAGTCATGTGAGTGTTCGGCGCTCCAGAGACCTTCTCTTCCGTTCGTCCCCGCGAAAGCGGGGATCCAGAGCCACGCACTCTGGCCTCTGGATTCCCGCTTGCGCGGGAATGAATGGAGATTTGCCACACGGTGAATTGAGTCTCACCTACCTAAAACATGCCCCCAGAAAGGGGTTGCGTTGCCATGGCCTTTGTAGATGCTGCGCCGCGCTCATGTTCTTTATCCACACCGAAGCCGATCTCGATCATGCCATCGCCCGCCTCGTCGACGCCGATCCGCGCTTCGGCGCGGTCTTGTCGCGGGCCGGGCGGCCCCCTTTGCGGCGGCGGCCTGACGGATTTTCCGGCCTCGCTTCGATCGTCGTCTCGCAGCAGCTCTCGACCGCGAGCGCTAAGGCGATCTGGGCGCGCCTCAACCAGGCCTTGGACCCGCTCGACCACGCGGCGGTCCTGCGCGCGCGCAGGGCGAAGCTCGCCCGCGCCGGACTTTCGGCTCCGAAGATTCGCACGCTCAAGGCGATCGCAAAAGCCGTCGACCGGGGTGAGCTTGATCTGCCCGCGCTGGTCACCAAGCCGGCGGACGAGGCACACGCCGTGCTGACCGCCGTTCACGGCATCGGCCCCTGGACCGCCGACATCTATCTGCTGTTCTGTCTCGGTCATGCGGACGCCTGGCCCGCCGGCGATCTCGCCCTGCAGGAGGCGACGCGGCTCTTGCTCGCGCTCAAAACGCGCCCGAGCGCGAAAGAGATGGGGCCGCTCGCCGAAGCTTGGCGCCCATGGCGCGGGGCCGCAGCCTGCATGCTCTGGGCCTATTATCGTGCGGCTAAGCGGCGCAATGGCGCGCCGATGCCGGCGGCGGTGAGCAATGGCTGAGCTCGATGGTCCGCGGCTCGAGCCGCGCGCGCCTCCCGCGCGCCAGCTCATCGTGTTTCTGCACGGCTATGGCGCCGACGGCAACGACCTCATCGAGATTGGCCGCGCCTGGCAGGGTCTCTTGCCGCAGGCCGCATTCGTCTCCCCGCACGCGCCGGAGCCCTGCGCTCAGGCGCCGGTCGGCCGGCAATGGTTCCCGCTCACCTTCCGCGATCCCGATGAGCGCTGGACTGGCGTTAATAAAGCCGCGCCGGTTCTTACAAGCTTCCTCGACGCCGAGCTCAAGCGGCGCAATCTTGCGCCCTCGGCGCTGGCGCTCGTCGGCTTCAGCCAAGGAACCATGCTGGCGCTGCACGTGGGCTTGCGCCGCGCGACGGCGCCGGCCGCCATCGTCGGCTATTCCGGACTTTTGGCGGTCCCGGCCGACGTCAATCCGGAAAAATTCGCCGCCGAAATCAAGTCGCGTCCGCCGGTTCTGCTCGTCCACGGCGATCGCGACGACCTCATTCCTCCGCAAGCGCTGTTCCACGCATCGAGCGGCCTTGCCGCGCTCGGCGTACCGGTCGAGTGGCACATGTCCTACGGCATCGGCCACGGCATCGATCAGGAAGGCTTGCGTCACGGCGGCGAGTTTCTCGCGCGGCGCCTGTCTGCGCCGCGCGGCGCGTAACTCCCGACCTCTCCGCTCATTCCTGCGCAAGCGGGAATCCAGGGGCGCGCGTCGTGGCTCTGGGTCCCGGCAACGGGGTCCCCGCGACGCGAGCGTCGCGGGGTGCCCCTCGCGGGGACGAACGGAGACACACCGCAGCCCCAGGTTCCGCAAGCTGCGATAAGCACCGGAGCGGGCTTCACAATCCTGTCATGCTCGCCTATAGACTGTGCCCACCGCTGCTTCGCATCGGAAGGCAAGGAGCGTCGTGAATTTGTCCCCCGCAGGTTTTCCCGCTCTCGTGCTCAACGCGGATTTTCGTCCGCTCAGTTACTATCCGCTGTCGCTGTGGGCGTGGCAGGACGCCATCAAGGCGGTCTTTCTCGAGCGCGTGAACATCGTTGCCGAGTACGATCGGACGGTGCGCAGCCCAAGTCTGGAGATGAAACTCCCGAGCGTGGTGTCGCTCAAGACTTTCGTAAAACCCTCGACGCAGCCGGCGTTCACCCGCTTCAACGTGTTCTTGCGCGACAAGTTCAGCTGCCAGTATTGCGGCTCACGCGAGGACTTGACCTTCGACCATCTGTTGCCGCGCTCGCGCGGCGGGTACACGACCTGGATCAACGTGGTCGCCGCCTGCTCGCCCTGCAATCTCAAGAAAGGCAACATGACGATGCAGGAAGCGAAGATGTGGCCGTCGCAGATGCCGTTCCAGCCGAGCGTCAATCATCTGCACCGCAACGGCCGCCGGTTTCCGCCGAATTATCTGCACGAGAGCTGGCTCGACTATCTCTACTGGGACAGCGAGCTGCAGCCGTAATCCCGATCGCGCGCACCAAAAGGATACGTCATGGCCGGGCTTGTCCTGACCATCCACGCCTTTGTTTGCGTGCAATGTGAAGACGTGGATGCCCGGAACAAGTCCGGGCATGACGCGTTGCGTCACCCCGCTTTCGCCGAGCCCACAACAGGCATAAAGTCGCTTCGAAGAATGCGACATACCTGTCGGGAGGAAGCGTCATGGACCTCATCGCCGACCGCGGCCGGCGCGTCGCCATCGAAGAGCTCAACACATCACGGCTCCTTGCGCACGCCCGCAAGCAGGCGCAGCAGCGCAAGCTCGACGACCTGCTCATCGTCGACGTCGATGCGCACCACTACGAGAACGAATGCCTGGACGAGTTTCTCCCCTTCATGGAGAACGATGTTTTGCGTCAGCTCACGCTGGGCGGCCGCGGCAAGGGCCGCGGCAGCATCATTCCCACCAACGCGGTCGGCTTCCAGGAGATGGGCGGGCGCATCACGCGCTATCCCATGCGCGCAACGGAGAAGACCGAGCAAGGAAAACTCCGCGACATCGAACTCGGACATCGCTGGATGGACGCGCTCAGCGTCGACTATTCCTGCCTGTTCCCGACCTTGATGCTCGCCGTCGGGCTACATCCGGACGCGGAAATGGAGGTCCAGCTGTGCTGGGCCTACAACCGATGGCTGACCGAGAAAGCGCTTCCGGAAGGCGGCGGCCGCTTCTACTCGATGCTGACGTTGCCGCTCTCCGACCCCGACGCGGCGCTGCGACAGATCGAGACCTTCGGCGCGCGCAAATACGTGACGGGTTTCATGATCACGTGCGTGCGCACCTTGGCCGTGCATCACAACGCGCACATGAAGATCTACCGCGCGCTGGAGGAACGCGGGCTGGCGCTCGCGTTCCATTCCGCCATCAATCCGGGCGAACCGGTGTTCAAAAGCCTCAACCGCTTCGCCTCGGTGCACGCGCTGGGCTTCCCGTTCTATCACATCCTTCATATGACCAACTGGGTCACCAACGGCCTTTCCGAGCGCTTCCCAAAACTGCCGGTCATCTGGATCGAGGGCGGGCTTGCGTGGGTGCCGTTCCTGATGCAGCGCCTCGACCACGAATACATGCTGCGCAGCTCCGAATATCCGCTGCTCAAGAAGAAGCCGAGCGATTACATGCGCGCGATGTACTACGCCTCGCAGCCGATGGAGGCCGACGACTTGCGGGCGCTCGCCTGCACGTTCGAGATGATCAACGCGGAGACGCAGCTCCTTTACGCATCGGATTACCCGCATTGGGATTTCGACGTGCCGAGCCGAATCTGGGACCTGCCGTTCCTCTCCGAGAAGGCCAAGCACAATATTCTCGGCGGCAACGCCGCGCGCCTGTTCAAGTTGCCACCGCGCAGCCCGCAGCAAAAGGCCAATCTCGAGCGGTTCGGCAACCTCGCGGCGTGACGCTCTTTCTCTCCGTTCATTCTCGCGCAAGCGGGAATCCAGTGTAGCGGCAGAATCTGGGTCCCCGCTTTCGCGGGGACGAACGGATCATAGAATTCGCGCTGTTCATTCAATTCAGTTTAAGCTGCCATTGTCGTCGGTCATTGTCGCACAAGCGTGCACGTTCAAGCAAAAATGCCGCCCAACCAGAACCAGACATCGATTCGCGCCGTATTCGGCGCGCTGTTTCTGGCGCTGTGGCTCGCCGCGCTCGACCAGACCGTGGTCTCGACCGCGCTGCCGACTATGGTCGGCGATCTCGGCGGCCTGAGTTATCTCTCCTGGGTGGTGACGGCGTATCTGCTCACCAGCACGGTCGCCGGCCCGCTCTATGGAAAATTCGGCGACCTCTACGGCCGCAAGATCGTGCTGCAAGTGGCGATCGCCGTGTTTCTCGTCGGCTCCGCGCTCTGCGGCCTCGCGCAGAACATGGTGCAGCTGATCGTCTTTCGCGCGCTCGAAGGAATAGGCGGCGGCGGGCTGATCGTTATCACCATCGCCGTGATCGGCGACCTCATTGCGCCGCGCGAGCGCGGCCGCTACCAGGGCTTCTTCGGCGCGGTGTTCGGGGTTGCGACCATCGTCGGCCCGCTGGTCGGCGGGTTCTTCGTCGATCACCTGAGCTGGCGCTGGATTTTCTACATCAATCTGCCGACTGGCATCCTGGCGATGGCGGTGATCGCCGCCGTGTTGCCGGCGGGATCGCGGCGGCGCCGCCACGCGATCGATTATGCCGGCGCGATTCTGCTCACCGCGGCGCTCAGCGCGGTGATCCTATTCACCGGACTCGGCGGCACGACCTTTCCGTGGGGCTCGCCCGTCATGCTCGGCCTCATCGCGGCCGCCGTTGCCGCAACGCTCGCGTTCATCGCCGTCGAGCTGCGCGCGAGCGAGCCGATCTTGCCGATGAGCCTGTTCGCCAACCAAAACTTCGCGGTGGCCAGCGGCGTCGGGCTCATCGTCGGGCTCTCGCTGTTCGGTGCGGTCACGTTCCTTCCGATCTATCTTCAGGTCGTCAAAGGCGTGAGCCCGACGACCTCCGGCTTGCTGCTGATGCCGATGATGCTCGGCATGCTTGCAACCTCGGTAATCAGCGGGCGCATCATCAGCCGGTTCGGGCGCTACAAGCTCTTTCCCATTCTCGGCACAGCGACGATGGCCTTCGGGCTTGCCGCGCTGTCGCTGCTCGCAATCGACAGCCGTGACTGGCAGACCGCGATCGATGCGCTGTGGCTCGGGCTCGGCATGGGCATGGTCATGCAGGTGCTCATCATCGCCGTGCAGAACAGCGTCGATTACGAGCATCTCGGCGTGGCGACCTCCGGCACCATGCTGTTTCGCTCGCTCGGCGGCGCACTCGGGGTCGCGCTGTGCGGCGCGATTTTCGCCAATCGCCTGCACGCGCAGCTCGCCGGGCCCGGCATGGATTTCCTGGCGAGCGCTATTCCCTCGGCGGTCAAGGGCCTGCCGCCCGAGCTGCACGACGAATACATCACCGCCGTGATGCTGGCGCTGCGGCCGGTCTTCCTCGTCGCGGCAGCAATTTCCGCGGTCGGCTTCGCGCTCACCTGGATGCTGCGCGAATATCCGCTGCGCGAGGGCGCGCCCGCCGAGGGAATGGGCGAGAGTTTCGCGATGCCGCGCGACGCCACCTCCCTCGAGGAGCTCGAGCGCATCATCACCCTCCTGCTCGCGCGGGAAAATCGATGGCGCCTTTACGCCGATCTCGCCGTCCGCGCCAGGGTTGAACTGCCCGCGCCCGAGCTTTGGATGCTGGCGCGGCTGGGCGAACGCGCGCCGCTGACGCTTGCTTCGCT
>DATFQX010000178.1:0-2562 GCA_035263865.1 Xanthobacteraceae bacterium
GCAAGGAATCCATGCCGAGATCCTCGTAGCGGTCCGTGACCCCCACCCGGTCGACACCGAGCTTGTCGCGCCAGATATCCGCAAGCTTCTGCTCCGTCGCCGTGCGAGGGGCGACGTAGGGCCCCAACCTCCGCCGGAGGACGGCCAGGACCGGCTCCTGCATGGAGTGCCCGTCTTCGTTGCCCACCTACGCTCTCCCTTCTGCCCTCGCCATTATTGCTCTCACACTGATCAGCCGCCGCTGAGTGGTCCAGGTAGAATGTTAGTTTAAGGTTGGCCGTTGCGCCAGCGAAAGCGGCACGGTTAGGAATTCGTTGAGGGCCGCTGGCGCTCGAATAGATCAGGGCCCAAACGGCCGCTCGCAGTGATAACCGGGGAATTTTCGGTGCCCCCTCCGACAAAAACCTATCCAAAAATGGTTCTGTCCCATAAAGGGGGTAGCCTTTGTGTGAAAGACGTTTTTGCAAAAAAATTTTTTGATGCCGGGAGAGATTCCGCTAGCGGCGCGCTCGCATCGACTCCTTGCCGGCGGGGCGATTATTCCCGCCGCCAGCTTTTCGCGAATGCGGCCATGGCGGCCTCGCGTGTCGCTGCATATCCGTGGGTTGGCCTGCGGTCGCAGTGATAGCCGAAGGCGAGCGTCCAGAACCACGGCGATCCTACCGGCGCAGCGATGGCTTTCATGATGCGCCCGACCACGACGTCGCCCGCGAGCACGTCGTAATCGTCCTCGTTTCATTTCCCCGAAGGACGGCTTGCTGAAGCGCGCTTGAGGATCAGTTGCTGAGACGACATCGGCTCCGGCCCGCCGAAGCATATCACGCCATCCCAAGCCAGGCGGTCGGCGTCCGCGACGGGAGCGCCCTCAAATAAATCCATATCCCGGAGGCGCGTGGTTGATGTAGCCTAACCTTCGAGCCGCCCCAGCGGGACGTGCCGCCGTCGGCGGGCATCCCACTCAGACCATCATTTGTGCGGTCTATCTACGCTCGCATCGCGCGCCGCTCCCATTTACGCGCGCGCAATAAAAACAATTAGGGAGGAAGACGCCAATGAAACTTCCCCGCCGAAATTTTCTGCATCTCGCAGCAGGCGCTGCCGCGCTGCCGGCCGTCTCGCGCGTTGCGTGGGCGCAAGCCTATCCGACGCGGCCGGTGCACTTGATCGTACCGCTCGGACCAGCCGGCGCGAGCGACATTACTGCGCGACTCATCGGGCAATGGTTGTCGGAGCGGCTGGGTCAGCAGTTCGTCATTGAAAATCGCCCGGGTGGCGGCAGCAATATCGGCACCGAGGCGGTTGTACGTGCGCCTGCCGACGGATACACGCTCCTCCTGTGCGGTGCTTTCAGCGCGATCAACGCGACGCTCTACGATAAGCTCAATTTCAATTTCATCCGTGACATCGCGCCGGTCGCGGGCATCATGCGAGGTCCCTACGTCATGGTGGTGAACCCGTCGGTTCCGCGCAAGTCGGTTCCCGAGTTCATCGCCTACGCCAAGGCCAATCCCCGCAAACTCAATATGGCGTCGGCCGGCACCGGCACTGGAGGCCACATTGCGGGCGAGCTGTTCAAGATGATGACCGGCGTCGATATGGTCCACGTGCCCTATCGTGGTGCCGGAACAGCGCTCACCGATTTGCTCGCGGGGCAGGTTCAGGTCTACTTCGTCACCACTGTCGCATCGATAGGGTACATCAGAGCTGGTAGGCTGCGCGCTCTCGCAGTAACCACCGCGACGCGCTCGGACGAGCTGCCGGACATCCCGACCGTGGCTGAGTTCGTGCCGGGTTACGAGGCGAGCGCCTGGTTCGGCGTCGGCGCGCCCAAGAACACACCGTCCGAGATCATCGACAAGCTCAACAAGGAGATCAACGCGGGCCTCGCTGATCCCAAGATGAAGGCGAGTCTTGCCGACCTAGGAGGCACGCCGCTTGTCGTCTCCCCTGCAGACTTCGGCAAGCTGATCGCCGAGGAAACCGAGAAATGGGGCAAGGTGGTGAGCTTCACAGGCATCAAGGCGGACTGAGGCGGGGAAGGCGCGGATATTCCATAACCTCCCGTTCCGCGAATCCCTCTCGACGTACCGCCGACCCTGCTCGCCTGCGAACGAGGTGATCGAAATGAACCGGCGCGGGTTCATTACGACGCTCATCGGCAGCGCAGCGGCCGACTGGGGCGCGCGATCAGCACGTCGACTTCGTCACCGGTAAGCTCACCGCGCTCGATTAGCGCCGCGGCCACCCGCTGACCCGCTGCGGTCAAAAGCCTGGCTCGCAATCCCGCAGCGCAGCAAACCCACAAAATTCTTTGGACGTTATCCACAAGAGCGGCTTGACCGCGCCCAATGGAGACATACGATCCGCATCGTCCATCGGCACTGTCGTGTGTTCCAGCGCGGTCGTCGTGGGGCGACGCTCCGAAAGGGGCGTTCCATGATGGGCCAAGCACGACAGTGTACCTGCGCTGAGGGTCAACGTACCGGACGTGATCGACCGGTCTGAGCCATGTCATGGATGGCTCCTGATGCGATGAACTAGGTGACAGGCGAGAACCTGTTG
>DATFQX010000179.1:0-12916 GCA_035263865.1 Xanthobacteraceae bacterium
AGTAATTCCCGGCCATCGGCCGGCAGCCTTGGAACTTCGACCAAAGCGCGTGTCCACACGCAAACGGCGATGGCCGCTGGCACGGCTTTTGCGATATAGTCCGCCGGGGGATTGGGCAATCCGTGCCGCGACACGGTCGAGCGGAGTGCGCATGTCGTTCTTGGCCCCGAAACTGTGCGTTGCCGACGTCAGCATGACGTTCAAGACGCCGACGGGCGCCTTTCACGCGCTTGCGCCGGTCACGCTATCGATCCCACAGGGCCGTTTCGTGAGCCTGATCGGCCCGTCGGGTTGCGGCAAAAGCACCATCTTCAACATCATCGCCGGACTGCTGGAGCCGAGCGGCGGCCGGGTGCTGATCGACGGCGTCGACGCAACCGGCACCATCGGCCGCGTCGGCTATATGCTGCAAAAGGACCTGCTGCTGCCCTGGCGCACGGTGCTCGACAACACCATCCTCGGCATGGAAATTCAGCACGTGCCATTGCGCGCCGCGCGCGAGCGCGCGTTGCCGCTGCTTCATCGCTATGGATTGGCCGGCTTCGAATATCTCTATCCGAACGCGCTGTCCGGCGGCATGCGCCAGCGCGCCGCATTGTTGCGCACGCTGCTGTTCGATACCGACGTCATTCTGCTCGATGAGCCGTTCGGGGCGCTCGACGCCCAGACCAAGCTCAAGATGCAGGAATGGCTGATGCAATTGTGGAGCGACTTCAACAAGACCGTGCTGTTCGTGACCCATGATGTCGAGGAGGCGATCTATCTTTCCGACGAGGTGCACGTGATGGCCACGCGGCCGGGGCGCATTATCGCCACCATCCCGGTGCCGCTCGCTCGGCCGCGAATTCGAGGTAGCGTGCTCACTGGCGAGTTCCTCGCCATCAAGGAACGCTGCCTCGAACTGCTGCATCTCGAAGGGACGGCGTCCGAACAGATCAACGAGGCAGCCTGAGGTTGCAGCGGGAATGGCCGTGCAAGATACCAGCCCCAGCGTCGGCGCCATGGAGAGGCTCGATCGCGAGCAAGCGAGTGTGCAAAGCGCCACTCCCGCAGCGAAGCCCGTGCGGCGCTTGCCGGTGCAGAAGGACTGGCCCGCCTGGGCACTCATCAGCGCGCAGATCGGCATTCTCATCGGCGCCCTTTCGCTCTGGGAAATCGGCGCCCGCGCTGGCTGGATCGATGCCTTCTTCTGGTCGCAGCCGAGCGCGATCGCGCACACCATGGCGATCTTCTTCGCCAGCGGCGACGCCTGGACGGATATCAGCTTCACTTTCCGCTCGACCATTTTCGGCTTTCTCCTCGGCACCACGGCGGGATCGCTGCTCGGGCTATCGTTCTGGTGGTCGCGCAATTACGCGGCGATCGTGCAGCCCTACGTCATCTGCCTGGAGTCGATCCCAAAACTCGCCCTCGCCCCGCTCATCATCCTGGTGTTCGGGATCGGGCTCGTCTCGAAGGTGGCGGTGGCGACCGCGCTGACGCTGGTCGTCTCGACGCTCACCGCCTATGCCGGCGTAAAGGCGCTCGACCCGGACGGCGAGAAGCTGTTCTATTCGCTCGGCGCCTCGCGCCTGCAGGTGTTCCGTAAGCTCGTCGTTCCGTTCTGCCTCCCCTGGATCATATCGGTGCTGCGGGTGAATATCGGCCTTGCTTTGACCGGCGCGATCGTCGGTGAGTTCATCGCGTCCCAGCACGGTCTCGGCCGCGCGATCCTCTATGCCGGCCAGACATATGATATCGCGCTGGTCTGGGTGGCGGTGCTCGTGCTCTCGACCTTGGCGATGGTGATGTACGCGACGGTGTCCTGGGTTGAAGGCATGCTGCGCAAGGGCGTGCGGCAATGAGGCGAATACCCGTGTTTTCCGCAAATCAGCAGCGAGCTAAGGTGAGGACGTCATGAATAGACGAAAATTCCTGCAGTCGAGCACGACGCTGGGCACCGGCCTCGGTCTAGCGCTTGCAGTCCCGCCCTTCATCGCGCGCGCCGCAAGCAAGGAGCTGCTGGTCGCCGAACCCGTGCACTCGACCGGGTATCTACCCATGTACATCGCGATGGCCAACGGTTACTTCGCCGAGTCGGATATCGTCGTGAAGATCGTGACCATCGAGACGGGCGGCGGCCACACCAACGCGGTGCTCTCGGGGCAGGCGTTCGCCTTCATCGGTGGGCCCGAGCACAACGCCTTCGCCAAGGCCAAAGGCGCGGAGCTGCGCGCCGTCGTGCACTGCGTCGACCGCGGCAACGTCTATCTCTGCGCCGCCGAGGGCCACGAGCCCAAGGACAGGGATTGGCCGAACTATTTCAAGGGCAAATCGATTGCGGTTGGGCCCTACAGCGGCACGCCGAACTCGATCATGCGTTACCTCTTGGGCAAGTGGAAGCTCGACGCCAAACGCGACGTCACGCTAATCGAGGTACCAAACTCGGCCGTTCCAGCCGCCGTTCGCGGTGGACAGGCGGTGGTCGGCAACACCACCGAGCCCATGGTCACGCAGGGCGTCCGGCAAAACATCTGGAGCGAGCCGTTCTTCAATGTGCCCAAGGAGCTCGGCCCCTACGCTTATTCCACCATCAACGTCCGTCTCGATTCGATCCAGAAGGAGCCGGAGGTAGTCGGCGGGTTCGTGAAAGGGATGGTGAAGGGATTGAAATTCCTCTACGCCAATCCCAACGAAGCCGCCGAGATCGCCAAGAAACAATTTCCCACCATGGCGCTGGAAGACCTCAAGGCCACGCTCGACCGCTCGTTCAGCGACGAGATGTGGAGCAAGGACGGCATGATCAGCAAGGAGGCCTGGGCTACGGGCAGCGCCGTCGTGCGCGAGGCCGGCATCCTCAAGGCCGATATCAAATATGAGGAGATCATCGACATGAGTTTCGTCGAAAGCGTGCGCGCGAGCCTTTAAACGATCAAATCAAGCAAACCTCAACCGAGAAACCGGGAATCACGACCATGTCAGAGCCCATCTGGAACAAGTTCCTCACCGAGCGCGACAAAGCGGTTTTCGCGACGTCGGGGTATGGCGCGCGCGGCGGATTCGGCAAGCGTCCCGCGCTGCTGATCATCGATGTCAACTACGCGTTCTGCGACGAGCGCTCCGTGCCAATCCTCGAATCGATCAAGCGCTGGCGCAATTCCTGTGGCGAGGACGCCTGGATTGCCATGCCGTATCTCAAGGCACTAATCGACAAGGCGCACGCCAAGGGGATCCCGGTGATCTACACGACGGGAGTGCGGCGCGAGGACAATTGGGACGGCGGAAGCTGGAATTGGAAGAACTCCCGCTCGGACGAGGATCGCTCGAGCCGCCCCACGACCAACGTGGACGGAAACGACATCGTCGCCGAGATCGCTCCGGCTGCGCAGGACATCGTGGTGCTAAAGCAGAAGCCCTCCGGCTTCTTCGGCACCAATATGGCGAGCTATCTCACGCTGCTCGGCTGCGACAGCGTAATCGTTACCGGGACGACGACCTCGGGCTGCGTGCGCGCCACCGTGCTCGATGCGTTCAGTCTCAACTATCGCATCGCGCTCCCAGAGGAGGCCTGCTTCGACCGGTCGCAGGCGAGCCATGCCATCAACCTGTGCGACATGAACGCCAAATATGCCGACGTGGTGAAGACCTCCGAGGTGCTGGCCTTCTTCGACAGCCTTCCCGGCGGCATGTTCGATCTGCCGAAGGGTTCGGCAGCGCCGCCACCGAAGCCAAAGCTCGCGGCGAATATGTGAATCCCCGCAGCGTCCGCGATCTCGGTGCGCTCCCGCTCCCCGCTTGCGGGGAGAGCGTCGGGGTGAGGGGCGTTCTGTGACAGCCCAGCTTTTAGAAAGCCCTCTCCCCGCAAGCGGGGCGAGGTGGAGTTCACTGCGCTATCAGCGCCCCATCGTCCCTGGTTATAACCTAGCTACGAACCGAAGAGGCTCGAGATGTCGCGATCGCCGCAAGCAGTCGCCGAGCATTACAAAAAACGCGCGCTGGGCAACGTCATCCTGGCCGCCCTGAAAGCGGCAGGAAAGGATATCGAGCATCTCACGCCCGACGATCTCGCGCCGGTCGATGAGTTCCATTCGGGCGGGCGCAACGCGACCGTACGGCTCGCGCAGCTTGCTCGGATCAACGGCTCCGACCGCGTTCTCGACGTCGGCTGCGGCATCGGCGGGCCGTCGCGTTATCTCGCGAGCAAATTCGGCTGCCAGGTGACCGGCCTCGATTTCACCGCCGAATTCGTTGCGCTCGCCGCGATGCTCGCGCAGCGCACGCGGCTCGCCGGCAAGGTCGCCTATCGACAAGGTGACGCGCTCGACCTGCCATTCGCCGACGCGAGCTTCGATATCGTGTGGTCACAGAATGCGGCCATGAACATCGCCGATCGCGATCGCCTCTACGGCGAGATGCGCCGCGTGCTGGCTCCCGGCGGACGCCTCGCGCTCCAGGAGATCGCCGCCGGGCCCGGCGGCGAGCCGTATTATCCGGCGCCCTGGGCCAACGACAAAACCATCAGCTTTCTGTCCACGCCCCAAGCGACCCGAGTCGCGCTCGAGCGCATCGGTTTCCGCGTCATCGCGTGGCAGGACACAACTGCGGAGGCCCTGCAGCAACAGATGGCGCGCAGCAAGGCGCTCGAGAGCGGATCGCTGCCGCCGCTCGGCCTCCACATCTTGATTGGAGAGGCCTTTCCAACCGTCACCAAGAACATGTTGCGCAATCTGCAGGAAGAGAGGCTCAAGCTCTTCAACGCCGTACTGCAGCGGGCATAGCGCCAAGTACGTTCTTTCCGAGGAGCGTGTCGCTGCGGTATGCTCGGGGAGATCCAGAGAGGTGCAAATGACGGTACATCGTGCTTTGTGGAGCGCCATCGCGGGTATGGGTCTCCTGGCGGCAACGGCGGCGGCCGATCCGCAGCCTTGGCCCACACGGGCAATGCAGGTCATCAGCCCGTTTACCGCCGGCAATGCCAACGACAGCGTCGCCCGCGTGGTGCTCGATCAGGTCTCGCGACAGGTCGGGCAGCCGTTCGTCATCGAGAACAAGCCGGGTGGCGGCGGAACGATCGGTGCTGGCATGGTGGCCAAGGCCGATCCCGACGGCTACACCATTTTGCTGCACTCATCCTCGCTGAGCGCCCAGGTCGTGCTGCACAGGACGTTGCCTTACGATGCGGTGCGCGACTTCGCCCCGGTAATCCTATTCGGAATTCAGCCGAACGTGCTCGTGGCGGCGCCGGCGACCGGCTTCAAGACGGTTGCCGATCTGGTTGCGGCAGCGAAGGCAAAGCCGGGAGCGTTAACATTTGCGTCCGCAGGGATCGGCTCCGCGTCTCACATGGCTGCCGAACGTCTGCGCGTCGCCGCCGGAATCGACGTCCGGCACATCCCGTTCCGCGGTGCAGAAGGACTCGCCGAACTGATGGCTGGACGCATCGATTTTTATTATGTCCCCATCGCAGCCGCGGCCTCGGTGCTTGGGGATAACAAAGTGACGATCCTCGCGGTTAGCACGGCCAAGCGCGCGCCCTCTTTGCCGAACGTTCCGACCGTGGCGGAGGCGGGCTATCCCGACGCGGAGTACGTGTACTGGGGCGGATTGTCCCTACCGGCGAACACGCCTCGGTCGATCGTCGACAAGCTCCACGACGAAACCCAAAAGGCTCTGGACATGCCGGTGATTCAGGAAAGACTGGCGAAGCTCGGGGTCGAGCCGCAGCCGATGAGCGTCGCGCAATTTGAACGCTTCTTCCAGGACGATATCGCGGCGACGGTGAAACTCGCCAAAGACGCCCACATCGTACCGACGAACTGACACACTCCGCTTTGCTGTCAGGACGGCGTCTTTCCGCGCTCGATAGACTTAAGGAAACATCATGGGTGAATTTGCGATCGGCCAAAGCGTGTCCCGGTTCGAGGATCCGCGCCTGCTCAGGGGCGGCGGCCGCTATGTCGGCGACATCGTCCTGCCCGGCATCACCTTCGGCTACGTGCTGCGCTCGCCGCACGCGCATGCGCGTATTCGCTCAATCGACACGAGTCGGGCCAAGGCAGCGCCCGGCGTGCTCGCGGTGCTCACGGGCGCGGATTGGCAGGCTTCGGGATGGGGCGGCCTTCCGGTTCCCGGCGGGCTCAAGCGCCGCGACGGTACGAGCTTTCGGCCGCCCTATCCCGCGCTCGTCAAAAATCGCGTGCGCTTCGCCGGTGATTACGTCGCCTTCGTGGTGGCGGAGAGCCCGATCCAAGCACAGGACGCCGCCGAACTGATCACAGTCGATTACGAGCCGCTTCCCGCGGTCGTATCGACGGGAGCGGCCACAGCCAAGGGCGCGCCGCGCGTGTGGGACGAATGCCCCGACAATATCGGATTCGTTCAGCTCTTCGGCGATAAAGCCGCGACGGAGGCCGCCTTCGCCAAGGCCGATCACACTATTAAGCATGATTTCGTGATCAACCGCGTCACAGCCGCCAGCATGGAGCCCCGCGGATCGATCGGCGACTACAACGCTGCAGAGGAGCGCTACACCGTCTATACGACCCTGCAGCGGACGCATCCATTCCGCGCCGAGCTCGCGCCCATCCTGAAGGTGCCGGAGAGCAAAATCAGGGTCATCGCCGGCGACATCGGCGGCAGTTTCGGGATGAAGTCGGCCGTCTACAACGAAGTGGCGCTGGTGCTGCTGGCTTCGAAATTGCTGGGCCGGCCCGTCAAATGGACGTCGACCCGCTCGGAATCATTCCTATGCGATGCGCAGGCGCGCGACAACGTCACCACCGCCGAGCTTGCGCTCGACAGCGATGGCATCTTCCTCGGCCTGCGCGTGCATACTATCGCCAGCATCGGCGCCTATCTGCAGACCGGCATGCCTGCCTTCACCGGCAATATTGGTACGCTTGCCGGCGTCTATCGCACGCCCGCCATTCATGCGGATGTGACCGCGGTTTTCACACACACCAATCCGGTGCGCCCCTATCGCGGAAACGGCCGCCCGGAGGCCGCCTATGTGATCGAGCGCATGGTCGATCTCGCCGCCGACGAGCTCGGCATCGACCCCGCCGAACTGCGGCGCAAGAATTACATTGCGCCCGGTGCCATGCCGTTCAAGACCGGCCTGACCTTCACTTACGACAGCGGCGAGTTCGAAAAGACCATGGACATGGCGCTGGCGCTCGCCGATTTTGCCGGCTTCGAGCGCCGGCGCAGCGAAGCGCGTCAGCGTGGCAAGCTGCGCGGCATCGGGCTTTCCAACACGATCGAGCGCGCAGCTGCGCAAGGTTTTGAAGGCGCCGAGATCAGATTCGACAAGTCGGGCGCGGCGACGCTGCTCGCCGGCAGCGTCACCCAGGGCCAGGGCCACGAGACGATTTTCAAGCAGATCATGTGCGACCGCCTCGGGGTCGATCCGGGGGAGGTGCAATACGTGCAAGGCGACACGGATCAGGTCTTTGTGGGCGAAGGCACGGGCGGTTCGCGCTCGGCGACGATCGGCGGATCGGCGGTCGCCGCGGCTGCCGAGAGGATCGCAACCAAGGGCAAGGCGATTGCGGCGCATCTCCTCAACGTCGACGCTGCCGACATCAACTTTGCCGACGGCGTGTTCTCCAGTCCCAAAACCAACCGGACGCTCACCATCAAGGACGTAGCCAAGGAGGCACTGGAGCCGAACAAGCTGCCTAAAGATATGGATGTCGGACTGATCGCGACCGCGACCTACTTTGCACCGGTGCAGAACTTTCCCAACGGCTGCCACATCTGCGAGCTCGAGGTCGATCAAGACACCGGTGAAGTGGAGATCGTGCGCTACAGCGTCGTCGACGACGTCGGCACCGTCATCAATCCGCTGCTGCTGAAGGGACAAATCGTAGGCGGCGTCGCGCAAGGCATCGGCCAAATCCTGATGGAGGACATAAAGTTCGACGGCGACGGCCAAAACCTGACCGGTTCCTTCATGGACTACGCCATGCCGCGGGCGGACGACATGAGCGCAGTCGAAGTCAAGAGCAACCCAGTGCCCACCGGCACCAATCCGCTCGGGGTCAAAGGCGCGGGCGAAGCGGGCTGCGTCGGCGCCATGCCCGCGGTCGCCAACGCGCTGGTCGATGCGCTCTCGCACCTCGGCGTGCGGCACATCGAGATGCCGGCGACGCCCGAGCGGCTCTGGCGCGCGATGCGCGACGGCCACGCGACGTAAAGCGTGCACTCGGAGGGCCCATGAAGAAATCGTTCGTTCGCGGTACCTGGCAGGTCAAACGCGCCTTTTCGCCTTGCGTCGTCACTGAAGGCGCGGGTCGTACGATCTATATCGCAGGACACACCGGCCAAATCGACGACGCCGGCAAATCGCTCGCCGGCGATTTCGACGCCCAGTTCAAGCAGACGTTTCGCAATATCGAGAAGACGCTCGGCGAGGCCGGCGCGAAACTCAGCGACATGGTCACGATGACCGTCTTTCTCATCGACGCCCGCTATACCACCCGCATGACCGAGCTGCGCACCGAGCTGTTCGGCAAGGATTTTCCGGCCAGCGCCGCAATCACCGTGCAAGGCTTCGCCCAGCCGGAGATGATGATCGAGGTGCAGGGCATCGCGGTGACAGCGTAGCTTAGCGACGCACTCGGTGCGCTCCCTCTCCCCACAGGTTCTCGGAGTAGTGTTTCCCAGAGATGGAAGTTGATAGCCAGTAGTTCATAACGCATTGATTTCCCTTGCCAGAATACGGACCGAGTATCACGTTCGCACCTGTCGTTTCATTTGTGGCGCTACCTATTCGAAGGAAAGGTAGCACGCGACAGGAGCTTTCTTCTATGGCGCGTCTCAAACTGACCAAGAGCAACATCGACGCGCTGCCGACTAGCAAAGCAGATGTGGTGTACTGGGATGTCGGTCTCCCCGGCTTCGGCGTGAAGGTCACGCCCAAGGGTCGCAAAGTATTCATCGTTCTTTACCGCACTGGTGGTGCTGGCACACGCTTGCGCAAGTTCACGATCGGGCCATACGGGCGGGTCACCCTTCACCAGGCCCGCGTGGCAGCACAAAAAGGTCTTTACGGCTAAACTGGAAGGACGTGATCCTGCGGGCGAGAGGCGAGAGGCCAAGCGAAAAATAGCCGTCGACCGAGTTGAGGATCTGTTGGAGAACTATATCGCACAACATGTGTCACAAACCCGCTCCGCGAACGAGATTTCCAGACTCCTTCGCCGCGAAGTCGGTAAGGTCTGGGCCGGCAGGAGCATTCATGAGATCATCAAACGAGACGTAGTTGAACTCGTCTCAGCTGTTGAACAGCGAGGGGCTCCTGTTGCGGCGAACAAGACGTTGAAGTCGCTCAAGACTTTCCTGAGCTGGTGCGTGGGTCGAGCAGTCATCGATCGATCCCCAGCAGAAGGCGTGCCCCTGCCCGCAAAGGAAGTGGCTCGGGACCGCGTGTTGACCGACGAAGAGCTTGCCCGAGTCATCTCGGCCGCCAGAAAGATTGCCGGGCCATACGGTGGCATAATTGATCTCCTAGCACTCACTGGGCAGCGCCGGGAGGAAGTCGCCGGCATGCAGTGGCAGGAGTTGGATCTCGTGCAGCAGACTTGGACGATCTCCAAACTACGGACGAAGAATGGCAAGGCGCACGTCGTGTACCTCTCCGATCAGTCGGCGGCTGTGTTGAAACGTGCGGACAAACGGGGGGCGCTTGTCTTCTCAGTGCTCGGAGCTAGGCCATTCCAAGGCTTCAGTGGAGCCAAGCGCCTGCTTGATCAGCTCTCCGGAGTGACTGAGTGGCGCCTTCATGATCTGCGCCGGACCTGTGTGTCCGGGATGGCTCGACTGGGTGTTGCTCCACATGTCGCTGACAAAATTCTCAACCATCAGGCCGGGACGATCTCGGGGGTTGCGGCAGTCTACCAGCGGCACGAGTTTCTCGCAGAGCGCCGCGCGGCTTTAGACCTATGGGGAGCCCATGTTGCCCAGATTCTTCGGGAGACTCAGGACCAGCGAATCGGTTTAAAAATCGTTGCATGACTGAGATCCTGCCAATCGGCTACGTGACTATGCTCCAAGCAGCCGAGATGCTGTTGGGAGCCTTGTATGCGGGCCTGCCGGACCTCCCCAGCGTTAAAGCACTTCGTGAAGAACAGGGCATGCCGGTGAGGGACGGACCGGTTACGGACCGGGCGATCGCTGAAATTTGGAAGGCGGTTGATGCCGGCGCACTCACCCCAATGGCGGTTGGTGGCCGCCCGCGTCGCATGGTCAAACTTACTCCCGCCTTCACGAAACAAGTGCCGACCTTGCGAAATCCACGAGGTAGAGCATTCACGTTCTTGCGTCAGTCAAATTTGGCCTACCATGAATTGGTTGGATATTTTGGTCATGACATTTCAAACGTCTCGATAGTGTTTCGCGAAACAGAAATTCAGAAATTGGCGCGCCGATTAATGCGTGCAAGGCGAGCAGTATTAAAATCAGAGGGTCAAAAGAAGTCGAGAGGGCGTCCATCGCGCCAGGAAGAAGTTGTTTCGATAGTACGGGAGGTCATCGAAAGGGGGAAAATACTCAACGGTGCAGGGAATGAAGGCGCTGACACAGCTAGTGAACAGAAGGGGCAAATTCGAGCCGCCGGTCAGCGATGACACTGTTACTCGAGTAGTTGATCGCCTGTATGAAGAAACGCAAGACAGGCGCTTTCAGCGCGTTTCCAAGAAGAGGGAGGCTGCTGCGCAGCACGCAACAGAGGGCCGCGTCCCTAGGCCTGGTCCCTAGCTCACAGCCCTTAGCCAACATCGCAACCTGATTTTGGCGGTAACGAGCGCGCTTTTTGCGGAATCCTTGCAGGTATCTTCGTCCCCCTCCAGACATGAAAGGAGGTGGGCCATGAGCGCCCCCGCAAAGACCAACGAAATAGATCCCCTGTTGCACCCCGCCCAGGTCGCCAAGCTGCTCAGCGTGTCGCTGTCCTGGCTGGCCAAGGCCCGCATGGACGGCGACGGCCCGCGCTTCACCAAAATCGGACGCGCGGTGCGGTACGCCACGTCCGCCGTGCGCGAGTACATCCTGAGCCGGCAGCGCGACTCCACGAGCGAGCGGTGATCGTCATGAAGATCACCGCGACCAAGAAAGCGAGGGTAGCAAAGTTACCCTGCGTCTTCGCCTGGGGTGCTGGAATAAACGTCCAACGCTATACATCAGTATACATCAACCGAAATGAAGTAGAACAGCGCCGGCATTCTCACGCGATTGTCGAGCTTCATGTTAGCGCCCGGTGCCCCGCGTCGTGATCTTCACGATGGCTAGGCAATGATAGCCTAATAGCGGTGAGAGGGCCGCCGCGCTTAGGCGGGCCGCGGTCCGCTTCTGGTTGTCAAACACGCGCCCGTTCGCCCATTAGCTGCGAGAGCGCGCGTTTGCCAACGTCGCCGGTGCCGCGAGATCGACGGCGAGCGCGATCAGGATCGCGCCGAGCACGACGACCGAGAGCGCCGCGTCCATCATCGCGTCGTCCCTGACACCGGGCGAAATGTGCTAATGATGCCAATGCGCGCTTTAAGCGCGCCCTGACAACGCAAGCCTTTGGAATCACATGAATTGGTTACAACGGCGCGAGTTCATCACGCTGCTCGGCGGCGCGGCGGCATGGCCGCTCGTGGCGCGCGCGCAGCAGGGCAAAGGTCCGGTCCGACTTGGATTTCTACCTATTGGTTCCCCCTCCAACGCTTATGACAAGTCGCTCGTTGAAGCATTCCAACAAGGCTTGCGTCGGGTTGGTTTGATCGAGAATAAGGACATTATCCTCGATGTCGTTTGGGTCGGCGATGATCCTGATCAAGCGGTGAGCGAAGAGTTACAGCGCGGCGCTGAATTGTTGATTACGTCCGGCTCAAGTGTATCGGTAGCAGCGAGGCGTCAGACTTCGACTATTCCGATTGTATTCCTCCATGTCGGGGACCCCATGGCTATGGGGTTGATCGAGAGCCTGTCACGTCCTGGGCGCAACGCCACGGGGTTCAGCGACATCCTTGCGGAGTTAAGCGGTAAGTTTGTGGACCTCGCCATCGAGTTGACCAAACCTCAAACGACGATCGACTACCTGTGGCACACGGCATGGCCAGACGGTCAGAACCGCTACCGAGCCACCGAGCAGGCGGTCCATGCGGCCGGAATGCAGCTACGAGCGAAAGGAATTGCAGACATCACCGAATTGGACAGTGCACTCGCGGCGGTAAAACAGAGTGGCTCCATGGTGCTGATTGTTCAGCCAAGCCCGCTCACTTATGGGCACCGCACTCGCATCATCGTATCGGCCACGAAGAATGGGCTGGGCACGATTTTCGCCTTTCCGGTCGCAGCCAGGGAGGGTTCATTGGTCGCGTATGGGCCCGACTACCTTCACATGTACCGTCGAGCACCGTTTTACGTGGATCGTATCCTTAAAGGTGCCAAGCCCGCCGACCTCCCGGTTGAGCAGCCCACCAGGATCGAGTTGCTGGTCAATCTACAGGTCGCAAAGGCGCTTGGGATTGAGGTACCACTGTCCCTGCTAATTCGGGCCGACGACCTACTTGAATGAGCTAACCTATGCGCGTCGTTTGCTGCTGTGCGTAAGTCCGGTTTTGGCACGAAGCGGACATGTCGAGACAAGTCGCGTATGTCCGACGAGGTGATCGAGTGAAGCGTCGCGAGTTCATCACGCTGCTCGGCGGCGCGGCGGCGTGGCCACTCGCGGCGCGTGCGCAGCAGATGGGAAGGTCGGCGCGTATCGGCTTTTTGCGCGCCTCGGCGGCGCCGGATCACACGATGGCAGCCTTGCGACGTGGTCTCGCCGAACATGGTTACGTAGAGGGAAAAAACTTAACTTTCGTTCCAAGCTGGGGCGATGGAAATTTGGATCGATTGGCCGAATTGGCAGAGGTCCTGGTCGCCGCCAGGGTCGATCTTATTCTGA
>DATFQX010000180.1:0-12363 GCA_035263865.1 Xanthobacteraceae bacterium
TAACCTCGCTCATGGATGGCTCCCTGTTCCTGGTGATTCGACAGAACACCAGCTTGGCACGTCGATGCCGAAAGGGGGCCATCCACCCCATCACTCGATCACCTCGTCGGTGGTGGCGAGCAGGGCGGGCGGCACCTCGAGGCCGAGTGGCCTGCGCGCTTTTCATATTGTTCACCAGCTCGAACTTGACCGGCGCTTGGATCGGCAACTCGGCGGGCCGCTCGCCACGGAGAATGCGGTCGACATAGGACGCCGAGCGCCGAATCACATCAAGCTGCTCGGGGCCGTAGGATATGAGCCCGCCAGCCAGGACCGCCTCGCGAAAGACGTAGACCGCGGGGATGCGATAGCGGGCCGCGGTTGCGGCGATCAGCTGTCGATTGCGCGCGGTGAAGGTGTCGGGCGCGACGAGCAGTCCGCCGCCTCCCTGGCGCGCGAGCACTTCGATCTGGGCCTCGACCTCGCTCGGCCGGTTTGCGAACGATCTGATCGGCTCGACTTTGAATTTGGGCGCGACGTTGGTGAACACGGAGAAATAATTCTGGTAGTGCGGCGAGACCTCCGGGTTCACCATGAAGCCGACGCGCGAAAGCGCAGGCGCAATCTCTTTCAACACCCCGAGCCATTTGCCGACCATCGCCGGCTCGAAAAACACGAAGCCCGTGATGTTGCCGCCCGGACGCGCAAAGCTCTCAACATATCCCGCGGCAACCGGATCGGAGACGCCGACGAAGACGATGGGGATCGCGCGCGTTTCCCGTGACAGCGCGGCGAGCTGTCCGGCAAAGCAGGCAAACAGCACGTTCCGGCGAAGAAAGCACGAGCTCGGCCGCGTAGGCGCTTCTGCGCTCGTCATCGCGCCCGATCCAGCGTGCGTCGATGCGGACGTTGCGGCCCTCGGTCCAGCCACGCCCGTTGAGGCCCTCGCGCAGCGCGGCGACGATCTCGCGCCCGAAAGAATCCTGCGCGTCGAAGGGCATCAGCACGCCGACGCGCCGCGTTTGTTCCGCCTGCTGCGCGCGCGCCGCGAGCGGCCATGCCGCCGCGGCGGCGAGAGTCAACATGAACGAGCGGCGTCCTATTCCGTTCATTCCCGCGCAAGCGGGAATCCAGGGGACACGGTCCGTGGCTCTGGGTCCCCGCTTCCGCGGGGACGAACGGATTTGAGTCTTGCGGCCCATCACCCGATCACCTCGTCGGCGGCGGTGAGCAATGTCGGCGGCACCTCGAGGCCCAGCGTTTTGGCGGTCTTGAGATTGATCACGAGCTCATACTTGGTGGGCGCTTGCACCGGCAGGTGCGAGGGCTTCTCGCCCTTGAGGATGCGATCGACGTAGCCGGCAGCGCGCCGGAACTCGTCGAGGACATTAGGGCCATAAGAGATGAGGCCGCCCTCCGCCACATAAATCCGGTAAGGGTAGACCGCCGGCCATCGATAGCGAGCCGCCAAGTCCATGATCAGACCGCGGTGAATTTCCGCCTTGACGGCTGCCGTCACGATGATCCCTTGGTTCGCCCCTTGCGCAAACGCCTTGAGGCCCCGCTCGATCGCATCGGCTTCGCGCAGGTCTATAGGAGTGAGCTCGATCCCGAAGGCCGGCAGCGCCGACTGGATGGCGGCCATCTGGCCAATTCCGGAGAATTGACCGGGGTGGCGCAGGACCGCCACGCGGGTGACGCGCGGCGCGATCTGCTTGAGCAGTTCGAGCCATTTGCCACAGATCCCAAATTCGAACTGCAAGAATCCGGTCGTGTTGCCGTGCGGCCGCGCCAGACTTGCAACCAAGCCGCGGCTGACCGGATCGGTGACTTGGACGAAAACGATCGGCACAGCGCGGGTGACTTGTTGCACGGCTTCCACGCTGGTCCCGCCGATGGCGACGATCACCTCCGACGCGGCCGCGACCAATTCCGCCGCGTATTTCATGTACTGGTTTGCGTCACCGGCGCCCCAACGATATTCGATGCGGATATTGGCATCATTGGCCCAGCCCAACTCCTTAAGCCGCTGCTGGAACGCCGCGACGTCAAGGCGCGACTGCGGATCGTCCGCGACGCGGTTCATCAGCACGCCGACGCACCGCATCCGCTCGCGCTGCTGCGCGCGCGCCGCACGCGGCCACACTGCCGCCGCGCCGCCGAGCAGCGTGACAAATTCCCGGCGCTTCACTCGATCACCTCGTCGGCGCGCTGCTGAAGCAACGCAGGCACGTCCAGGTTGAGCGCCTTGGCGGTTTTGAGATTGACGACAATCTCGTACTTGACTGGAGCCTGCACGGGCAGCTCGCTCGGTTTTGCACCTCGCAGGATGCGATCGGCATAGGTCGCCGCAAGCCGAAACAGATCGCGTTGCTCGCATCCGTAGGACAGCAAACCGCCGAGTTCAGGGAAAAAGCGCCACGGATAGACAGCAGGCAGGCGGTAGTGAGCGGCGAGCGCGATAATCTCCGCGCGGTGGACGTTGAGGAAACCATCCGGCATCACGATCAGCCCACCATTCGGCTCGCGTGCCTGTTCGGCAATGACGGGCTCGAGCTCGGGCTGATCGTGAACAGGTGCGGCCATCGCCTTCAGTGCGACGGAAGCAGCGGCTGCTTTGAATGGGTTGTTGGCATATGGCGTCGTTGCCGGATTGAACAAGAAAGCCGCCCTGTTGACGTGCGGCGCGATCTCCTTGAGCAGCTCGATCCACTTGCCGACAATCGTCGGCTCCATAACGGTGAAACCTGTAGCGTTGCCGCCCGGATGCGGCAGGCTCTCGACGAAACCGCTCCCGACCGGATCGGCAACGATCACAAAAATGATGGGAATGGTATGCGTTTCTTGCAGCATCGACGCGGTTGGGGGTGTGTTTTGCGTAAGAATGAGGTCGGGCTTCGACGCGATGAGTTCCCTTGCGGATTGTCGCCTCGACCACGCGTCATCGAGTGCCCCCCAGCGAGACTCGATTTGGAGATTGCGGCCTTGCGTCCACCCAAGCTTGTTGAGTCCTTCCTGGAATGCAGCCAGGTAAGCCTTAAATTCCGGGTCCTCTCAGGATGCGCCATCAGCACGCCGATGCGCCGCACCCGGTCCGGCTGCTGGGCGCGCGCCGCAAGCGGCCACACTGCCGCCGCGGCGCCGACCAGCGTGACGAATTCCCAGCGTTTTATCCTCGCGGTCATTCGATCACTTGGTCGGCCCGCAGGAGGAACGATTCGGGCATCGACAGTCCGATGGCTCTCGCAGCGGTGAGATTGACGACCAAGTCGAATTTCGTGGGTCGCATCACAGGAAGGTCGGCCGGCTTTTCGCCTTTGAGAATGCGGCCCGCATACGCGCCGATTTGACGGTACATTTCGGGAAAGCTGGCTCCGTAGCTCATGAGTCCGCCCGCCTCGGCGAATGGGCGCGACTCATAGATCGCCGGAATAGCATGGCGAGCCGCCAGCAGAGCAAGCTGATCGCGCCGTTTGAGGAAGAACGGATGAGCTTGCTGGACGAGCGCCTCGGCTTGCAATCGGGAAAGGGAGGCGAAAGCCGTGTCGATCTCAGTCTCGGTCGCCGCCATCACGATCTCAAGCTTCACCCTTTTGACGCGCGCTCCTTGCTGCATGGCGCGCACCACGCGCTCGGCCTGCGGGCTGTCCGGATTCACGAGCAGCGCGATCACCTTGGCGTTTGGAACGAGTTCGGAAATGAGTTCTAGCCGCTTGGCATGCAGCTCCACAACCAGAAGGCTGAACCCGGTGAGGTTTCCGCCTGGGCGTGCGAGGCTGGCAACCAAGCCCGTCTCGGCTGGGTCGTCACCGCTGGTGAAGACGATCGGTATCGTTGAGGTTGCACCTTTCGCTGCGCGTGGCGCGAGGTCGCCGCCGCTCGCTGCGATCAAGTCAACCTTCCCCTCGACGAGCTCTACGGCCAACGCCGGCAGCCGGTCATAGTGACCCTCGGCCCAGCGGTATTCGAACGCGACATTTTGCCCCTCGACATAGCCGATTTCGCCCAGTCCCTGGCGGAAGGCAGCTAAAAAGGACACAAACGGGCCGTCGGGCGCGCCGCCGCTGAGATAGCCAATCACCGGCATGGTGCGCTGCTGCGCGCGCGCCGCACGCGGCCACGCCGCCGCCGCGCCGGCGATGAGTGTGATGAACTCGCGACGTCTCATCCTCGCACTCACTCGATGACCTCGTCGGCGCGCGCGACGAGCGTCGGCGGCAGCGAGAGACCGAGCGACTGCGCGGTCTTGAGATTGATGAGCAGCTCGAAATGCGTGGGCACTTCCATCGGCAGGTCGGCCGGGCGCGCGCCGGAGAGGGCGGGCGACGAAATAGGCGGCCCTTTCTCCGATTTCGCTCTCCTTGGGGCCGTACGACATCAACCCGCCATCGCGCACGGGCGCCACGCTCTCGAAAATCGTCGGCAGGCGGTTGCTGCTTGCAAACTCCACGACGCGCTTACGGTTGAGGATGGTCAGCGCGTCGGACACCATCAGGATGGCGTCGGGCCGCTCGCGCCTCATCTCGGCGAAGGCATGCTCGAAGTCGTCGGGCTCGCGCACGCCCAAGGTCTGCACCTTGAGGCCGAACACGCGGGCGGCGTCCTCGGCGGATCGGTAGCGCATCGTCATGCCGAGATCCGCTGCGTTCCACAGCATGGCGACGTGGGTGAGCGTGGGCAGCGCGTCGCGCAGGATTTCGAGGCGCTTGGCGCTGAGCTCGGTGCCGAGCTCGGTCACGCCGGTGATGTTGCCGCCGGGCCGCGCCAAGCCATCGACCAGGCCAGTCGCGACTGGATCGCCGGCGCCGGTGATGACAACGGGTATGTCCTTGGTCGATTTCTTGGCGGCGAGCGCCGCGGGATAGCTGAAGGTAACGATGACATCGACGTTCTCGGCCTTGATCTCGGCTGCGAGACTGTCGAGCCGCTCGGGGCGCGCATCGGCGGAGCGCTGCACGACGACGAGATTCTTGCCGTCGACGAAGCCGCGCGCGCCGAGACCGGAGAAAAGCGCCTGGCGACGCTCGGGTGCCCCGGGGCCGTTGGCAAGGATCCCCAGGCGATAGGTTTTGCCCGGCTGTTGCGCGCGCGCGGCGAGTGGCCAGGCGGCGGCGGCACCGGCGAGGCGCGAAATGAAGGCGCGGCGATTCACTCGGTCACCTCGAGCCAGGCTGCCACCTTCATGCTTCGAGACGCGTCGCAGCGGGGGCGCTGCGACGCTCCTCAGCACGAGGGCGGAAGAGTGACTCACTCGATCACCTCGTCGGCGCGGGCAACGAGCGTGGGAGGGAGTGTGAGGCCGAGCGACTGCGCGGTTTTGAGATTGATGAGCAGCTCAAAATGCGTGGGCAATTCGAGCGGCAGGTCGGCGGGGCGCGCGCCGCGCAAGATGCGGGCAACGAGACCGGCCGCGATTTCGCCGATGGCGCTCTGCTTGGGGCCGTACGACATCAGCCCGCCGTCGCGCACGAGCACGCCCGCTTCGAAAATCGTCGGCAGACGGTTGGTGCTGGCAAATTCCAGGATGCGCTTGCGGTTGAGGATGGTCAGCGCGTCCGACACCATCAGGATGGCGTCGGGGCGCTCGCGCGTCATCTCGGCAAAGGCATGCTCGAAATCGTCGGGCTCGCGCACGCCCAAGGTCTGGACCTTGATCCCCAGCACGCGGGCGGCGTCCTCGGCCGAGCGGTAGCGCAACGTCATGCCGAGATCGGCTGCGTTCCACAGCATGGCGACGCGGGTGAGCCCCGGCAGCGCGTCGCGCAGGATTTCGAGCCGCTTGGCGCTGAGCTCGGTCGAGAGCTCGGTGACGCCGGTGATGTTGCCGCCGGGCCTCGCCAACCCGTCAACCAGGCCGGTCGCGACCGGATCGCCGGCGCCGACGACGACGATCGGCACATCTTTGGTCGCCTTTTTGGCCGCGACCGCCGCGGGATAGCTGAACGTGACGAGGACATCGACGTTCTCGGCCTTGAGCTCGGCCGCGAGACCGTCGAGCCGCTCGGGGCGCCCATCGGCCGTTCGCAGCACGAGGACGAGGTTCTGTCCGTCGACGAAGCCGCGCGCGGCCAGCGCGGAGAGAAGCGTCGCGCGGCGCTCATCGACCGGACCGCCCGCCCGGATCGGGGCGAGCAGTCCCACGCGATAGATTTTGCCCGGCTGCTGCGCGCGCGCCGCAAGCGGCCAGGCGGCGGCGCCGGCGAGCAGTGTGATGAATTGTCGGCGTTTGAAAACGATCGCGCCTGAGTCGTCATGCGCGGGCGTGACCCGCGCATCCATCTTCTTACGAAAAACGATGGATTGCCGGGTCAAGCCCGGCAACGACGGTATGAGGCACCGTTTCATTCGACCACCTCGTCGGCGAGCTGCTCGAGATGCAGGGGTACTTGGATGCCAAGTGACTTCGCAGTCTTGAGATTGATCACCAGCTCGAATGTTGTCGGCTGCACGACCGGCAGGTCGGCCGGCTTTGCGCCAGCGAGAATCTTGGCGGCGTAAACGCCGATTTGACGATACGCCGCGGCGATGCTGGGGCCGTAGCTGATGAGGCCACCGGCGATTGGAAATTCGCGCCAGACCGACATCAATGGAAGCGATTGGGGTGCCGCGAGCGCGACAATTTGATCGCGCCGGCTGGTGAAGAACACATCGCTATTGACGAGAAGTCCGCCGGCCCGCTCTCGAGCAAGAGTCGCGAACACTGTCTCGAAATCGCTTTCAACGGCTGCCCGCATGACGAGGATTTGCAGCCCGATCGCGCGCGCCGCGTCTTGCACGGTTGTCGCATCGTGCTCGGCATTCGCGTTGCCGGGATTGATCAGGACGGCGATGGTCTTGGCCGCAGGCACCAGTTCATGCAGAAGCCCGAGTTGCTTCGCCTGCAACGGCCCGGCAATCAGGTTAAACCCGGTCAGATTGCCGCCCGGGCGGCTGAGACTGGTGACCAGACCGGCCTGGACCGGCTCGATTCCGGTGTTGGAGACGATCGGAACCGTCGTGGTCGCCGCCTTGGCCGCCAGCGCGGATGGCCCGTCGCCGGCAACGATCACGGCGACTTGCCTGCGAACCAGATCCACCGCCAGTGCGGGCAGGCGATCGTATTGACCGTCTGCCCAACGGTATTCGATTGCAACGTTCTGGCCTTGAACATAACCGGCTTCGGCAAGCGCCTGGCGGAAGCCGGCCAGCAAGGGCCTGCGCTCCGCGAGCGATGAACCGCCGAGAAACCCGATGACCGGCGTCGCCGTCTGCTGCGCGCGCGTGGTCGCCGGCCACACGGCGCTAGCGCCGAGCAGCGTCACAAACTCCCGCCGCCTAATGCGTGGCGTTCCCGGCATTCTCTCGCACCGCTCACAGCGAGGCACGATCCGACGGCGGCTCGCGCGGACGGTCTCCAGCAGGATGAGCCTAGCGCAGAGCGCAGGCGAGGTCTTTGGCGCGGCGCTGATTGTTCTGAATCCGTGGAGGGAAAGGTCGCGGGCGCAGGCAAAGCCGCGTCGCTGCACGCGCGCTCTCCGGGAAATGACATAGGCATCAAGGCATTAACCGGCGCACGGCCGGAGTCCGCGGGCAGTGGGGCACGGAGCCCCGTCTGCGTGAGACGAATCAGAGCGAGCCGCAAACTCGGTCTGCTCCCTCTCCCGCCTGCGGGGGAGGGCTGGGGAAGGGGCGGGCGAAAATGCTCTTATCATTGTTGCTGCCCCCTCCCTGTCCCTCCAGCCGAAGTCGGATTTATCCGACTTCGGCCCGTTAATAAGTGACCGAACTCGGGTAAACCCGAGTTCGGTTGCAAGCGGGGGAGGGGACGATGTGGCGCCGCCCGTTATAATCCGACGAACAATCACTCAGCGGTAACCGCTCTAACGCCTGCTGGCGCGGGCGAGGGGAGAAAACATGCGCAGCAAGATCGAGGCGACATGGGTGGTGGGCCATGAGCGCGGTCATCACACGCTCCTGCGCGACGGCGAGGTTGTCTTCGAGGACGACAGGATCCTCCACGTCGGAAAGGAATTCGAAGGCCGCGTCGACCGCACCATCAACGCCAAGGGCAAACTCGTGTGTCCAGGTTTCATCGACACCCACGTGCATTCCGGGCATCGCGCCTCGCATCGGCTGATCACCGATACCGGGCGGCCCATGTATTACGGGCAGCCGTTTCTGGAAATTTCCGTTCCGACGCAAGGCAAGATCGTCAAAGGCGATCCGCGTTACCTCAAGGACGGCGATAAGGGATCCGCGGCCGCCTTCGCGCTCAACGCCGCCTTCACCGTGGCCGAGCTTTTGCGCAATGGGGTGACGACCTTCGTCGAATACGGCAGCCAATCGAGCGTGCAGGACGCGCTGCTCGCCGAGGTTGGCCGCCTCGGCAGCCGCGCCTATCTCGCGCCGGGTTACGATTGCGGGCGCTGGGTGGCGGACGAGAGCGGGCGGCTCGTGCGCGTGCGCAACGACGAGCTCGGCCGCGAGGGGCTCAAAACCGCGCTCGCCTGGATCGAAAAGAACGACGGCGCCGCAGACGGCCGCGTGCGCGGCATTCTGGTGCCGCGCGAGGTCGAGACCTCGAGCCTCGAGCTCCTGCGCGACACCGTGCGCGCCGCCGACGCGTTGAAGCTGCCGATGGCGACGCACGCCGCCTACAGCGTGATCGAGTTCTACGAGGTCGTCAAAGAGCACATGAAGACGCCGATCGAGCTGTTGCATGACATCGGAATGCTGCGCCCGACGCTCAACATCGGCCACGGCAATTTCGTCTCGAACAACCCTAACCTCAACTATTCCATGCACCGCGATCTCGAGCTGATGGGCCGCGCCGGGGCGAGCGTGTCGCACTGTCCGATCAATATCGTTCGCCGCGGCCGCACGCTCGACCACTGGCAGCGCTACCAAGATGCCGGCGTCAACCTGTGCCTCGGCTCGGATACCTATCCGCGCGACATGATCATGAACATGCGTACGGCCTCGTACCTCGGCAAAACGATGGGCCACACCTATTTCGCGGCGACATCGGCCGACGTGTTTCGCGCCGCGACGGTGGGCGGAGCGATCTCGCTCGGCCGCGACGACATCGGGCGGCTGGCGCCGGGCGCGCTCGCCGACATCATCACCATCGATCTGTCGGGGCGGAACACGCTGCGCTACGGACCCGTGCGCGATCCGGTCAAGAGCGTGGTCGAATGCGGCGTCGGCGACGACGTCGACACGGTCATCGTCGACGGGAAGATCGTGATGGAAGGCGGTATCATCCCCGGCGTGGATTTCGCCGCGCTGCGCGCGCAAGCCCAGGCCGCGGCCGAGCAGATCTGGGACACGCTCGCGGAATGGGACCCGCTGGGGCGAACCGATGAGCAGGCCTGCCCCTGGTCTTATCCGGCGGCGGATTGATACCAACCCAGACAAGTTCTGAGTCGTCATTCCGGGCGCCGTCGCGGCTCGGCCGGAATGACGAATTGGAAGGATTGAGATTATTCGGGCGGCGGCTTCGATTGCGTGGCGGCAACTTGATCGCCAGTGTCCACGTTCGTCAGCGTGAACGGACAATTAGGTTTCGCAACGGCACTCGGCGTTATCGTGATAACTGTTCCAGGAATCCATTTTTTTGCGCGCGCAAGGTCGTCGGGCGCGATCCGCCAATAGGTGCCGTCTGCAAGTGCGGCGATCCCGCCAGAGTTTATCGCTACAAGCTGACTGCTTATCGGCATGCAAATGCTTTTCCTTGCAGTGCTGATATACGCGTTTCACGTCGCGTTTGAAGACTTAAGGAATGCCCCGCTCTCAATTGACGCGGTACTTTGCCTTCGCAGGCAATGAGTAGCTGAAAGGGTGGGTAACGACAATGTCTCCTTCGGCTGCAAGCGGGAGGTCAGCAAACGGCGTTGATCACATGCGCTCTGATGCGGCCCTCGATGTGACCGCGTCCAAATCGATGCGCCAGGGCTTCAGCCGCTTCCTGCGTCGCATCTTCCAGGCGCGACGCATCACGCGCCTCGATTTCGTTCCTCAGCGGCGTTCCTTGACAGTAGGCAATCGCAGGATGCCGCGCCGAGGAGCCCCTGCTTTTGTGCTCCACGCTTTCGACTGAAATTTTCGCAAATCCCGCGGCTGTCAGTTCCTGACGGATCGTCGCCACATCGTGATAGCCATGCGGGATGCGGGCCATGAAGCGAGGCGGATCTTTTGGAAAGACCCTCGCCAGCGCTTCCGTTACGACATCGGCGAATTCATTCTCGGAGATTCGATCCCACACATTGAAAAAGAAATGGCCGCCCCGCTTGAGGACGCGGCGCGCCTCGCGATAACCCTGGACCTTATCGCGAAAGAACATCGCGCCGAACTGGCAGGCGACGACATCAAAGCTTTGATCCTCAAACGGCAGAGCGAGCGCGTCGGCCTGGCGCCAGGTGATGCGACTATCATCAGCCTGCCTTTGCGCCGCGCGATCTAGCATCGGCTGATTGAGATCGGTTGCGACAATGCGCGCTTGCGTGGGAAGCCGCGCTGCGATCGCGCGTGTGAGCACACCGGTCCCCGCCGCCGTCTCCAACACATCCTGCGGTTCAACGCTGGCCACCTGCGCGGCAAGCTCGCGCGCATACGATTCGAAAATAAGCGGAACCAAGAGCCGGTCGTAGATTTCGGGAATCGATCCGGCAAATAGCTTGTCAGTCGCCACCACGGCACGGCCCCCGTCACATGATCGATGATCCGAACCGATGCACGCCCTCGTTCGCTCGCCGCCCGTATACAAGCCGAGGCCTTTGGTGACAACAATTGACAAGCCGCCTGGAGGGCGCAAACGTCCGTTTGGAACCAGGGGCTGCCATGTCACTCAGCGAAAAAAGCCGCGCCAAGTTGAGCGCGGTGTCCACCGCGACGCTCACCACCGTTTTGTTCAAGCGCGGCTTTCGCAACACCTTCATCCAGGGCATCCACCGGCTCAATCCGGGCGGAGCGGCGATGGTCGGCCCGGCCTACACCATGCGCTACATTCCCGCGCGCGAAGATCTCGATCATCTCGGCGCGTTCGAGGGCCGCAGTCACCCGCAGCGCAAGGGCGTCGAAGAATGCCCGGCAGGCCATGTGTTCGTGATCGACAGCAGGCGCAACGCCGCGGCCGCCTCCGCCGGCGGGATTTTGGTCACGCGGCTGTGGAAGCGTGGCGCCGCCGGCATCGTCACCGACGGCGGTTTGCGCGATTCGCCGCAGATCGCGCGGCTGCCGTTTCCCGCCTATCACGCAGCGCCCGCCGCGCCGACCAACCTGATCAAGCATCACGCGGTCGACCTCGACGTTCCGATCGCGTGCGGCGAAGTGCCGGTGTATCCGGGCGATGTCTTGGTCGGCGATGACGAGGGCGTTGCGGTGATCCCGCAACACATCGCCGAAGAGGTGGCGGAGGAGGCTTGCGAGCAGACGGTGTTCGAGGATTTCGTGCAGGAGAAGGTGGCGCAGGGCCGCTCGATCTTCGGCATCTATCCTCCCGGCGCGGAAGCACGCGAGGAATTCAAGCGCTGGCGCGCAGCCACCGGCCGCTGAGGATGCCTTGCGGCAATCTGCCATGGCCGATCCGACTGGACCGCAATTGCGGCGCGGCTCATCAATTGGGGCCGGCACGTCACGCGTGACCGATTCGAGCAGGACGGATATCAGCGCAATGGCAAAGAACTTGCTTGTTGCAGTTAGGCAACAAAAGGAGAAGGCGATGAAGCATGTTCCGGGACTGCTATTGTCGCTGGGGATCGCGTGGGCGCCGGGGGTACTGCAAGCGCAGGATGCATGGCCCGCCCGACCCATCACCTTCGTCGTGCCGTACGGAGCGGGCGGCTATACCGACTTGGTTGGCCGATTGACCGCGCGCTACGTCGAGAAGGCGTTGGGCAAGCCGGTGATCGTGGATAACCGCGCCGGCGCCGGCGGCTTCGTGGGGACGCAGGCGGTCGTGAATGCGGCGGCCGACGGCTATACGTTCTGCGTCTGCAGCATCGGCGCGATCTCGATCGCGCCGTTCGATCCGAACCAGAAGGTGAGCTACGATCCGTTGCGGGATCTCGCGCCCGTCGGCGTCGTCAGCTCGATCGCGCAGGTGGTCATCGTCAAGGAGGCCCTGCCGGTAAAAACGCTGGCGGAGCTCGTGTCCTATGCCAAGGCCAATCCCGGCAAGCTCAACTACGGCTCAAGCGGCGCCGGCGGGCTGACCCACTACTCGGTCGAGTTGTTCCAGGCGCGCAGCGGCATCAAGGTGGTGCACATCCCGTTCAAGAGCGGTGCGCCATCGACGGCCGCGGTGGTCTCCGGCGAGGTCGACTTCGCTTTCGCCAACATGACTGAGGGTCTGCCGCAGGTGAAAGGCGGAGCGGTCCGCGGCCTGGCCGTGACTTCGCTCAAACG
>DATFQX010000181.1:0-2669 GCA_035263865.1 Xanthobacteraceae bacterium
GTTCTGCGGCTGCAGAACCACGACGAACTTCTTCAGCGTTCCCGTGAAGGCGAACGGCATCCTGCTTTCGTATTCCTCCAGTACCGGCGTACCCGTGTCCTGGCCGATGTCGAAGGTTTCATCGAGCGAGAAGCGAACGCCGACGGTCTGAGGAATTTTACCCTGGGCGACCTCCTTTTCATCGACCAGGAGCGTCGCGGTCGCGCCCTTGCCGATGCCGCCACCCTCATAGTCGAACTTGACGCGAATGATGTGAATGCCCGGCGCGAGCGGCTGATCGGAGGCAACGCGATATTTGTGCTGCGACTGGTTCGACAGCGCGTAGGCAAACATCGGCTTGCCGTCCATGAGCAGCAGCGCCCAGCCGCCGTAACGGCCGCCGATCGTGCCGAGTACGCCGTTGGCTCCGCCCTGCGGGATGGTCACCTCGGCGGCGGCCGTCCATGACTTGTTCTTGAAGTCGGGCGAAGAGCCCTCCGGGATGCGGATCATTCCCGGAAAATAGGTGAACTCGTTGCGACCGCGCGTCAGACTTGGCCGGATCGCCGGGTCGGCGCGTGATGCCATGCTGGAGTCGAGGGGATAGACGTTGTACTTCCTAGCCTCGACATCGAACGCGGCCTGCAGCTCCTTGAGCTTGTCGGGATTCCTGTCGACCAGGTTGTTGGCCTGGCTGAAATCCTGGCTGACCTGGTACAGCTCCCATTTGAAGTCGTCGGGATCGGGCTCGAACCCGGTGTTGATCCACGGCAGGCGAAGCGGCGTCGTGCTCGCCATCCAGCCATCCTTGTAGATCGCCCGGTTGCCCATCATCTCGAAATACTGGGTGCCGTGCCTGGTTGGCGCCGTGGCATTGTCGAAGGTGTAGACGAGGCTCGTGCCGTCCAACGGCTTCTGCTTCACCCCGTTGAGCACATCCGGCGGCGTGATGCCGGCAGCCTCGTAGATAGTGGGCGTGATATCGATCACGTGGCAGAACTGCGAGCGCAGGCCGCCCCTGTCCTTGATGCGGGCAGGCCACGAGATGACCATGCCGTTGCGGGTGCCGCCGAAATGCGACGCGACCTGCTTGGTCCACTGCATCGGCGTGTCCATCGCATGGGCCCAACCGACCGGATAGTGGTTGTAGGTTCGCGGTCCACCCAGCTCGTCGATCATCGAGAGCAGGAACGGCATTTCCTCCTTGACGCTATTGGCGTTGACTGCGACTTCATTGGTCGTGCCCTGCAAACTGCCCTCGGCGCTCGCCCCGTTATCGCCCATCATGAAAATGATGAGCGTGTTGTCCAGCTGGCCCGACTGCTCTAGGGCGTCGAGCAGGCGGCCGATGTTGTAATCGGCGTGCGACAGAGCACCGGCGTAAACCTCCATCATGCGGGCATAGAGGCGCTTCTGGTCTGCTGACAGGGAATCCCACGCGGGTAGCTGTTCCGGGCGTTTGGTCAACTGCGTATTCGGCGGCACGACGCCGAGCTTGATCTGCCGCGCCAGCGTCTCCTCGCGGACCTTGTCCCAGCCCTGATCGAATTTCCCCTTGTACTTCGCGATCCAGTCCTTGGGCGCATGATGCGGCGCGTGCGCGGTGCCGGTCGCGTAGTACAGCAGCCACGGCTTGTTCGGCGCGAGCGCGTGCTGCATTTGCATCCAGGTAATGGCTTTGTCTGCGAGATCGACGTCGAGAATGTAGTCGGGCTTGCCGACATACGGCTCGACCGGCTTGGTGTTCTCGTACAGCGCCGGGTGCCATTGGTCGCTGTCGCCGCCGAGGAAGCCGTAGAAGTGCTCGAAGCCGAGACCGTTCGGCCACAGGTCGAACGGGCCGGCCTGGCTCGACATCCAGTCCGGCACATTGTGCATCTTGCCAAACCAGGCGGTGTTGTAGCCGTTCTCCTTGAGCACGGCGCCCACCGAACCGGCACTCTTGGGCACCAGCGAATTGTAGCCGGGATAGCCGGTGGCAAACTCGGTGATGTCGCCGCTGGCAACCGAATGGTGGTTTCGTCCGGTAATCAGTGCCGCCCGCGTTGGCGAGCACAGCGCGGTGGTGTGGTACATGTTGTAGCGCAGGCCGTTGTCGGCGATGCGCTGGAAGTTCGGAGTCTCGATCGGCCCGCCGAACGTACTGGTCGCGCCGAAGCCCACGTCATCCGTCAGGATCAAAAGAACATTGGGCGCTCCGGCAGGAGCCTCGATGCCTTTCGGAAAGTCGGGCGTCGAGCCTTTCAGGGTGCGTTCAATGTGCCCTTTGAAGGGAGGTTCGGGCGGCGGTAATACGCTAGGGGTCTGGGCCACCGCGGGGCGCCAGAGTGAGGCGGACGCGACTGCCGACGCGGCAATCAGGATGCCGAGCAGACGGCGTCGGCTGGACTTCTTGTCCGATCGATGTTCACCCATCGTTTCCTCCTGGAACCATGCCGATTGATCGTCCTGGAATATGTTGTCTGGCAATTGTTGCGCCTTCACTGAGCGGAAGCTACCGGGAATTTCTGTATATCAGGATAGGGATTCTCCTGAGGGCGGCATGTCACGCCCATGTCCGCTTCGGGTCAAAAGCGGAAAAGCTCAGAACGAGCAAATGTTGTCCGCTGTACCCCCGAAAGCGGACATCGACCTACGCGACGCGCATGTCCGCTTTGTGCCAGAAGCGGACTTACGCACCCCTTGCGCCC
>DATFQX010000182.1:0-3703 GCA_035263865.1 Xanthobacteraceae bacterium
CGATTATGCGACGATTTTTAAAGCGATTCGGCGCTCTTGGGATACTCCCGTGAGAACTCGGCCAACGTGGGCTCTCCATAGGTCTAGAGCGGCCCGGCGTTCCGCGAGAAAGTCGTGGCGCTGGTCGACAGCTGCCGCTCACAGCGGTCGCCTTGAAGGGCAACTCGGCGCGCGGCTGCGCGGTCTGCATCATCGCGCGAGCGATCGCCGTCGGCGAACCTGGTCGATGATCAGCCTGCGTACTCGTACGCCTGATCGATCAGCCGCACGGCCCGTGCGCAGTCATGCACGCTGATCGGCGGCGCCGCGCCTCGCCGCCAGTGGTCGAGCGCATCGCGCAGTGTGGTGAAAACGGGCGCGGTGACGTTGGCGCCCGGGAGGGTCTCGTCGCCGTCAGCGGTGGCGAGCTTCATGATCCCGTCCTTCATTGTGAGGATTGCGTCGCGGCCAGCGATCTTCCACTCACCGTCAGTGCCGTCTCGGGGGAAGCCATTGCCGACCTCGACGGTACCAAGAATGCCGCTCGCCGAGCGGAGGATTACCGAAGCGTAGTCCTCAACCGGGTGCTCATGCGCGCGCCGGCTCAGTTGGGCGCCAGTCACCTGCGCCTCCTCGCCGGTCAGGTGGAGGAACATGTCCAACCCGTGCGGGCCCAGGTTCCGGAGGCAGCCGCCGCCGGCCTCGGCGGGATCGAGCATCCAGGCGCAATCCCACGCTGGGTAGCGCGCTGGCCCCGGCCGGTTGATCCGGACGTAGATGTGCGACAGCGGGCCAAAGCGCCCCGCGGCGAGCAACTCGCGGGCCCGCGTGGCGAAGGGCGCGTAGCGCTGCGCCAGCGGGACGGCGACGAACGCATTAAGCCGTGCCGCCTTGGCAGCTACCGCGTCCACCTCGGGTGCGTTGATCCCCATTGGTTTTTCCATGAGAAAGGGATAGCCCTGATCGAGCAGGTCGTGGGCGATGCCGGCCATCTGCCGGTGTCGCCCGAGCGCCAGCACGAAGTCAGGACGGGTCGTCGCCAGCATCTTTCGGTAATCCGTGAAAGTTGGTGGGCTCCCCACCTCTGCCGCTCGTTTCGCGGCAAGACGGGCGTCCGAGTCTTGGATGGCGACCAGCTCCACGTCCGGCATGGCGACCAGGTGGCGCAGATAGGCGGCGTCGTAGAGCGCGTGCCAGTGGCTTACTTCGATGGCTGCGACGCGAACGGTCATGGGTGTCCTCTTCGTGGCAGAGCGCTCTCTCTGGCAGCGCGCGCCATATTGATATTATGAGCACACGCCTTAAGGGCACCGCCGCTGGGCGTGCGATCTCGATCAGCTGCGTTGATGGCGACCGTACCGAGCGTCGCGACAGTACCCGCGAACCCGCCCGCGTAGCCGTCGCGTGTGCGTCCGCGCACACGAACAGCATTCCACCCCAGCTCTGTCATCAGCTTTACCAGCCGTCGGCACGTTCCGGCACCGCGGCTGCTCTGCGGGACCTCCAAGATGTCGAACACGGTCTGGGCGGTGACGCGCTCGATGCCATCCTCACCGATCTTACCTAGACCACGAGACCGCTGCACTGCGGGATTTTAGATCCGGTCTATGTCCGCTTTGGGTCAATCGCGACCGATCGACATGACCGCGACGCGCGCCCAATGTCCGCTTCACCTCCAATATTGTCCGTTTTTATTCGGCGAATACCGTAGATGAGTGTCGTAGATACGCTGACCGTTGTAAGATAACGAACGCATACGCTTCTGGGGGTGCGATGAAACTTCCTCGCCGCAAATTCCTACATCTGGCCGCGGGTATTGCGGCAGTGCCTGCGACGGCCCGCATTGCGCGAGCGCAAGCCTATCCGACCGGGCCGGTGCGCCTCATTGTCGGCTTTCCCGCCGGCGGCACGAACGACGTCCATGCGCGCCTGATCGCCGAGTGGCTTTCCAAGCAATTCGGCCGCTCGTTCGTGGTCGAGAACCGTCCGGGGGCCACCGGCAACATCGCCCTCGAAGCCGTCGTTCGTGCGGCGCCGGACGGTTACATGCTAAGCGTTTGCGGATCGACCGAATTGCGCAACGAGATTATCTACACGGACCTCAAGTTCAGTTTCATGCGCGACACGACGCCGGTCGCGAGCATATACCGGGCGCCGCTGGTCGTCGTCGTCCATCCCTCGTTCTCGGCCCGCTCAGTCCCTGAACTCATCGCTGCAGCGAAGGCCATGCCTGACAGCATCACGGTGGCTTCCCCGGGTGTGGGCTCTGCACCGCACGTCTCCTGGGAACTGTTTCGGAGCATGACAGGCATACGCATGTTGCACGTGCCCTATCGCGGTGGGGCGCCGGCGATCACCGACCTGCTGAGCCAGCAGGTGCAGGTCTACTTCGCCAACATCGCCGAGGCGACGGAGCACATCAAAGCGGGCAGATTGCGCGCGCTTGCGGTCACCGGCGCAGTACGCATACCAGCGTTGCCGGATGTGCCGACCATTGCCGAGTTTGTACCCGGCTATGAATCGCTCGGCTGGGTGGGCGTTGTCGCCCCCAAGAATACGCCAGCGCCAATCATCGATACGCTCAACAAGGCGATCAATGCCGGTTTCGCCGATCCCAAAATCAAACAGACCATTACCGATTGGGGTGAAAACGTTTTTGCAACTTCACCCGCAGAGTTCGGAAAGTTTCTCGCTGCTGAGAACGAGAAATGGGGCAAGGTCATCCGAGCGGCGAATATCAAACTTTAGCGCATCCAAATCGCAGCTCGACGTCCGATTCGAACGCTGATCCGTCGATGACCGGTTCGGGTAGTCCGCGACCGAAGCAGGTCGCTATGGGCCGTTCTCAATCTCCGCAGTACATCAGTAAGCGGACCTACAGTACCGCAATCGGCAGGGTTCTTCCGTGCCATGGCAACTAAATCGCTTCGCGATCCTGAGCGCTATCACTAGGGGAGGGATCGCGGTTAACGTGGTGAGACCTAGCCGTGAGCGAAGCCAAAGGAAACAGCATGGGGCCTCGTGTCGATTCAGTCCCCTCCGATGAGGCCCTGCCTACCCGCGTTGATGTCGTCATTGTTGGCGGTGGGATCATCGGCACCAGTACGGCGCTGTTCTTGGCACGGAAGGGCGTTTCGGTCGCACTGTGCGAGAAGGGACACATTGCCCACGAGCAGTCGAGCCGCAACTGGGGCTGGTGCCGGAAGATGGCGCGCGATCCGCGCGAACTGCCGCTGGCCATCGAGAGTCTGCGGATATGGGAGGGCATGAACGAGATGGTCGAGGCCGAGACCGGCTTCCGTACTTCCGGCATCATGTATCTGGCTGAAACGCGGGCGGATCTCGCACGGTTCGAAGACTGGCTCGACCATGCGCGCCAGTATCAGCTGGATAGCCGGATCATTGGCAGCGCTGAAATCGCGCGACGCTTGCCAGGCATCGCGAAGGAATATGCCGGTGCCCTCTTTACGGCGACCGATGGCAAGGCCGAGCCGCAAATGGCGGGGCCGGCGATCGCCCGGGCGGCGCGTCGTCTCGGAGCGACCATCCTTACCGGTTGCGCGGTGCGCGGCATCGAGACTGCGGCAGGCCGCGTGGTAGGTGTGGTTACCGAAAGGAGCCGAATCGCCTGCGGCTCGGTGGTGTTGGCCGGCGGCGCCTGGTCGCGCCTGTTCTGCGGCAATCTCGGGATCGAGCTGCCGCAATTGAGTGTCCTCGCCTCGGT
>DATFQX010000183.1:0-16839 GCA_035263865.1 Xanthobacteraceae bacterium
TTGCGGCGCAAGAGATCGCCGTCGCTCGCCACCCAGCGATACTCGATCCGCAGGTCGCGTCCATCCAGCCACCCCAGCTCCCGCAGTCCGCTTTCGAACGCGGCGACACGCGGCTGCGCTTCCGGGTCGTCGGCGGCCATCGACATCAGCGCAACGATCCGCCGCCCGCGACCGCCCTGCTGCGCCCTCGCCGCAAGAGGCCACGCGGCTGTCGCGCCGCAGAGTAGAGTGATGAAGTCCCGCCGCCTCATGGGGCTGACCCCAAGGCCAAGGATCACGGACGGAGTATAGCAGGTCGGAGGCGGCGCATCGCAGCAAAAGCGGCCTGCTCATGTCCGCTGGGGGTCTTTTTCGCCGGATGGGCCCGTTGACGACGGCTGCGGAATGTCTGCTTTACGTCCAACTTTTTCACGGCAGCGAAACGACGCGACATGCCATAAACGGCCATTAGCCGGGCGTGGGCACCGGCATCGTCGCCATTTAGTTTGCCCGGAGATGTTTGGTCGCTTCGAACCGAGCGTTTGCTTCCTCGAACACTCGTCGCGTTCTCTCGCCGTCGGACAGATGCTCCTCGAGTCCCACTCACTGCGTTCAGCGGCAAAAAAGTCGCCACCGTAAATATGAATGGCGCCAGTCAAGCGATCGATCGGGTTGAGAACCGAATGAATGATATCGGTACCAAGCGGCTCGGCATCAGCTTCGCAAAGCGCCTTTGCGCCCAACGGTTTCGTCAGGCGAGCTCGAACTGAGAAATCCGATCACCGGCATCGCCTGCTGCTGCGCGCGCGCCGCGGCCGGCCATGCCACAGCGCCGCCGAGTAGCGTGATGAACTCGCGGCGTTGTAATCGTTTCGAGCGCATTCAAGCACTTACGCTGTCAAACCGCCGCTAAAGCGCGCATTGGCACGCTTAGCGTTTCTGCCGCGCTGTCAAACCGTACCACCACCATTCCCGCAAACAAAACGCCCGAGCCGCGTGGGCGGCCCGAGCCACCACTGCGTCGGCTCCACATCGATAACGTCTCATGCGAGTACAGGAAATTACCGATTTTGTCCGCCGCTAACGCTATCGCATCGCGAATGAGTTGCGTCTTGTTGTGGACCGTCCCCTTCGCTTTTCCGACCGGTCGATGACCGGGCTTCCACAGCCACAGATAGCCAGCGAGGCGCAAATGCTCGACACGTTTCTGCTCCGCCCTTCGCTCCACCAGCTCCGCAGCGGATTGCTCCGCGTTGTGTCACAAAGGCAAAGCTGTAGGCCGCCTCATCCGCGCCGCCGGCGCCAAGCTCCTTTTCCTGCCGAAATACTCACCCGACCTGAACCCGATCGAACAGGCCTTCGCCAAACTCAAACATCTCCTGCGCAAGGCCGCCGCGCGAACCGTCGAGGCTGTCTGCGCGGCAATCGGTCAGCTTCTGGGCACATTCACCCACCAGGAATGTGCCAACTACTTCAGAAACTCAGGATACGCGCTAACCTAGAGTCATCACGCTTTAGGGCCCGGGATCCCAGCGGCTCCGCTGCAAGTTGGGCTTGTGCGGATTGCGTTGCAAATTGATTTTGTTCGTCCAGCATACGAATTGGGCGGCACCATGCCGCACATTCAACATCCCACGGAGCGCAACTGCGTCGCAGCGAAAACATCCGCTCCGGCTAGCGCGGAAGTCGGCTCATTGAAATAAGGGCAACTAAGCCCCATGCCCAGCAGGCCCCGGCCCAAGCGCAGAGCCTTGCGGGCGGTCCAGGCATCGACTGCAGTGCGCACGAGTGCCGAGATCTGATTCGGATAACGCGTAACCGAGCGCGAAATTGCCAATAGGTCGGGGGTACCGTCGTGCCGCAATTCGATTACCGCGGCTGGCGGCAGGTCCCGATCCAGCGCGTCAATAACCGTGCGACAAACGGCAAATGGAATATTGTGTAGATTGGCGACCTTGCCCGCGATATGGGACTCCATGTCGACCGCCACTGCGCCTGTGAGCCCATGTAGTCGGATCTTGTCCGAGGAAGAGGCGATTGGAGCATCCGCCCCGGCGATTTCCGCGTGAACAGAACCGGGAATTGCCTCGAGCAAGCGACGCGACCATCTTGGATCTGCCGGATAGCGCTCGTCACCGGTCCTCACTCCTGACCCGATCACCCAGTCTCCAGGAGCGAGATGGGGCACTAGACCACCGGCAACTCCAAAACTGATAACACCCAATGCACCACGCTCTATCGCTGCCTGCAGGGACGTAACGAGCTGCGAGGCTTGGCCGCAGATGACCGATACGCCTGGCCCCACAGCGATGCGAGCCTCGAGCAAAAGCGAGGTAACGGCGACGACCGGCATGGGATTCGACATTGAAGACCAGCCCCCCGATTTATCGCGCTACTATAAGGTCCAAAAATGGCCGGCGTCGCACATTAGCTACTTTGGCCCCCAAAAAGCCGTGAGTGATGAGTTTGGAGACTGCAGAGTTCTTCGAGGGAGGCATGCCCGTCCTCGGCCAATCAATCTGGAAGCCGGGCCTCGCCCATACACCGACTTTATAAGCTGATCAGCACGAGAGTTGGACGGTGCGTTACCTGATTGTTGGGCTTCGCCCGCCGAGCCTAATGCTACCTGAGTCGCTATGACTCGGAGCTTGACAAGCGAATCAGAGTCGATCCGTACGATGAACGTCGGCGTTGGCCGAATTTCTCGGGGTGAACGTAAAAACCTTACTTGATTCAATAGCTTGTTCCTATCAGGGCTGCTTCTCTCTTTCTCTAAACCGACCTGACCGACCGCCGTAACCAAATCGCAACCCTTCTCTGTGCCGCCTTGTTTGCCATCCGTCCGCGCCGCGATATTCTCTTTGCTAAATGGAGGAGTTGCGTGCCTAGCAGCGGCGCGGATTGTGTCGTTTCTATCATTGTACAATACGATCTCGGCCGGCCTGAATAGCCAATTCCAATTGGGGTTCAATAGATCATTTGTGACCTGGGCAATGTGAGGAGTGCCATGCCGGTACGAAATAAGATTAAAGTAGCCATTGCCGGCGTCGGCAATTGTGCCAGTGCCTTGGTGCAAGGTGTCGAATACTACCGCGATCGCCAAGGCACTGCACTCGACGGTGTTATGCGACATTCCATCGGCGGTTTTCGCTGCGGGGATGTCGAGTTCGTCGCGGCGTTTGACGTAGACCGTCGCAAGGTCGGCCGGCCGCTCGAGGAGGCGATCTTCGCAAAGCCAAACTGCACCCGCATCTTTCGAAGCGCTCTGCCGGTGTCGAACGTCGTAGTGCAGGCAGGTCCGGTCCTCGATGGCATTGCCGCGCACATGGCCGATTATCCCGACGATGCCGCCTTTCGTCCCGTCGATCTCGAACCGACAGATATCGCGACCGTGCTGCGTGATTCAGGCGCCGAAGTTTTGCTGTGCTATCTGCCAGTAGGGTCGGAACAAGCGGTCAAGCATTACGCGCGGGCCTGCCTCGATGCCCGGGTTGCCATGATTAATTGTGTTCCCGTATTCCTCGCCTCCGACCCTTATTGGGCGCAGCAATTTCGGGACGCCGGAGTCCCTATCATCGGCGACGATATCAAGAGCCAGGTTGGTGCGACTATCATACACCGTGCATTGGTTCGACTTTTCTCCGACCGAGGAGTTGGCATCGATCGGACTTATCAGCTCAACACTGGGGGCAATAGCGACTTCCTCAACATGCTTGAGCGAACTCGCCTCAAGTCGAAAAAAATCTCCAAGACTGAATCCGTCCAATCGCAGCTCGATGAACCACTCGAGGCGCGTGACATCCATGTTGGACCCTCCGACTACGTGCCGTGGCAGCGGGACAACAAGGTCTGCTTCATCCGTATTGAGGGCCGCGGCTTCGGAGGGGGGCCGATTGAACTGGAGATGCGACTTTCGGTCGAGGATTCGCCAAACAGCGCCGGCGTCGTCATCGATGCGATCCGGTGCGTGAAGCTGGCGTTGGAACGCTGCGAGGGCGGCCCGTTAGTAGCGCCGTCCGCCTATTACATGAAAAGTCCGCCGCGGCAATTGCGCGACAGTATTGCGCTTGATGCCTGTAATGCCTTCATCGATGGGCGTAGTTTCCCTCTCCCAACGGAAGGCGGCAGGCGACGCAAAGCTCGTGGTGAAAGATAGTCGGCTCGACCTGCGGACTTATCGCGCATGAAGGAGCCGATCGAAACGCTACTGTTCGATTTTGGCGGCACACTCGACGCTGATGGCGTCCCATGGAAGGAACGCTTTTTTTCATTCTACCGCGCTGAAGGACTCGATCTGACTGCCGATACTTTCGAGTCCAGTTTCTTCGCTGCCGACGATCGACTGGTTGGAAGCTTGGCACCCGCGACCGACCTTTCGGGAACGGTGCATGCATTGGTCGCCAACCTCGAAGCCGAGCTGGTGCGTCGCGGCATCAGAGCCGGCAAAGCTGGCAGCGACGGCAATCGCAGTATGCGCGTAGCGTCGCGTTTCTTGTCAGAAGCGTCGGCCACTTTCGCCGGCAATCGGCCCGTGTTGCAGGCATTAAAAGAACGCTATCGACTCGGCATCGTGTCAAATTTCTATGGTAATCTGGAAGCGGTGTGTCGCGGTGCTGGTCTGGCACCACTCTTTGCAGTTTTGGTGGATAGCCACTGCGTTGGTGCCAAAAAGCCCGATCCCGCGATTTTTCGCGTGGCCCTCGAGTCGCTTCACGCGACGCCGGAAACAACCGTGTTCGTGGGCGATTCATTGCGCCGCGACCGCGAGGGCGCTCGACGCACCGGCATGCGCTTCATTTGGATGACGCCTCAGGGTATCCGCGCCGCCGAAGCTCAGGCCTGCGCCGAGCCGCCCGTTGAACATGCAGTGGCGGACCTGCGCGATCTCATGAAGATCTTGACATGACCGAGATATCATCTGGTTCGATCATCCAGGGAGGCATCATCGCCGCAGGACACGGGACCCGGTTGCGGGCCGACGGGTATCGCGTCAGCAAACCGATGGTGCCGGTCGCCGGCCGTCCCCTCATTGACCTGACGCTTGATCGCTTTCGGGCTGTCGGGATTCGACGATTGACGATCATCATCAACGACACAAGCGATGATTGCCGGCAATGGCTCGGCGACCATGCCGAAGATTTCGACTTCGACTTGATTGTGCGCACGACGCCGTCGTCCTACGCGAGTTTCCAGGTTGTCGCCAACCGACTCGTCGGCACGCCCGCAGTGATTACGACGATCGACGCCGTTATGCCCGCCGGCGACTTTTGCACCTTTGTAAAATCGGCAGCAGACCTCGCAAGCAATGCCGTTGCGCTCGGTCTCAGCAACCATGTCGACGGCGAAAATCCCCTGTGGGCCACGTTCGACGCCGCCGACGGCCGAATTCGGCAGCTCGGGGGCACTCATGGTACCCATGTGACCGCCGGCCTGTATTGGTTCCCAGCGCAGCGGCCAGCGGAACCCACGACCAGTTTCGCCCGGCTTCGCGACTATCTCGGCTGGCTGGTCGCCGAGCACCAGCCGGTTTGCGGCATCGTGCTGCCTTGCGTGTTCGACATTGATAGGGCACGCGACATTGCAGCGGCCGAGGCCGCGGAATTCGGTCTTGAACGCGGAGATTGTGGAGGCGCATGAACGCGGCTAGGACCTGTTGGGGCATTTACCGCGAACCGGCGCACTCGCCGGGACGGATCGACGACGACCGCGCAATTTTGGAAAGCGTCGGTGGGGCTTTGGCGGCGCGGGGCTTCGACGTCGAGCTCGTTACGCCTGATGCTGAGTTCGATACCCATTTCGCGAATATATTCGTGATGTGCGAGCGCGGTCCGATACTTGATCGGCTTAGTAACGCGGAGAAGACGGGCTCTGTCATAGTCAATTCGCCGAATGCAATTCGCAACACGTATCGCCATCGCATGGTCGAGCTCCTCGCCCGGCATCGTGTTTCCGCACCCGCCAGCCAGATCGTCGCCAGTGACGCGAACAAGCCGCGCTCTCCGACCGCAGCGTGGGTCAAGCGCTACGATTTCCATGCGACGGAAGCTCGCGATGTCATGTACGCTGCTTCCGAGGAGGGTTGGCAGGAGGCGCTGCACGGATTTGCCAAGCGCGGCATCCCCTTCGTTGTTGCGCAGGAACACGTGCCGGGCGATCTAGTCAAATTCTACGGGGTGAGAAATGCTACGGGCCCGGTGGACTCCAATTGGTTCGAATGGTTCTATCATCGCGACAAAGGCATGCTGGGCTATTCATTCGAGGTTTTGGGTTTGCGCCGAGCGGCATTCGGCGCTGCAGCCGCGTTGGGCCTCGACATTTTTGGTGGCGACGCCATCATCCAGCCTAACGGCGAACCGGTGATCGTCGACATCAACGCCTGGCCAAGTTATGCGCGATATCGCGATCGCGCTGCACACGCGATTGCGGACCATCTGACCGAGCGCTTTCAGCGGTGCCCGCGCGTCGTGGCCGCGACCAGGAGCTAATCCATGGACGACGTCACGTCGCCTGGCGACGCAGCCGTGTCACGGGACAGTGCCCAACGTCGCATCGGCCAGCGCCGCGTTGTGCCCGGCCCCAAATCGAAGACGGTTTTCGATCGCGAGGCTGAAGCAATGGCTCCCGGCCTGCAATCGATTGCACTCTACTCGCAGATCGTCGTGGACCACGCTCGCGGCTGTACCATCGTCGACGTCGATGGGAATGAATACCTGGATTTCATCGCCGGTGTCGCGATTGGCAGCGTCGGCCACTGTCATCCTCACTATGTCAAACGCCTCAGCGAACAACTCGGTCGTTTTACCTTCGGCAGCTTCGGGACCGAGACCCGAGCACGGTTTATCAATTTAGTCAGCGAGCTGCTGCCCGAAGGCATCACGCACGTCCAACTGTACTCGGGCGGTTCGGAGGCGGTCGAGGCCGCGTTCCGTCTCGCCAAGTCGGTTACCAAAAAATTCGAATTTGTGGGCTTTTGGGGCGGCCATCACGGCAAGACCGCAGGCGTCATCGGCCTCCTCGGCGGCAGTTACCGAAATCACCAAGGTCCCTTTCCTCCAGGGATGCATCTGTCTCCTTACGCCAATTGTTATCGTTGTCCCTGGAAGCTTGAGTATCCGTCCTGCGGACTTGCCTGCGCGGAGCACCTGCGCAACGTCATGAAAAACGATACCCAAGGCGAGGTTGCGGCGATAATCCTGGAGCCGATGCAAGGCACGGCTGGCAACGTCATCCCGCCCGACGATTTTGTTCACGCCGTGCGAGAAATCGCGGATGAATTCGGCGCGCTTCTCATCGCAGATGAAATCCTGACCGGCTTCGGTCGAACCGGAACAATGTGGGCCTGTGAACAATTCGATCTCAAGCCCGACATCATGACGATCGGCAAGGGGATCGGCGGCGGCTTTCCACTGAGTGGCGTCGCCTCGTCGTTGGATCGTATGTCCGCGAAACCGTTCGGCGAGTCGAGCGGGAGTTCGTCCAGCTACGGCGGGAATCCGCTTGCCGCCGCCGCCGGTCTGGGCGCCGTGGAAATCATTCTCGCCGAAAAGCTCGTTGAAAATTCCGCTCGAGTCGGAGCGCTGATGCTTGCCGCGCTGAAAGAGCTGCAGGAAAAATACCGGTTTATCGGAGACGTGCGCGGCCGCGGTCTGATGATTGGCGTCGAATTGGTTGCCGATCGCGCGACCAAGGTGCCCCTGGATAAGACCATCACCCGGACTCTTTTCCACGAGGCGTTGGAACGCGGCCTTGTCACGATGTCGTATTCGCAGGTCATTCGTATCAACCCGCCGCTCGTCATCAGCGAGGATGAAGCGAGGTGCGGCATCGACATCCTTGATCAATCATTCGCTGCCATCGCGCGTAAATTTGGGCTCGACTGAGGCGGGGACGCGTGCTGCGAGGCGCGTTTATCGGGTTCGGAAACGTCGCCGCGAACGGGCATTTGCCAGGGTGGCAGTCGCGCAATGATGTGAGGATTGTCGCAGCGACCGATGTGCTTTTGGCGCGCCGCCACGCCTTTTTCCAAGCGTGCCCCGAAGCGCGGTGGTACCAAAGCGTGGATGATCTGTTATCTGGCGAAACGCTCGATTTCGTAGACATCTGCACACCGCCAAGCAGCCATGCGGCGCTCATCAAACAAGCATTACAAGCCGGTCTCCACGTCATTTGTGAAAAACCGTTGGTCACGCGTCTGGCGGATGCACAGTTCGTAGCCGAGGCTTCGGCGCGCGCCGGACGGGTTGTCTACACGGTTCACAATTGGCTCAAAGCGCCGATCTGCCTGAAGATTTCGGCGTTGATCGCCGACGGCGCGATCGGTGCCGCTCGAGCCATCCGTTGGCGGGCTTTGCGCACTCAGCCTGCGATCGCCGTCGCGCCCGACGGCGGGATAAACTGGCGGATCGATCCAACGTTAGCGGGCGGTGGCATTCTGATCGATCACGGCTGGCATGCGTTCTACTGTATCGCGTGCTGGGCCGGTTCTCCCCGCGCTATCGCTGCAGTGCTCGAGAAGCGCTGCTTCCACGAGTGGCCCCTCGAGGACACGGCGACTGTCGCTCTCGATCTGATGTCCGGGACCGGCCACATCTATCTCACATGGGCCGGCGGGGAGCGTTCAAACTCGATCGAAATCGAGGGCGAGCGAGGCCGCATCAATGCGATCAACGAGCGGGTCGTCCTCACAACGAATTCGGGGGAGCGCCACTGGTCTTGTCCACCTTCCTTGTCGGAAGGATCGCATCACCAGGACTGGTTCGTCGCCGTCGCCGAGGACTTCCGGGCCGCGGTGACGGCCGGTAAGAACGGCAACCTGGAGCAGGCAGTTTTGTGTGCTCGATTGATAGACCTTGCTCAGCGGTCGAGCGCGGCGGGCGGGGCTCGCCTATCGCTTGGCGATTAGGGTGCGGGATTTCGTCCGCGTGGCTTGGAGCCGTTCGCGCACTGCAAGAAATACCAGAGAGAAAAAGAATATCGGTGCCCCCACTGCGGCCAAGAGCAGAAGCAAGTTCGCCTTGCCGAACAGCCCAAGCACAGGCACAAGGTAGATGAAGTCGCGGCGTGACGCGGCATCGAGCATCCGAGTCAGACGGTCATCGGGAGCGGCGGAAACCGATGTAAAAAGTGGGCCGCTGCCGTCTTTGGCGCGCATCTGTCGCCAATACACGAAGCCGGCCGATCCCAGGGTGCCGACTATTGCCGCTGCACCGACCCCTAGTGGCCACGTCGCAGCTGAAGACAGCGCCCACCCGATAGCCATGCATGCGAAAATGGCAACGTGGACGACATTGTCCCCCCAGAAATCAACAACGCCTCCGTATCGCGATTCCTGAAATTTCAGCCTGGCTAACTCTCCGTCGCATCCATCCACGATCGAATGCGCCAGAAACAGTAGCCCCCCGACGGTTTGACAAGCCCAAAATGCAGACAGAAAAAACGGCGCGGCGCACAACCCGATGGCAACCGAGATCAGTGTGACTTGATTTGGGGTAACGGCTGTTGGCGCTAAAAGCCGAGAGATTTGTAAAGAAACGCGTCGATCGACGTGCCGTGCTATGAACCCGTCGGTATCCTTGATCAGCCCGTGCAAGAGGCGTCGTTCCGCAACGCGAATGTCCTCCAATGTCAGCACGACGATCGGGTCGATTTCGATGGGAACTGACGCGGGCCCGAACGGACGAGTCAGCCGGTCCTGAACGACTGTTATATCGTAGGCCCTGCCGTCCGCCTGCAGCGTCGCGAGCGCATCCGGTACGGCCGCTGCAGCCAGCACGACGATCCGGTTCGGTATTCCGGCCCAGGCGTCGGGTTCGATCTGCGTCGCCGCCAATCTATCGAGCCAATTTGTTTCCGAGAGAATCGTTGCTGGAGCGATGACCAGGGGCGCAGGTTGCGACCCAACCAGCGCATCGGCAAGCGATTCCCAGTTGGGGATCGTCGTGATACCGGATGGCGCGGCATGATCGCGCGCTAGAAAAAAGATCCGGCCGTAGCCGGCGCGACGTGCAGCCATGACCGTGCGTCGAACGAGGCCGAGGCCAAGTACGCTGAGTTCATCATCATGCGCGTGCACCTTGGATGCCGCGAGCGGCGCGACAGCGGGCAGCAAAACGAGGTTCGGTGCTATCGGTACCGCGATGCGCGAATCCTTAGGCTGCATGGACGCTTGCCTCCCAATTGGGATGGAGAAGACATGTGATAGAAGAAGATGAATGGCTGTCAAAACATCTTTCGGTAATGCCCCATCGCGACACCTACAACAAGGAGCGAATCATTCAAACTTCGCTGATCATCGCCGCTTTTCTCGGCTGCTTGCTGGCCGTCTACCTGATTATCGACAGCGGCGCCGCGCAGGTGGCGCACGCCATGTTGGTTATCGGTTGGTGGCTCATCCCGATAACCTTGTTTCACGTTGTCCCCTTGGTTTTCAGCGCTCTCTCATGGCGCGAGCTGCTACCGGCTTCAAGTCGTCCGGATGCCATCACGGTTATCTGGATTCGTTGGATCCGTGAATCCATCAATTCGCTGTTGCCGGTGGCCAGCATCGGCGGCGATATCGCAAGCGTGCGCCTCGCCCACCTGCAAGGTGTGCCGGGCGCGCAAGCGGCCGCCAGCATGGTCGTCGACACCACGGTCGGTGTAGCGACCCAGTTGATATTTGTGTTGTCCGGAGTCGGGCTGCTGCTGATGCGCTCGACCGAGCGCAGCGTGCTTCTTCTGGCGGGCACGGTGTTGATCGGTACCGGCGTGTTCTTTGTGGCGATCACGGCATTTGTGTTGCTGCAGCATCGCGGTCTGTTTGACGGGTTCGCGAAATTGGCTCGCCGCCTGCTCGGCGAAAAATGGTTGTCCGCGTATGCCGAAAGCGCGTCGGCGATTGACGATGCGGTCGTGGCAACATACCGCGACGGATCAGCCATGTTGCGCGCCAACCTTTTGCGTCTGATCGGATGGGCTGCCGGCGCAGGTGAAATTTGGTTGGTGATGCAGAGTCTCGGGCAACCTCTCAGTGTGGTCGATGCACTTATCCTGGAAAGTCTCAGTTCCGGTGTTCGCGCGGCAGCATTTATGCTGCCTGGTGCACTGGGTGCCCTCGAGGGCAGTTTTGTCCTGTTCGGGGCGCTGTTCGGATTGCCGGCGGACACAGCGCTGGCCATTTCCTTATCAAAAAGAGTTCGCGAGTTGGCCTTGGGTGTTCCGGGCCTGTTTGTTTGGCATTGGATCGAAGGGCACTATTTGCTCCAGCGTAGCGAGGCGAAGACGCGATAGAGCAATGTGCTCAACGTTGCGTGTTCGCCGAGGCGGTCATTGTAGCGCTGACATCACCCGGATCGTCGTAAAGGTCGGTGGTGGCCGGTGACGCGACGACTTCTGGCAGGCCGATCGACTGTCGCAGCTCCGCCCGCCGCGTCTGGTAATAACCTGAACGGATAAAGCTGTAGAAATCGATGGAAGCGTCTTCCGCCATTTTCAATTGGCCCAATCGGTCCGCCGCATCCAAACCTGTGGTGCCGACGGTTACGGCTATTTGCGTCCCTATCAGCCAACCAAGCGGGTTGCCGAACATATCCACCGTCGAGCCGACCGCATCGCGCATCGTCGATGGGCCCAAATAGGGTCGCACCACGTATGGGCCCTCGCTGACGCCCCAAACAAACAAAGTCTGGCCGAAATCGCCGCTTTCCTGCGGCAAGCCGTGATGGCTTGCGATATCGTAGAGCCCGCCGATGCCAACGGTCGAATTCACGAGAAAGCGGGCAGCGGTATGTGCGGCCGCTTCGAACCGAAGTTGCATTACATTATTTACGAAAATGCGCGGCTCCTTCAGATTCGAATTCAAATCATGCAAGCGGTCGTGTACGGGGCCCGGTATTACCGCTTTTATGCCTTGTGAGATCGGTCGCAATACTTCTTGGTTCGCCGCCAACACCTGACGATTCATTTCCTCGTGGGGATCAGTGATCGGTAGCGGCGCGTCTCGCGGCAGGCCCGCGCATGCACTTACGAGTACCGGCACTACAACCGCGATCGTCCGTTTGAGCCAATCTCGAACGCGACGCATGTCCTTTACTCATCCCTTGTCGGGTCTCCGTACAAGCCGCGAGGGTCGACGCACGCGGAAACGCGCGGGGCTCCTGGCGCACCGCGTCGATCAGTTCGACCCACGGTAGGGTACCAGTTGCGCTTCGCAATAACTGTTGCTTTTTGGCCTCACCCCGCATTTTTAGCAAGGTTCTCGCCGCTCATGAACGAAGGCGCGCCTGCTGCTGGGTCGCCAGGAGGGCCGGCTGGAAGATGACGGCGGCCGCAAGCGTCGTCAGCAGCGACAGGCCCATCAGCTTGCCCATGCTCGATGTGCCCGGGTGATGCGAGAGCCACAAGCTCCCGAACGCGATGGCGGTCGTGCAGGCGCTGAAGAAGATGGCTCGCGTAAGGCTCGATTGCAGGAAGTTCGTCTCGCCCGAGCGCCACGCGATGATGTAGTAGATCTTGAAAGCGACGCCGACGCCCAGAAGAAGCGGCAGTGCGATGATGTTGGCGAAGTTCAACGGCAGGCCGATGAGCACACAGATCTCCAGCGTGACCACGATGGCGACCAGTAGGGGTACCAGCGTCAACGCGACATCAATCCAGCGGCGCAGCGCGATGAATAGGATCAGCGCGATCGACCCCACCGATAGGATGCCGGCCTGGACAAATGCGTTAATCATCGTGTCAGCGGCCTCGATGATGAAAATCGGTTTTCCGGTAGCCTCAGGGTCGACACTGCGGACCGCTGTGATGAAGCGGTGCAGGGTTGCGTTGTCGTTGCCGTCTCCCTTGGGCGCCACCTCGACCCTGGCCCGGCCGTCGGCGGACAGCCAGGCTTTCTTCAGCGCAGGCGGAAGCATATCGATGCTCACCGGCTCGGCGGTCAGGAGACGTCTCACTTGGCGCAGCGTCGTTTTCAAGGGCGCGACCAGAGCCTGACCAGCCTCGTCCAGCGTGGCGCGCGGCGCTTTCGCCAATGCAGCCAGTAGACTTGCCAAGCGGCGGGCCTGCACGGCGGCGGGGCTGTCGAGATCACGCGCCGCGTCAGACAGATCATGAATCAGGTTGTCGAGCGCTGCTTCGGTTTCGGCCGACGTCGGTTCGCCATCGATCTGGTCAGGGTTGAGGGTATTCTGCAGAAAAAAGTTTGCATCTTCGATGAGAGCGAGCTTGGCCTCCTGATCCTCGGGAACGAAACTTTGCAGCGTCAGCACGCGGCCCACTTCCGGCAACTGGCGCAGCCTTGCCGCCAGAGCCGAGGCCTGGACGAGATCGCTTTTGAGCACTTCAATGGTGTTTGGGCTGTTATCAGGATCGTGCATCAACTCGAGCAACGTTGCGATTGATTCGGTGTCCTGCGCCCGCAGGTTGAGCGGATTGAAATCGAAGCGCAGACCTGCAAGCAGCGGCAAGCCGAGAACCGTTGCCGCCAAGGTCACGCCGACGATCCAGTTGCGCTGCTTGTCGAGAAAGCGATCCAGCGGCGCCAACGCGGCATAGCCGATCGGGCTTTGCTCGGAGGATGGATTGAGCACCGCGAGCAAGGCCGGAAGCAAGGTAACCGTCGTCACAAACGCGATGATTATTCCGGTGCCGGCGATCAGCCCGAGTTCGGACAGTCCGAGATAGGCGGTCGGCAGGAACGAGTAGAACGCGGTCGCGATCGAAGCGGCGGCGAGCAGAAGCGGTCCCGCCATGCCGCGGCCGGTCGCCAGAAGGGCCCGATCCATTGCGCCGGAGGCATGGCGTTCGGACCGATAGCGCACGCTGAACTGGATGCCGAAATCAACCCCCAATCCGACGAACAGCACGGCGAAGGCGACCGATATCGGGTTCAGCGCTCCTACCAGCCACAGCCCGACAGCTGCTGTGAGAATCAGCCCGAAAACGAGACTCACGAACACCGCCAGGATGACGCGCGCCTTCTTCAGCGCGAGCCATAGCACGAAGCCGACGAGCAGCAATGTCACGGCGCCGTTCAAGGCCGCGCCGTCCGCGATGGTGGCAAATTCCTCGTCCGACAGGGCGACGGATCCGGTCAGGCGCACCTTCACCCCTTTTTCGGGGGTGAGCCCAAGCCTGGATGCCGCGTCGCGTATGACCGCCGTGGCCTTGCCTCCGGGCTGCAAGTCATTGAAGTCCAGGACAGGCTGGATGTTCACGAAGCGACGAAGCTCCGAGGGCTTCGGCGTCCGCCCGGTGATCAGCGTGCGCCAAGAGAAGGCAGGGGCCTTTCCTTCCGCCACGCGTTCCAGGGCATCGGCGACCGCCGCCATCCCCGGCCTAAGATCTTCCAGATTCGCTTTCTCCAGGCGCACGCCTTCGAGCGACTGGGAGAAGGTGCGAAAGATGCCGCGCAGTGTCGGGTCCGCGGCCAGCGTCCCGAGGAACGGCTGCGCGGAAATAAGCTCGGCGGTTTCACGGCGTACCTCGTCGACACTGAGGAAGAGAATTCCGTTCCGCTCAAAGAACGCCTCGCCGTCGAGACGGCTGATGGTGCGGATCACGTCCGACCGAGACGAAAGCCCATTCACCAGCGCGAGAGCCGCATCGTCGGCGGCTTCGGGTGTCTTCGCGTCGATGACGGCGACGATTCGATCGATCCGTTGCGGAAACGCAGCATCGAGCATGACCTCCTGTTGTCGCCACGGCAGCGAACTCGACAAGAGTTTGTTGCTATCCATGGTAATGGCGAAATGCCGCGTGAAATAGCCGAGCGAAACGATTACCAGCAGCAAGAACCCGAGGATCACCGACCACGAATAGCGCTTGGACAACTGCACCAGCCGTGTGATTGCGGCCGTCGTTGCAAATTCCCCACTTTTTAGTATGGATTGCTGTGGACCGATTGTATTGCGCATTTGCATCGCAATTCGGTCAATACACTCTGATGATCGTGGACAAGGCCCGGCCCCGAAAACTCCTTGCAAATTTGTACCAATGCATTGTCGAATTTGTGACCGGGCGCCGCTTCACGCGGCCTCAATCGAGTCCCAAAAAAAACGCTTTTCGACAAGATCGTGCGGGCGATTGCCTCGCCGCACATTGAAGAAGGCGGCTGGCTAAATCCGAAATTGTCCGGACGAGTGGAAGCGCTTGCGATGAAGGATTTCAAGCTTGTCCCGAGCCCCTCCGCGACCTCGATCGCGGTTATGATGGCAATGGTGCTACTCGGTTCGAACCCATTGCGCGCCCAGACACCGAGCGCTGCCGCCGCGCACATCCAAACGTATTATCAGGAATTGATGCCGACGATCCGGCAGGCTGGACGGCTCACTGTGCGTGAGCGCGACAAGCGCTTTTCGCCTGCCATTACCGCCGCCTTCGACCTCGCGATGATGACGCGGCTGGCGGTGGGGCCGGCTTGGCGAAGCTTCTCGGCGGAACAGCAGGCGGCGGTCCGGGATGCCTTCACGCGCTTCATCGTCGCAGATTATGCGAGCCAGATAAGCAATTATTCGGGGGAAAGCTTCGTCGTCGATCCGCAGACAAGTCCGGAATCGCGTGGTGGCGGCGAAATCGTCAAAACGAAGCTGCTGCAACCCGGCGGGCGGACCGTGCACATAAACTATTTGGTCCGCGGCGGGCGGGTGATCGACGTCTATCTCAACGGAACGATCAGTGATCTCGCGATGCGACGCGACGAATTCACCTCTATCATTGCCTCAGGCGGTGCCGACGCCTTGATCAAGAGATTACAAGATCGCACTCAGACCCTGCTGGGGAAGTGACGCTCCAGTATCTTCAGGGGAAGTGACGCATCGTGGCGTTCATCATCATTGTTTGGATGATGTTCATGCTGGCGCTGTACGTGCTAATCCCCTTGTGTTGTGCACCCGGACGGGAAGACCGAGTGACGCCCCTATTCCGCCTTGTCTGTGCAAGACGCCCGCTTCTACCGTCCCACGTTCCGGCTCAATCGCCGGGGGGATGGCTCCCGCGATAGCTCTACGACACACTGCTCATTATGTCAGGCCAGTAGCCACCGTTCACCACATCGATGCGCCTCGATGACCAAGCGCGCGCGAGAAACCCGGGCTGAGATTCCGGAATAAGGCCCGAGCCGCGTCTTCCCGTCCCCGCAGCTCAGACGCACGATTCGCCTTGATCCCAATGCGGTCTCCCTCAGCTAAGATGTGAACGGTCGGGGAAGCGGCAGAATGCCTGCTGAGATCCTGGCCCTGGCGGTCTCCGAGGGCCATTTTTGGTGTCTCGTTTTCGGGCGATGCGGTTGCAGCGTGAAAAACAGCAATGAGCGCAGCCGGGCTCTTTTATCTGGGAAATGTCGATTGTAGCGGCTTGTCGCCGGCGTTTCCGGCTATATCTTTGATGAATGAGTGACCAAATGCGTTGCGGTTCTGAAGCAACATGGCGGATTCGCGCCGACGGTCCCAAGCCGCCGATCTAAGGCAGGTTGATTCCATGCGCGACCCCGTTGATACCTACATGAATACCCTCGTCCCCATGGTGGTCGAGCAGACCAACCGGGGCGAGCGCGCCTACGACATCTTCTCGCGTCTGCTGAAGGAGCGCATCATCTTCATCACCGGTGCGGTCGAGGATATGATGTCGACCCTCGTGGTCGCCCAGCTCCTGTTCCTGGAAGCGGACAATCCGAAGAAAGAGATCGCGATGTACATCAACTCGCCAGGCGGCGTCGTGACGTCCGGGCTTGCGATCTACGACACGATGCAATTTGTCCGCCCGGCGGTCTCCACTCTATGCGTCGGCCAAGCCGCCTCCATGGCATCGCTGCTGCTGGCTGCCGGCCAGAAGGACATGCGGTTCGCACTCCCGAACTCGCGCATCATGCTGCATCAGCCGTCCGGT
>DATFQX010000184.1:0-3348 GCA_035263865.1 Xanthobacteraceae bacterium
TGCGTTTTCGCTGGTTTACGGGTTATAGTGCGACGCCGTCTCACCGAGCCCCTCCCATGGGCCGACGAGCATACACTACCACGTCATGAGGTCGGTTGTGCACCACAGCAAAATTCGCTGTCGATTGGCAGCTATGGGTCATGTGCGCCAGATCGATAGGCTCGCAACGTGGGCGGCATTTCCGCTTCGCCCCCGAAAGCGACGATCGGCCATCAAGATGCAAATCCGTCGCTCAGTGCCACTTTCTGCCGCGAGCAGGAGCAGCAAACAGCATTACTCGATCACCTGGTCGGCGCGCAGCAGGATCGAAGTTGGCAGCTCGACGCCGACCGCCTTCGCGGTCTTAAGATTGACCACGGTCTCGAATTTCGTCGCCTGCTCGACCGGCAGATCGGCGGGCTTGGTGCCGCGGAGTATCCTGGCCGCATACGAGCCGGCGCGGCGGTACATCGGCGGGAAATCCACGCCATATGACATAAGGCCGCCGACATCGACGTAATGCTTGAAGGTGAACATGCTGGGCAGACGGTGCGCGATTGCCAGCTCGGCAATCTGCGTGCGGTATCGCGTGAAGCCAGGGCCGGAGAGGACGAGAACCATCTCTTCAAGCCGGTGGCTCTGAAGCTCCACGTTGCGGCCTTTCGCGGCGCTCTCGGCAGCGGCGAACTGGTCGGCCGACTGCCCGTCCCAGAGCACTGCGAGCCGCCGCCGTCCGGGAAATGCCTCGGTCAGAATTTCGAGTTGCTTGGCGGCGAGTTCCAGCGGCCGAAAAAAAACACGCCGGTGACATTGCCTCCAGGGCGCGCAAGACTGGCAACATAACCGCGCGCGAGCGGATCGTAGTTGACCGCGGCAAAGACGATGGGCACGGCGAGACTCGCGGCGACAATTGCCTGTAGCGAAATTTCCGGGCCCACGGCGACCAGCAGGTCCGGCTGCGTGCGGATGAGTTCGGCCGCGGCCGCAAACGGCCCGCGAGGCTCGTCGAAGGGTTGGTAGACGGAGGTGAGATTCTGCCCTTCAACGAATCCGCTTTCGCGCAATTCCGCGAGGAAGGCTTGATAATAGGCGATCGGCACCGGGTCTGTGAGAGCGGGCCCGAAAAAGCCAATCCGGATCACCTTGCCGGCTTGCTGCGCGCGGGCGGCGAGCGGCCACTCCGCCGCGCCGCCGAGCAGCGTGATGAAGTCGCGGCGCTTCATTCAACCACGTCGTCGGCAACTAGCAGAAACTCACGACTAATCGTCAGCCCCAACTCTCTCGCCGTCTTCAGGTTGATCACCAGCTCGAATTTGATCGGCTGCTCCACGGGCAACTCGGCCGGCTTTGCCCCTTTCAGGATTTTGTCGACATACGTGGCGGTTTGCTTGGCAAGGCCGGGCAGGTTCACTCCATAGGACATCAGACCTCCGACATCCACGAACTCCCGCGCTGCGCCCATTGCCGGCAGTCGGCTGTTTGCGGTCATGCTCACGATGCGTCCGTATTCGCTAAACAGCATCGGGCTGGGAAATACAATGAGAGCCTCGGCACGCTCTCTGGTCATTGCGGTGAACGCGCCGGCAATGTCGTCCGGGCTATCCGCTGGCACCAGTTGAAGCTGCAGTCCCAAGGTGCGGGCCGCAGCCTCCACCTCCTTCAATACGCCTGCCATCGTGCGTTCGCTGTATGCATGGGGATGCCATAGGGCCGCCACGCGGGAGAGTCCCGGAACGACCTCTCTCAGTAGCTGTAGGCGTTTGGCGACCAAGTCTGGACCAAGAAAGGTTGTCCCCGTCACATTCCCGCCTGGTCGTGCAAGGCTAGCGACGAGTTCGTCGGCGACTGGATCGGCCATGCCTACCGCGACAATGGGGATTGTGCCGGTCGCTTGTTTGGCCGGGCGCGCCGCTGTCGTACTAAACGCGACAATGATATCTACCTTGAGCCTAACCAATTCAGTGGCCAGCTCAGGGAGACGATCCGGCCTCCCTTCCGCATACTGTCCCTCTATGGCGACGTTCTGTCCCTCCGCGTAACCGAGCTCGCGCAGTCCTTGCAGGAAGGCATTGAGCATGTTGCGGGTTGGATCGGGAAGCCCGGAGCGGCCCGGTGACAGGAGGCCTATGCGAGGCATCTTCATCACCTGCTGCGCGTGTGCAACGAGCGGCCACGCAGCAGCTGCACCGCCGAGCAGCGTGATGAACTGGCGGCGCCTCACTCGATCACCTCGTCGGCGCGACCGAGTAGTGGCAGAGGAATTGTCAGGCCGAGTGTCCTGGCGGTCTTGAGATTGATGAACAGCTCGACTTTCGTGGCCTGCTGGACCGGCACGTCGGCCGGCTTCTCGCCTTTGAGAATCCGGCCGGTACAGACACCGAGAAGACGATACAATTCCGTAATGCTGGGTCCGTAGCCTATCAAACCGCCGGCTGCGACGAACGCGCGAAACTCATAGATCGCGGGCACGGCGTGTCGCAGCGCCAGTGCGCCAAGCTGTTCGCTCGCGGCATTGAAGAATGGATCGTTGCCGATCACGAGTCCGCTGGCTTGCAGTCGGGTCAGGTCTGTGAAGGCCGTATTGATCTCGTGTTCGGTACTCGCGTGCAGGATATGGAGTTGCAGCCCCAGCGTGCTCGCCGCTACTTGCAGATCTCTCGTTTGAATATCGCTACCGGGAAAAGTCGGGTTGACAAGCGCGGCTATGGTGCCCGCCTTCGGGAGCATCTCGTGCAGTAGCTGCACTCGCTTCGGACCCAGTTCCGTATCTAACGTGCTCAAGCCTGTGAGATTGCCGCCCGGTCGGTTTAGGCTGGCAACAAAGCCTACTTGAACCGGATCGGCGCCAGTGATGAAGACAATGGGGATCGTGGTGGTCGCAGCCTTGGCCGCTACCGTAGCTTGGCTGTTCGCGGCAATCACGGTCACCTGGCGGCGAACCAGATCGGCTGCCAATACCGACAGTCGATCGTTGTGACCTTCTGCCCAGCGGTATTCGATCGTCACGTTCCGGCCCTCGACATAGCCGGCTTCGCGCAGGCCCTGGTGAAACGCGGCCAAGGGGTGCGGATCCTCGCCGGCCGCCCTGGTGTTGAGAAATCCGATCACCGGCATCGCCGCCTGCTGCGCGCGCGCCGCGAGCGGCCACGCCGCCGCCACACCGCCGAGCATGGTGATGAACTCGCGCCTCCTCATTCGATCACCTCGTCGGCGGCCACAAGCAGGACTGGTGGCACGGTCAGCCCGAGCGACTTAGCCGTTTTGAGGTTCATCGCCGTCTCAAACTTGGTTCCCGCTTGCACCGGGAGGTTGGCGGGACTGTCCCCGCGCAGGATGCGGTCAACATAAAATGCCGCCTGCCGACACATG
>DATFQX010000185.1:0-2212 GCA_035263865.1 Xanthobacteraceae bacterium
ACTGGGCTGGCGCGCGCCCGCTGGTCGTCAAGGCTCGGGCGAGGAGCGCTAGGAAGGCCGGGGGTGGACGCGCTACGCGCCCGACAGGGAAGAAAAAGGCAAAGACGAAGGTTGGGAAAAAGGCAAAAAAGAAGAAGAAGAAGACGGTTGCAAAAAAAGCCAGGAAAGCGGTTCGGCCGCGTAGCGGCGCGTGATCGTGGGCATGATCAATCTGATGCCTCACTTGAGATCCCGGAACGCAGCAGTGCTGTGCTATCCTCTCGGCCGGAAGCACGGGAAACTGGCAGTGAAGCGCCGCGAGTTCATCACGTTTCTCGGCGGCGCGGCGGCGTGGCCGCTCGCGGCGCGCGCGCAGCAGGGCGATCGGATGTGGCGCATTGGCGTAATCGTGCCCGCCGCTGCGAACGATGCTCGCATTGGACATTTCAGCATTGGCTTCAGGAAATCGGGCTGGAGTATCGGGCGCAACGTGCACCTCGATATCCGCTGAACCACGCCCAATGCCACCAAGATTCGCCAGCAGGCGGCGGAGTTGGTTGCGCTCGCGCCGGACAGTCGCGCAAATAGACTGCGCTGTGGCTCAGGGCCGGCGGTCGCGTTCTGCGGCGAGACGTTCATTCGCCGCTCAATAGCACCAGGTTTGTAAATGGCCTTTGTTACCGTGACCACGCCGATCGTCCTGCCTTGGCCCTTGCAAAGCAGCGTGGAGGCTATGGCGCGGGTGCTGCTTGAACCCGGCGACCGGTCTCACATCGATTTCTCGCGACCGGTCGGCGAGGCTGCTCTTCTACCGCCTGAGTCCGTCTCCTGGCGCGTGTTCAAGAACCCGCTCTCTCTTTTCATCGGCGGCGTCACCGCTGTGATCATGGAGCTCGCCGAACCGCGTGTCCGCACCGGCGTCTGGGAACACACGACTTTCCGTCTGGATCCGATCCGGCGGCTGCGCAGGACAGGGCTTGCCGCCATGGTGACAGTTTACGGTGCCCTCAGCACGGCCGAGCCCATGATAGCCCGCATTCGACGAATGCATGGGATGGTTGCAGGCACGACAGCGTCAGGCGAAGCCTATCGTGCCAATGAACCCGATCTCCTGAACTGGGTTCAGGGCACGGCCGCATACGGCTTTCTGCAAGCTTATCACATGTATGTGCAGCCGCTCTCTTCGCCGGAGCGCGACCGCTATTATGCCGAGGGTGTTCCGGCCGCGAGTCTTTACGGGGCCACGGGCGCACCGACATCTGAAGTCGAACTTCAAATGTTATTCCATGCGATGGCCGGCCGGCTGGAGCGCTCGAACGTTGTGCTTGAGTTTCTCACGATCATGCGCTCGGCGCCGATTCTGCCGCTTCTGCTAAGGCCCGCGCAGGACCTGCTGGTACGAGCCGGCGTTGATCTGACGCCTAATTGGGTGCAGACGATCTTGGGTCTCAACGGACACGGCTTGCATCCTTGGGAAGCCGAGGTTATCCGGCAGGCAGGAGCTTTAGCAGACCGCCTCGTTCTGGCATCCAACCCAGCCGTTCAGGCTTGTCGGCGGATGCGCCTTCCGGCCGATTACCTGTATGTCCACCGCAGCGCAGTCGCGTGACCACCGGTCCGTTTCAGCGGGTGACGTGAAAGAGCCCGATCTTATTCACAGGTATGCCGGTGTCCCGCCACGCTGCCCGCTTCCTGGAGGAAACCGAATGTTGGAAATGACGAATGAAAACTTTGCAAGACTGCTTAGGGGTCTAACGTTCGCCGTGGGCAAGAGAACGAACCGTATACTCTTGTATCAGTTTCTTGCGGCAGAGATCAGGGCTTTGCACTGTTCATACGGGATCGGAGACGGAGAGTCCTACAAAAGAGCCCTAACGTTCCTGGAAAATTGTGAGCGATATACGCTGCGCAGTTTGGTCCGCAGGTCGGCCAAACACCATGCCGAGGTGACTGTTGATCATGCGAAGAGGGTTTTCTCGCGTGCTTTAAAAAAGCTCGATACCCCGCAAGGGCATAACCCGACTCTCCGAGCAATGATAGTGCATTGGTTGAAACAGGAGCCATTGCAGACAAATAGTCAGCCATCTGGAAACAATTGAAGCTGCCGACACGGTCGAGCGGGAGTCCGCGTCTGAACAGAAAGGTGCGCAAGCTGTATCTACCGCTTGGTGGCCGTCACTTTTGGTCGCAACGGCCCGCGTTCGATGCGCTCTGCCGCGACGCCACCAAGTCG
>DATFQX010000186.1:0-18705 GCA_035263865.1 Xanthobacteraceae bacterium
GCGCGCATCATCATCGTGTTCGAAGGCCGCGACGCGGCCGGCAAGGGCGGGACCATCAAGGCCATCACCGAGCGCGTGAGCCCGCGGGTGTTTCGCGTGGTGGCGCTGCCAGCCCCCTCGGACCGTCAAAAGACTCAATTGTTTATGCAGCGCTATATCGAGCGCTTCCCGGCCGGCGGCGAGATCGTCATCTTCGACCGCAGTTGGTACAACCGCGCCGGCGTCGAATTCGTGATGGGATTTTGCACCGAGGAGCAAAACCACCATTTTCTCAGTCTTTGCCCGCAAGTCGAAAAATACATCGTCGATGCCGGCATCATATTGATCAAGATCTGGTTGGAGGTCGGGAGGGACGAGCAGGAGCGGCGGTTTTCGGCGCGCATCAACGATCCGCTGCGGCAGTGGAAATTGAGCCCGATGGATCTCGAATCATATCGGCGTTGGTATGAATACTCGCAGGCGCGCGACATGATGCTGAGCAAAACGGATACCAAGCACGCGCCTTGGTATATCGTGCACTCGGACGACAAGCGGCGGGCGCGGCTCAATTGCATTTCGCATATCCTGAAGCGAATCCCCTACGAGAAGGTACGGCACGCGAAGGTCAAGCTGTCCAAGCGGTCGGACAAACATAAATACGATGACCAGCTGTCCCTGAAGGGAATGAAAGTCGTAGCGGAAAAATACTGACGAAGCCTGTCCGGTCCTTCCGCAGTCGTGCTTGGTCTCGTGCACTATTCCTCGCTAGTTGGCGATCAACACATAATGCGGCAGTAGGCCCGTGCGCTGCGGGATAGCTACCAAGCCGATGTCCGCTATGGGCGCCTCGCTCTCCTGGATCGAGCCCCCTGCAAATGGGTGACCAATGCCGCAGCGTTCCGGAGTCTTGAGAAAGCGTGTCGCGGGCGCGCTCTTGATGACGCTGGGAGTGCTTGCTCTGGCCGCGCCCATGGCAGTGGGCCGATGGTCGCTCGCGATCCTCGGGATTCCCCTGATGGTGCTGAGCGGGGTGGAGGCATACTCCACTTTCACCTCGCCGCGGCGGTCCGACGCAAGTGCCTACCTGCCGTGTCTGCTTGCGCTGCTCGCCGGAAACCTTCTGCTGTTGAGTTCCGCGCTGGTGCTCAACGGCCTATTGATCCTCCTCATCGCGATTCTCCTGGTCGACGGTTTCGGCAAGATTCTGACTGCGTTGGGTAATTCCCACACGCCACGCGTTCCCGCGGGGGTCAACGGGCTTGTCGATCTCGGATGCGCGGCGCTTCTGTGGCATCTCAGTCGGATCATCGGCGCAGAGCGGGCGATTGGCGTCGTCGTCGGCGCCTATATCGCGGCAGCAGGCTGGCGGGTGCTGATGGCGCCGGGTGAAGTCGCGGCGCCCGACGCGGCCGCCGGCGGGGCCGCTCACCCGGACGCCGAGCTTGGCCTCCCTCCCAATGAGACTTTCGCTCGACTGCGGGCAGACGCCGACGCTGCGTCGCCGACCGTGCGTGCCGCCGATCTCATGTGGATGCTCACCCTTGTGGTGGTTTTCCTGGCGATCCACGCCGGCCGAATGCCCATATCGGACAGCTTGCTCGGCATCAGTTCTCCCTTCGTTGCAACCGCCGGGGATCTTTTGATGACGCTGATCTTGGCGACACTTCTCATCCTCCCGGCGCGCCTCCTCTGGAGACGGTTGACAAGGCCGGTCGAGCGGGTGGCGTGGTCGCTCCGGCTCGGGACAAAACCCGGGACCGCACCAATGAATCGTGCGGCTGATTGGCTGATCGGCGGCTGGCTTGAAAGCCGCTTCGGTTTCGCTATGCGCCTGCGCGAGGGACGTACTTCGCTTGCGGCCGCGCTGATCCTCATCTTGCGACTAGGCCTACCGGTCACTGCGTTTTTCGTCGCCTTTAACCCGATCTGGGGATTCAGCTGGTATTTCAACACAGAAAGCTGGGCGACCGGCATCTATCAGAAAATGACGCAGCTGCGAGTCGATCCCTGGCGCGTCACGATGACTGACGCGGTTGCGCGCGCCTATGGCGGCGAAGCCGATGACCTCTTTCGAATTGATCCCGGCGGCCTGAAGGGAGGCACCGATTTCAGCTTTCTCGTTATAGGAGATCCCGGCGAAGGCGATGCGTCGCAATATTCGCTGGTCTCGCGCTATCTGGAACTGGGGCGCCGCGATGATGTGAAGTTTCTCGTCGTGTCCTCCGACGTTATTTATCCCGCCGGATCGATGCATGACTACGAAGCCAATTTTTATCTGCCGTTCCAGGGCTTCGCCAAGCCGATCTATGCGATTCCAGGAAATCATGACTGGTACGATGCGCTGGAAGGGTTCAATGCAAACTTCCTCGAGCCCAGGGCGGCACGCGCGGCGATAGAAGCTCGCGTCGAAGCCGATCTCGGACTCACCAGCACCAATGCTCGTCGCATCGATAAGCTGATGGCGGAGGCGGCGCGTCTACGTCGGCAGTATGGCGTCTACGTCGGCATCCAACGGGCGCCGTTCTTCGAATTGCAGACGGAGGATTTCGCGTTGTTGGCGATCGATACCGGCGTCCTGCGCACGGTCGACGAAAAACAATGGGCATGGATCGAGCGTGCTCTCGGCCGAAGCCGCGGTAAGTTCACCATGGCCATCGTGGGCCATCCTCGCTTCGCCGGCGGACGGGATCTTCCCCCGACTGCCGAAGGCCATGATGTCTCCGAATCCTCGGGAAATTTCGCCGCGCTCTATCGCCTTTTGGCGAGCCACAACGTCAGAATCGCCATGGCTGGTGATACTCATGACTTCGAATATTACCGCGAGACAATCGGCGGCGGTGACGCCCCGCAGGTGATGCACCACTTCGTCAATGGTGGGGGCGGGGCTTATCTCAGTATCGGCACGGCACTGGACTTTCCGAAAGAGCCTGCCGTTGGCGACTTGGCGTTCTATCCGCGGAGCGACATTCTGCGCGCCAAGATGGACGCCGAGACGCCGCTATGGAAGCAGCCGTTCTGGTATTGGATCAAATGGTTCAAGGCTTGGCCGTTCCATGTCGAGGCGTTGTCCGGTGTCTTCGATTTCAACCATGCACCATTCCTCCAGAGTTTCATGGAGGTGCGGATCGAACGATCCAGGAGGCGCGTGGTTCTCGCTCTCAATGGCGTCCACGGTCCGCTGCAGTGGCGCGACCTGCAAACCGGCGGCACGGTGCCGCCACCCGGCGCAACGCTCGACGACCCGGTCGAATTCGTCGTGCAAATGGACCGCGAATAGCCCCACATGTGGCTTGCGGGTAACATCAATTTCCCGGCTGGGAGAATAAGCTCGCCCCGACGATCTGGAGCGCGATGATGCGAGACAGTTGTCGGTCAGATCGGCGGCTAACTCGTTTAGCCTGCGTGATCGCGGCGCTTCTGCCTCTCGCTTGTTCTGATCGAGCGGCAGCGGACGAGGCGGGCGTGAGCTTCTGGCTGCAAGGCCAATTCGGCAGTTTCGCCGCCGCGCCTTCGAATCCGGGATGGTCATTCGAAAGCACATTTTACCACGCAACGGCGGCCGCGGGCCCAAGCATAAGCTTTGCGCGCGGCGGAGGGTTTCAGACGGGCGTCAAGTCCCCCACTGATTTCGTCATGTTGACTCCGACCTATGTGTTCGCAACGCCGATACTGGGTGCACAAGCAGCAGTGGGGTTGACGGCTTTGTACGGCCGCAACACGACCTCCGTGTCGGCAACGCTGACCGGGCCCGGCGGAGCCTCGCTGTCGGGTAGCCGCTCCGACTATGTCGTCGGGCTCGGAGATTTGTATCCGGCCGCTTCGCTGAAATGGGAGCGGGACGTGCACAACTTCATGATTTATGCGACCACTGCGGTTCCCGTGGGCGTCTATGATCCCATCCGGCTGGCGAGCATGGGACTAGGCCATTGGGCGGCGGACTCAGGCGTCGGCTACACCTATTTGAACGAGCAGGTTGGTTTTGAATGGTCCGCGGTTGTCGGGTTCACCTACAACTTTCTCAATCCTTATACCCAATATAGGAGCGGCATCGATGCACACTTGGATTGGGCGATTTCGCCGTATCTCTCTGAAAAATTGCACATTGGCGCCGTCGGCTATGTCTACAACCAACTGACAGACGACAGCGGCGCGAGCCCCGCGCTCGGCGGATTCAGGTCACGCGTTGCCGGGATCGGGCCGCAGATCGGGTTTTTCTTTCCGGTCGCAGACCGGGAAGGATATCTCAATCTCAGAGCCTATTCCGAGTTCGACGCCAGGAACCGGCTGGAAGGATGGACTGCATACGTCACGTTCTCCGTTGAGGCAGCGGAACCGAAGTCAGCGCAACGGAAGTTTGCAACACCCGCCACGACCGCACGCTGACGGCGGCCTTCGGGCGCGCGACGGTCTTCATCCTCCCAGAGCGATCGCAACGCCGACCAACACCGCACCGACGGCCACCATCGACAGGCCTGTGGCCCACGGTCGAAACCCAGCGTAACGCCCAAAGGCATATCCGCACACGAACAACATTCCGATGGCAACCGCATTGGAGAGACGCAGCGCCAATCTCGCATCGCCGATCAGAATGAACGGAATGACGATCGGGAACGTCGACAGGAAGCTGAGCAAGCAGATGCCCACCGCGCCGAGCCGATCGCGTTTTGTCAGTCGCGGCCCCCCGGCCTCGGGCAAATGGAGGAGTCTTTGCCGGATTAATTCCAGCTGATCCGGCGACAGGGCCGACGCCAGCAGCGGTGGCAACGCGTCGGCGATGATGCGATGCGCGTCACCGATATTAGCGGCCGTGCGTGCAGCTCGCAGCTGCGTGGCGTTGCGCCCCCGTTGGTTGAAGCGGGCCATTAGAAACACGGCAGAGTCGATGATTCCCCAGGCCAAATTGCAGCCGAGGGCAGCGAGAAGCATGGTCCGAACTTGGATGGTGTCTGCGGTTACGACGCCCAGCGTCAACGTGAAGGTCAGTGCCATTATCAAGCCGAACAGGACCTCCGAGATCCTGTCCATTGGTTCGAGGATTCGATCGGACGATGTGGCCGAAAACTGCGCCGATGGGTCGACCGCCATTTGGACCAGCTCGTTTTTTTGTCTCTCCATCACGGGGCTGATGCGGCCCGCGCCTATCTGCCCTCGCCGCCGAGCGGTTGCAGGATGTCCGCTGCCCTCCCCAAAGCGTTCACATTTGTACAGGGCTGCGGTGGTAACGTGACATTTTCCGCCGCATGTAAAAGCACGTGCCTGCCCAGTGGTCTTTGACTACGAACATGGTTCTCGGCGCTGCCAGGCACATACCCCATCGGTTATCCGTTCATAAAAGTCGGCTGAGCCCACCACGGCGTCTATTTTGCCTAGCTGCATATCTTGCCGGACAGTGTCGCGTACATGGGCGAAAGCGATGCTGACATCCCGGCTTTGCAGCTGCTTGATAAATGTGATCAGGTCATCGCAGGCGCTAACGTCGATAAAGTTGACTGAGCTCATGTCTAAAAGCACCTGCTTTATCGGAGGACGAATCTCGGCGAGCGAGTTTTTCAAGGCTGCTTCCATTTGGCCGACGCTCGCAAAGAATAAGTCGCCGCCAACTCGCCAAATCAGCAAACCAGGAAAGGTACGGGCCTCAGGGTGGCGCCGAACGTCGCGATAGGCCTCGGTACCTGGAAGCTGGCCGAGCACCGCTCCTTGTGGGTGGCTGGTTACATAGATCAAATCAAGCAGGGATAGTACGACTCCCAAAGCGATGCCATGCATCACGCCCAGCGTAAGCTCGGCACCAATGACAATCGCAGCATTCATAAACGACCAGCGGCTCCGGACGAAGAGCTCGCGTAAGTAATGCGGCTTCGTGAGATGCAGCATCGCTGCGATAACAATCGCGGCAAGCGTCGGCTGTGGCATGTTTCGAAAAAGGGGCGTCAAGAAGATTAGCGTAAGGAGACAAAAAACTGCCGCGACGAGATTAGCGAATTGGCTGCGAGCGCCTGCGGCAATAGCCACCGAGGTCTTGGACAAGCTGCCCACTACCAGAAATCCACCGAACAGGCCGCTCAGAATATTGGCTGGCCCATGCGCGACCAATTCCTGATTTGGATCGATGTTACCTCCGCTCTCGATTGCGGCGGCCTTTGCTGCGCCGAGTGACTCCGCATAGCCGACCAGCACGATGGCGAGTGCACCCGGAGCGAGCGCCTGCAATATTGCTATGTCGAAACTCGGGGGGACCAAGTGGGGCAGGCCGGACGGGATATGCCCGGCAACACGAACGCCCGTCGCCTCTCCGCCAAGTAGGCCGATGCTGGCGGTGGCGACGATCATCACAATCAGCGCCGCGGGGACGCGCGGTGCGAAGTGTCGGAACAGCGCCATCGCAGTGAGGCTAAGCAGTCCGGTGAGCACCGGCGCGAACGAAACATCCGACAGATGCTGCAGTACATTCCAAACTTTGGTGAAAAAGTTGCCTGAGACGCCCTCAATGCCAATCAGATGCGGCACCTGGCCGATGATGGTGACGTAGACAAGTCCTTCGATGAAGCCCCGCATCACCGGCGTGGAAACAAAGGCTGCCACCCAGCCCATGCGCATGGCGCCGAATAACAGGAAGAAGCAACCGATCAGGACAGCGAGGGTGGAGGTGAGCGCATTATATTCCGCAGTGCCCTGAACTGCGACGGCGGCGACGGTAAGCGCGGAGATGAGGCCCGTGGCAGTGTCAGGTCCGACAACCAGCTGACGTGAAGTCCCCAGCAGCGCGTAGGCTATGAGTGCGGGGACTATTGTGTAGAGACCCATGATCGGCGGGACACCGACGATACCCGCATAGGCCATTGCCTCAGGCACCATGACGGCCCAGAGCGCAAGACCAGCGAAAACATCGGATAACAGCCACTCGCGTCGATAGGCGGGTATCCAACTAAGGATCGGTAACGACCGGTGAAAGAGAGACGCAACCTTAGCTGAAATCGGCATCGTCAACCGTGTTCACGGTTACCGCGTGAGAATGAGCTGAAGCTATCACATTCGCTGCGATGCCCCTGTTGTGGATCACAGCAAAATTCGTCGACCAATATCGCGGATGGGCCAAAACCGGACATGACCATGTGATAGTTCAGATTAGCAGTATAATCGCGATCATCCTGACCCATTAGGGGTGATTATGAGATCGTTCATCGAGACCGGAGTAATGATTGCGGCGTGTGGTTCTGCAATATTCTGGTTCATGTCCGCAATGTGCCGTTTGCCCAGCATCAAACCGGGCAAAGACGAATTAGACACGATAACCGAGTTGTCCAAAGCGCTGCAAAGAATGAATAGATGGAATTTTTGGGCCGCGGGACTGATGGGCGTAACCGCCTTGCTGGCAGTGTTGGGTAGATTTCTCGGGTGATCTGGCTCGAGCGAACCAGGAAAGGCTAGCGTCAGAAATCAACACATCGGCCGATGGCTGATCTGGCGAGAGACTGAACCGAAGAGATTTAGGCAAAGTCTGCTTGGCCCTCAAATCTTCAGTTCGCAACTGGCTGGCCCAACCTTTTGCTTCGTGACAAGCTTCCGACCGGCAACGAGCGGGGGAGCGCGGGCATGGCTACTGTTGGCAGCGGCGCATACACCTACGAGCCAGTGGAGAACTGGGCAAAACTTCCGCCCGGCTGGTCCTTCAAGGAGATCGGCGGCGTCGGCGTAGACCGGCACGACAACGTGTTTGTGTTCAATCGCGGCGAGCATCCGATGATCGTGTTCGACCGCGACGGCAATTTCCTGCGCTCATTCGGAGAAGGTATGTTTCCCCGTGCCCACGGCGTCTTCATGGCACCCGACGACACGATCTGGCTCACCGACGATGGCGACCACACCGTGCGCCAATGCACGCCGGAAGGAAAGGTGCTGCTGACGCTGGGCATTTCTGGCAAGCCGGCACCCTTCATGAGCGGCGAGCCGTTTCATCGCTGCACCCACACCGCAATGTCTCCGCAGGGCGACATCTATGTGTCGGATGGCTACGGCAATTCGCGCGTGCACAAATATGCGCCGAACGGCAAGCTGCTCCTCTCCTGGGGCGGGCCTGGCACCGATCCAGGCGAGTTCAACATCGCGCACAACATCACCTGCGATGCCGATGGCTGGGTGTTTGTGGCCGACCGCGAGAACCATCGCGTGCAGGTGTTCGACGGCAACGGCAAATACGAGGCCCAGTGGAACAACCTGCATCGTCCGTGCGGCCTATTCATGCCACCGGGCAAGTGTCCGGTCTGCTACATCGGCGAACTCGGCGCCGTGCAACCGGTGAGCCGCAATGTGCCGAACCTTGGCCCGCGGGTCACCATTGTTGACAACACGGGGAAGCGCATTTCCCGACTAGGCGGGCTTGGCCCGGGCCTTGGTCCAACCGAGTTCTTGGCGCCGCATGGGCTTGCGGTGGACAGCCGCGGCGACCTCTATGTCGGCGAGGTGTCGTGGACCAACTGGCCGCAAACTTTCAGAGACAAGCCACGGCCGGATAAGCTGCGCTCGCTGCACAAGTTCCGGAAGGTGGTATAAAAAAGTCCTCGCTGCTGGGTGCGCAACACGAGACGACCCATTGGCATCCTGGTTCTCACCGGAGCAACGCAATGAAGAGACTCAGTCTAGTGCTGGCGTCGACAATATTGCTGATAGCTTCTGTTCGGATAGACCCGTCGGTCGCGCAGCAGACCAGCACTTCGAATCGGGCTGCGCCTTCGGCGAATTTGGTGTTGATACCGGGCGCCATGGCAGGAGCCAGAACCATGGGACCAACAGGGTATCGGCGGCTGTGCGCACCCCTTTCCGTTGGTCTCTATGAATGGCGTATGCAATGGATCGAGCGCCTACTCAAACCGACCGACGCTCAAAAAACACCATTGAACGACCTGTTGGGGGCCTCGACCAAGGCAAGGGAAACGATAGCGGCCGCATGTCCGAGGGAAACTGTAGAGACTACAACGGTCCAACTAGCAGTCATGGAAAGGCGTGTGGCCGGGCTGCTGGATGCCTTGAAGATCGTTCGGCCGGCTTACGATACGTTCTATGCATCGCTCGATAGCCAGCAGAAGGCTCGTCTGGATGCTCTCGGACCGGGACGCCACGGTTGGCGATGGTAACGACGCGGGCGGGGGGTGAACCTACAATCCAGCTTCTTCGCCAGATCGGCACACTCCTAACACTCGCGGCATGTCCGCTTCGCTCCGAAAGCGGACAAGCGCACGATTGCCTCGATATGTCCGCTTCGTGCCGATCGCGTCATAACGCGGTGCAGCAGATTAGCACCGGTCTCGCCAGGCATTTTGAAGTCTTTGGTTAGCTGTCAGCTGGCGCGCACTGCGCAGATCGGCTCGAGCCGGCATGGGCCCCCTTCAGGGGGCGGGGAGGAAATTCCCGTGCCGGCAGATTTTTCGACAATCCCAATCCGCTGTGAAACTTTGGTCGCGCGCGCATGCGGGCGGACCTGGTGATGGCGCGGCGCCCGTTGCGGTTCCAAAGTCGTGGATCGAGCCGACAGTCGGTCGATAGTGTCCGAAAAATGTAGCCGCTCGGGGGAATGGGGGAGTTGTTCCCGCGTCCGAGCATCACCAGAACCCCGCCCCGGTAATTGAACCGAGGCGGGGTTTTGTTTCGACCGAATCAGCTAGCCCCGCTGACTCAGCGGCGGGCTGTAGCGTGTTTTTTTGGCCGCGGGTTTCTGCCGCCGAAAAACAAAAGCCCCGCGCAAAGGGCGGGGCTAGGGTTGGGATTGGGATGTAGACGCGGGTCCCCGTCCACATCGTTTCTCTGTTGCCAGCCCGCGTTTCGGTTGGAAACTACGGGATTCTACGTAGGTCTCCACCGCGCGCGTTCTCAATCTACGGTCTTTTTCTGTTGTTCTCCCCCGGTCTCGTAGTAGCAGTTGGCTGCGCCTGCTCGTCGCCGGGATCAGAAAGAAAGCCCCGCTCACGCGGGGCTCAACTGTTTCGGAGGAAGTCGAACGTGAGAACCGCATCGCGGTAACGGTCCGACGCAAACGCAGCAAACTGGGATGGCCGTCGGGGCGATAGACGGCGGCTATAGGCCGGGATGGTCCGAGGGGCCCCGAGGGGTCTGTCAGTCTCGGTACAAATGCCCGCCTAATTTCTCGATTGCGCCTTCACACAAACGATCGGGATTGCGCTCGCCCGCCTTGGCGAGTTCGATGACCCGCTTGGCGATGATTCCGTTGGCGAAATCGTCTGTAAGCCCTAGGGATTCGCGAGTCATTTCGAGCGCGGCATCCAGAACCTGCTTGGTTTCGGGATCGACATTGAAGCCGTCTAGGTAAGGTGTGATGAGCATGCAAAAACCCCGTCCTTGCTCGCACGCGAGCGGCGGCCGCAGTCAGCGGCAGCATTACGCAGCACATACGTTGGCGAGAAACCGCGCGCAATATCATTATTTCGATAGAAACAATAAACGACGTTTATAGCCATGCGCCATTCAAAGCATCAATATGACGCGCATCAGCAAGTCGCCGAGTGGAGTCCGCTTAAGCGGACTCCTGCGCCGCAACAAACAAACTTGCAGGGGCGTCAGTGATTTTTTGATAAGCTCGACCGCAACGAATTGCCTGCCTAGAGCAAATGCAGTTCGATCTTTTGAAAAAAACCGATGAAACAGGCGAGCGTGTCAGCGTGGCTCCGGCATGTACCAGTGGCGCGCTGGCTGCCGAGCTATCGGCTTGAATGGCTGCCAGGCGACGCGCTCGCCGGGGCGATGCTGGCAGCCTACGCGATTCCAGTGTCCCTGGCTTATGCCGGACTTGCGGGCCTGCCCCCGCAAGCGGGCGTTTACGGCTATTTGCTGGGCGGGCTCGGCTACGCGCTCCTTGGCTCCTCGCGGCAACTGGCGATCGGGCCGACTTCCGCGATCTCTCTGATGATCGCCGGCACGGTTGCGGCGATGGCCGAGGGTGATGCGCAGCGCTTCGCCCAGATCGCGAGTCTTGCGGCCCTTATGGTGGCCCTGCTTTGCCTGATCGCGTGGCTATTGCGGCTGAGCATCCTCGTGCGGCTGATCAGCGACAGCATTCTTGTGGGATTCAAGGCCGGCGCCGGATTGACGATCGCGATGACCCAGGTGCCGAACCTGCTGGGCATTTCTGCCGGCGGACATAATTTTTTTGAGAGGGTTGTGCTGCTGGCGCCTCAGCTCGGCCAAACCAACTATCTTGCGTTCGTAATCGGTGTCGTGGCGATCCTGCTGCTCGTGCTAGGGGAGCGCCTCTTTCCGGCGCGGCCGGTGGGACTTGCGGTCGTTGCGCTATCGATCGCGGTCGCATCCGCGTTCGGGCTTGCCGAACTCGGCGTGCCCGTGACCGGAGAGGTGCCGGCGGGCCTGCCCTCGCTCGCGCCTCCAGGGCTGCGTCTGCGCGACGTCGAAGGGATCGTTCCGCTCGCGGCCGGATGTCTGCTGCTTGCTTACATCGAAGGCGTCTCCGCGGCGCGCACGTTCGCGGCGAAGCATGGGTATAATCTCGACCCGCGGCAGGAATTTCTGGGAATCGGCGCGGCCAATCTCGCGGCGGGGTTCGGGCATGGCTATCCCGTTGCCGGCGGCTTGTCGCAGTCCGCGGTCAACGACAAGGCGGGCGCGCGAACGCCCCTCGCTCTCGTCTTTGCCTCCTGTGCGCTTGCCCTGTGCCTGCTGTTTCTGACGGGGCTTTTGGAAAACCTGCCGAAGGCGGTACTCGCTGCCGTCGTGCTTACCGCCGTCTATGGATTGATCGATGTTCCGGCGATCCTTCGCATGTGGCGGATCAGCCGGATGGATTTCTACGCCGCAGCGATCGCGCTCGCAGCCGTGCTCCTCCTCGGGATCTTGCAAGGAATACTGCTCGCGGCGCTCGCCTCCGTGCTGATGCTGTTGGCGCGCGCCTCCCACCCGCATGTCGCCTTCCTAGGTCGCATCCCGGGAACGAGCAGCTTTTCCGATCTCGCCCGGCACCCGGACAATGAACCGCTGCCCCACACGATTGTTTTTCGCCCGGAAGCCTCGCTGCTCTATGTGAATGCTGACGCCGTATTCGAATCCGTATCGAAGCGCGTTGAGGCACAAGGGGCGGCGGACATTCGCTTGGTCGTCTGCGACCTCTCGGCATCCCCTCATATCGATCTCGCGGGCGCGCGCATGTTAAGCGCGCTGCACCTCGAGCTTGCGCGCCACGGCATAGCCCTGCGTATTTTTGGAGCGCGGGGACGCGTACGCGACCTCCTGCGCGCCGAAGGCATCGGTGAAAAGGTCGGCGGGCTCGATCGGCGCGTGATGCTCACCGATCTGCTCGGCAGTCTCGACAGATAAGCTTACAGAGGAGCCCGGCAGTGGAAGAGGCTGATCGATCTCCGAAGCTCAGCGCATCGAACGACGAGCTCTTGCTGTTGGCAATCCGGATAGTTTGCCTTGGATTTCTGGCGTACTGGTCGTTGATCCTGATCAGACCATTTTTGACGATTATCGTCTGGAGCATCATCGTTGCCGTAGCGCTCTACCCAATCTTCAATTGGCTCTCGGATAAACTTTATGGCCTTCGTGCTCTGGCAGCCGCTGCAATTACTATTCTCAGCCTTGTCATAATGCTTGGTCCAGCAACCTGGCTCGCACTTAGCCTAGCTGAAACCGTTCGGACAATTCTTGCTCGCCTCGGCGATGGCACTCTGACATTGCCGCCTCCGTCCGAAACGGTAAAAGCTTGGCCTCTCATTGGTGAAAAGATCTACGAGGGCTGGCTATTGGCTTCGACCAACCTTCGCGCGCTCGTCATTGAGGCGGCACCACATCTCAAGCCGCTCGGCAGTAGCTTGCTGAATGCGGCGGGCAGCATTGGCATAAATTTGCTTAGATTCGTCATTGCGGTCGTGATTTCGGGGTTCCTGCTGATTCCGGGCCCGTCACTGATCCACTCGATCAAAAACGTGCTGAGCCGTGTAGCAGCCGTGCGGGGCGAAGAGTTTGTCGATTTGGCGGGAGCAACAATCCGCAACGTTTCGCGGGGCATTATCGGGATTGCGATCCTGCAGGCGTTATTGGCGGGTATCGGGTTGCTGTTCGCCGGAGTTCCCGCAGCAGGCCTATTCAGCTTTTTGGTTCTGGTGCTTGGAATAATTCAAATTGGCCCGTCGGTCGTCTTGCTGCCGCTGATCGTATGGAGCTGGTTTGCGATGGACACGGCAATGGCGCTTCTGTTTACACTTTACATGGTTCCGGTAAATTTACTGGACAATATATTGCGGCCGCTGGTGGCCAAAGGCCTAAGCACACCGATGCCGGTCATATTGCTGGGAGTGCTCGGCGGCACGCTCGTACATGGCATGATTGGTCTATTCGTCGGCCCAATCGTGCTTTCGATCGGCTGGCAGTTGCTTGTGGTTTGGACACGCGATGAGCCGAACGCGAAGGACGTGGTCGAGTAAGCCCACCGAAGAGTTTCCCACCACAGGCAAGAATCTTGCTGCTCCACGGCAGAGCCCCACAGAGGTGATCGGGAACTTGCCGCAGAGATTGGAATCGATCTGAAACGGTGGAGCGTGGCGCATGGAGCCGGTCATCATCGCCCTAATCGGTGCCGGCAGCCGCTCGTTCGGGCCGGAAACCGTACGCGATGTGTTGCTCAGCGAGGCGCTCGCGCAACGCCACGTCGAGCTGCGTCTCATGGATATCCTCGCCGACGGTCTCTTGGACATCGGCCGCTACGCCAAATCGCTCGTGGAAAAGCTCGGCCGCAATGCCAAGGTCAGTAAGACGCCTGCGCTCGAGGCTGCGCTCGAGGGCGCGCAGTTCGTCGTCACCGCCGTCGAAGTCGAGCGCAGCCTCTATTGGGCACAGGACTTCCACATCCCGTGCAAATACGGGTTCCGCCAGGTCTTTGCCGAGAACGGCGGGCCGGGTTCGCTCTTCCACGGGCTGCGCGCCATGAAGGCCATGATCCCCATCGCCCGCGCAATGGAGCGCATCTGCCCGGACGCCATTCTGCTCAACTACACCAATCCGATGCACAAAGTGTGCGACGCGATTGCGACGCTGTCGAAGAGCCAATGCATCGGACTCTGTCACGGCGTGTGGATGGGAATGGAGCAGGTCGCCTACATTCTCGACAAGCCTGTGGATGAGATGGAGATGGAGGCCTGCGGCATCAATCACTTTAGTTGGTTTCAGACCATCCGCGATCGCCGGACGGGCGAAGATCTTTATCCGCGCCTGCGCGAGGCTGAGCGCGAGGGCGACTGGCTCGCGGATTGGCACGAAATCGGGTTGGCGCGCATCCTGCTGCGGCGATTCGGGCTCTACCCTTCGCCTGCGACCAATCACTTCGGCGAATATATCGGCTGGGCGCATGAGTTTTGCGCCAGCGAGCTGGACTGGTTCTACGATCCGGCGGACGGGGCGCCATGGCAAAAGGGGAAAGTACCGGAGTACGTGTCGGTGCAGGATGCGTACGGCACCGAACGTCCGTTCAAAAAGCAGGAGCAGAAACCTCAGCCGATCGAGGAGCAGGCGCTCGAATCTTCCGGCGAGCTCGCCATCCCCATCATCGAGTCGATCGTGTGCGGCGAGCACCGGAGCCTCGACGCTATCAACGTGCCCAATCGCGGTTTTATCCCCAACCTGCCCGATGGCATGGTGGTCGAGGTCCCAGCGATGAGCGACGGCACAGGGCTGCGTCCAAAGCGCATGCAGCCGTTGCCGGAACCGATCGCGGCGATGATCCGCTTGCAGGGGAGCATCAACAAATTATTGGTCGAGGCGTTCGCCGAGCAATCGAAGGGCAAGCTGCTGCAAGCGATCCTGCTCGAGCCCACGGTCACGTCCTATCGCGGCGCCGTGGAGATGGTGGACGAAATGCTTGCCCTTCAGCGCGACGTCCTGCCGCCGATCCGCTGACACGCCACTCCCGCGAGGCACCAACGACAGGCCGCCACGCCCCATACCACTATTGGTTAGGAGGATGCCCCCTGAGACTGTGTTGCGAGGAGCCGTGGGTGAAAGCGTCGGGCACCACATAGCCTTGCGCTTGCCGTTGCAGCCGGTCGTCGCCGATGGCCGATGCGGTCTGCAGCGCCGCTTCCATGTCGATCAGCTCACCCCACACGGCCGCTTGCCGAGCGAGCAGGAGGCGGCGAGGATGGTGTAGATCGGTTGGCAAGGACCGGCCGATCATCGAGGGTCACGCCGAGCAATGAGTACGCGCGGCGTCGCGCTACCGCGGCAGGAATTTCGTTCGTGAACTCTGCGGGCGGACCTCTAGAGGTCGAACGGCTACTCCGCGCAGAGATCAGTTAAGAACGCGCGCTACCGGCCGCAATCAGCACATCGCGCGGTTGCTCTTTCGCCTGGAGGCGGCTTGCCGGATCCCGACTTTGGCGCCGCTTTCCCATCCTCGGTGACCTTGGCGGACTCCGCGTTTCCTTTGCCGGCCTGCTTCTTCATGTCGATGGCGGTGGCCTTCGGTTGTGGCCGCGCTACCTGCCTGTCGGCTACAGTTGCGCCGGCCTTGGCGGACTCCGCATTTCCTTTGCTGGCTTGCTTCTTGACTTCGGTGGCGGTGCTCTTCGGTTTTGGCCTCGGGATATGCTCGTCGGCTATAATGGCGCCGGGCTTGGCGGACTCCGCGTTTCCTTTGCCGTCTTGTTTCTTGATTGCGACGGCGGTTATCTTCGGTTTTGGCATCGTAGGCTTGCCGACCGCGATCTCGCCCGCCTTGGCTCGCTCCGCTTTGCTCTTGGCATCCTGCTTCTTGTCGATTGCGGCAATCATCGGTTTTGGCATCGGCATTTGCTTGCCGGTCACGAGCACGCCCGGCTTGGCCCGCTCCGTTTTGCTCTTGCCGTCTTCTTTCTTGGTATCGACCGCGGCGATCTTCGGTCCTGGCGATGGCTTCTGCCTGACCGCTAGAGCCTGGCCGGTGGTGGCCAAATCTGTCCTGGCTTTAGCATCCTCTTTCTTGACATCGATGCCGCCGATCTTCGGCCTTGGCACCGGCAATGGCATCTCCCTGCCGACGGCGATCATGTCGAGTTCGCGGGGAATGAGCATCGCGAAGCGGCCCGGATGACGAAGGCGACCGGCGATGCGACCCGCGTCATCACCGGCGCCCAAGTAGAGGTCGGCGCGCGCTGGTCCGACCACCGCCGATCCCGTGTCCTGCGCAATCATCAGCCGCCTGAAGGCTGAAACAGATTTTGCGCTATCGATCGGCAGATTGGCTTCGATGAAAAACGGCATCCCGTATTCGTGCCGCCTATCGACGGCAATGGACCGTCCCGGTGTCAACGGCACACCCTGCGCGCCGACCGATTCGCCCTCATTCGACAGTCCGGTGACGCGGAAGAACACATAGGAGCGATTGGTGGCCCGCACCTTGGCAGCTTCATCCGGATGCGCGGCCATCCAGTCGCGAATGCGCTGGACCGACATCTCGCTGCGCGGGATGAGATTGCGTTCGGCGAGCACGCGCTCGATCGAGCTGTAGCGATAACCGTTGTGCGAATCATAGCTCACCCGCAGCGGCGTGCCGTCCTCGAGGATCACGCGCGCGGAGCCTTCGATCTGGATCATCAGCAGATCGAGTGGATCCTTCAGCCAGCAGATTTCGAGTTTCTGCCCATCGAGCGGGCCGGCCTCGATCGCGGCGCGATCGTGGTAGGGCACGAGCTCGTTGTTCTCGTTGCGGCGGCCGATGCGCACGCCTTTATTTGGAAATGCAACCGAGGCTGGTTTGTAGCCGGCGGCGAGGAGATCACGCGGCCGGCGGTAGAGCGGGACATGGAATTCGGGGCTGGGAAAGCGCGAGCCCGCTACGACGGGCTCGAAATAACCGGTCAACAATCCTTCGAGTTCGCCCAGCCGCGCGATGCGAACCGGTTGAAAATTCTTCTCGAAGAAGGCGCGCGCGGTATTCGCATCCTGCGGGCGCAGCCCTATGGCATTGCGGCAGACGTTCCACAGCGCTCCGGAGATCTGCCCACGATCTTCGGCGCGCCGTGCCTTGCGCAGCGCTTGGCAGCTCGCCTCATAGGCTGCGAAAGCCGCGAGATGATCATCGGCGGTCCAGCCCGCGAGTTCGGACCATTTCACCGGCTCGAGCTGCGTGCCTGAGAGCTGCAGCGGCCCTTCCGCCGAAGCGCCGGTAGCCGCAAAAAACATGATCGCGCTGAAGAGACGCGCGACCAACCTGCCGCCGAAGCTTTGCGCATCTTCCCGACCCGCCCGCATGCACGTAAATGCACGGCAGGCACGAATGGTTCCTCCACGCGCGTGAAGGGTTAACCGGGTGGCTCAGAGGCGCGCGGTATCGCGATGCTACTGCCGGCACTCGGACGGCCACGCGTTCTCGCGCCAGCGCCGCTACGCCTCCCGCTGGCATTTTTGCATGAAGCTTTTCTTCGCAGCGCCGACAAGCGGCCGTCGCTGCCGACTGCCTTCGCTTGGCAGGTGTCCCGCTTGCATTTCTTCAAGAAGCTCGCTTTGGGGGCGCCTGCGAGCGGCTTGCCCTCCTTGCTCACGGCTCTGCTCCCGCAGGTTTCTTGCGCGAACGCGAAGGTGAAATTCAGCGACAGCACCAAGGCGGCCAGCAAAATGCGTTTCATGTGGCTCCTCCTTCGCTACGAATCGGCTCCTTCAAGCCGAATGGGTGTGGTCTCTACGACATGATCGGACGTGTACGTGAGTGGACGAGCATCGCGAAGCGACCCGCACGGCGAAGGCACCTGGCGATGCGACCGCCACATCGGGGGTAGCCCGCCCCCGATACCCGAGCAGGCCACCGGTGCGCGCTGTTATGCGTCTCGAAATCCTCGAAGCAGGCGGACGACTTACGTGGTGGCGGTATGTAGCAAACGGGTCACACTGCTGGCGAAGTTGACACGACGCCGCAGTGCGGGTGGAACCAAAGAAGCCGCTGCAATGTTAAGCGGCCAGGCTGTCCGGGCCTGGGGCAAGACCACCCCGAATGCTGGATCGATGGGCGGCGAATACGGACCACTCCTACGCACGCGAGTCGCAACATGAGTCACGATCTCGACAATCTCAAGGATCGGCTCTACCGCAGCTTCGGGATTGCAGTCCGCCACGACTTACAAGTGCGTGCCGAAATAATGATTCAGCCGGAAGAAGGACGCTGGGAGTTCACTCCTGACGAACTCAGGGATCTGGCGGAGGGTGTTACCTCTATATTGCTTAACTCGAACCCGGAAGCGGGATGGCCCTTCCGTCTCACGCTCAAGCAATACATCGGGCTGTTCAGTCCCTTATTCACACAGCCGGGGCAACTCAACCGGTGATGCCAAACGGCCCGATGGGCGATTTGAACCGCTCTACGATGACGGGAACCCCTCTCCAATCAGCGTCGCTCAGAGGCTAGCGCCTCTTGGGCGGCGACCAGCAGGCTCAATGGTTGCCATGGCTTGGGCATGTAATTGATGCCAGGCGGCAATTCATCGACGTGGTTGAGTGGATGCCCGGACGTTAGGATCATTGGAAGAAACGGCCAGCGCATCTTCACTTCCCACGCCAGATCCACTCCATTCATGACGCCGGGAAGCCGAACGTCGGCGAAGATCATGGCGACCTCTCGGCCGCGGATAAGCATGGTAGCAAGTGCTGCTTCCGCGCTTTCGCACGCGATGCTGTCGAGTTCGCTGTCTTCGAGCAGCGCAGCGGCGAGCTGGCGCAGTCCGGCGTCGTCCTCGACGATCA
>DATFQX010000187.1:0-3462 GCA_035263865.1 Xanthobacteraceae bacterium
ACCGCGCAAATGGAGACGCTGTCGCGGCAAAAGCCGGTGCTGATGATCTTCGAGGATGCGCAGTGGGCCGACCCAACCAGCTTGGAAGCGTTCGGTCGAGTTGTGGACCGAATTCGGACACTTAAGGTGCTGTTGCTTGTGACGTTCCGGCCGGAATTTGACGCGCCGTGGGTCGGTCGGCCCTACGTCACCGCCCTCCTCATCAATCGACTGGCAGAGCACGAAGCTCGGGCCATGATCGACCGCATCGTCGGCAACAGGCAGTTATCGGCCAGCATTCGGCAGGACATCATCGAGCGTACCGACGGCATTCCCTTGTTCCTGGAGGAGATGACCAAGGCAGTGCTGGAAGCCGAGAGCGAGACCGCCGCCGAGCGCGCGATTGCGGCGGTTCCATCTCCTGCACTGGCCGTTCCCGCGAGCCTCTATGCTTCGCTCATGGCGCGGCTCGACCGGCTAGGCGGGCAGGCCAAGGAGCTGGCACAGATCGCGGCGGCGATCGGACGCGAGTTCACCCACGAACTGCTCACCGTGGTCGCCGCGAAACCCGAAAGCGAGCTGCGGTCGGCGCTCGAACAGCTCATAGGGGCTGGCCTGATCTTCGCGCGTGGAACGCCGCCCGAGGCGACCTACCTATTCAAGCACGCGTTGGTGCAGGACGTCGCCTACGGGACGCTGCTACGCCGCTCGCGCCAAGAGCTGCATGCCCGTATCGCAGATGCCCTTGAGCGGCAATTGCCGGAAACGCTGGAGTCGCAGCCTGAGCTGTCCGCCTATCACCTGACTCGCGCGGGACTGGTCGCGAAGGCGGTGCACTACTGGTTAAAAGCCGGCGAGCGTGCGGCCGCCAGGTCTGCCAACAAGGAAGCGATCGCCCACCTGCGAGCCGGCATCAATTGCCTGGCGGAGATTGCCGATTCGCCTGAGAAGCTGCGCACGGAGATCGACCTCAACAGCGCCATGGTCGCCGTGCTCCAGGTGACGAGGGGCTATGGCGCTGACCTCGTCGTCAATACCTTGAACCACGTCCTGGAGCTGTGCCGTCAAACTGGCGATGCCAATCTGTTGGCGCCGGTGTTGTTTCAGACCTGGTTGTCCAACCATATGCGCGCTAACTATCGGGCTGGGGGCTCGCTGGCAGCGGAATTGTTGGAGGTGGCTCAGAAATCGGACGACCCGGTGGCACAAATGGGGGCCCGTTTCGCCAATGGCCTGCACTTCTTTGCCACGGGAGATTTGGTTGTCTCGCATCAGCATTTCGCCGAGGGCGCACGTATCCATCATGGCCTGGGTGGCGGCTACTCCGCCCTCCGCTACGCTTTTGTCACCGGGCCCGCGGACGTCGCTTATTCCGCCTGGACCGACGCAATGCTAGGGCACCCGCAACGCGGCCTTGCGGCGATCCGCCAGGCCGCAGGGATCATTATTTCCACTAGACATCCCTTCACGGTGGCCCGTGGCCTAGTGTGGTGCTCATTTACAGCCTTGACATGTCGGGACTGGACGACGGCCTTTAAATTCGCCGACCAGGCGGTTCAAACGGCCAACGAACAAGGTTTCGCATTCCCTGGGGCATCCGGCGCGGTCGCGCGTGCCGCCGCCCAGGCAATGCTCGAACCAGGCGGTGCTCCCCTGGCAGAAATGAGCGACGGCATCGATCGCTATCAACAGTTTGGTGGATCCCAGTTGCCATACCTGCTGACATTGTTGGCTGAAGTGTTGTTGAGGCATGCCGACTGGGACGGCGCATCGCAGGCGCTGTCGAAGGCCCAGGACTGGATGACGAAGAACGGGGAGTGGACGGTGGCAGCTGAGGTCCATCGTCTCGTCGGCGATCTGTTGGCCATGTCTGGCCGCAGTGATGCCGAACCGCATTTTTTGCGCGCGTTGGAGGTCGCGCGCACGCAGAAGGCGCGACTCTTCGAACTGCGAGCCGCTTCGAGCCTCGCCCGGCTGTGGCGCGATCAAGGACGACGAGAAGAGGCTCGCACCACGCTCGAACCCGTCTACGGCTGGTTCACCGAGGGCTTCGACACGCTCGACTTGAAGGAGGCCAGGGCCTTACTCGATACGTTAGGATCATGAGCCTATGTGCCGAAGCCCTTCAGCGCACGTCAGCTACTAGCGAAAATTAGGCAGTACCTCTCGTAACCCTGGTATCGTTTGCTGCTGAGAGGCGCATGAGACGACGGCAGTTCATCAAGCTTGTCGGCGGAGCCGCAGCCGCATGGCCACTCGCGGCCCGCGCGCAGCCGCGCCAGCAAAAACGGCGCGTCGCTGTGCTGATGGGTGGCCTTTTATCCGACGATTGGGGCGGACAGGCCGAGGCCGCCGCCCTTGAGGCCGGCCTGACGGAACTCGGCTGGAAACTGGGCAGCAATATCGAGCTCGAATATCGCTGGCCGGGTGCGGAGCTCGATCAAGTTAGCATCGCTGCGAATGAGATTGTCGCCATGCGGCCCGATCTTGTCGTGAGCCGCTCAACGCCGACCACGGCAATCATGATGAACAGAGGCCTGCCCATAGTTTTTGTGTTGGTGACCGATCCACTTTTTTCGGGCTTTGTGCAAAGTCTGAGCAGGCCTGGCGGCAACGTCACCGGCTTCTCGGTTTTCGAAAGTTCGGTTGGTGGTAAGTGGCTGGCACTGCTCAAAGAGGCTGCGCCGGCGGTCTCCCGAGTCTCGCTATTATTCAATCCCGAGACCGCGCCTTTCGCGGAGGGTTATCGGCGATCAGCCGAGGCGGCGGCGCCGACACTTGGCTTAACCGTAGTCTCTGCACCTTGCGGCAAGGCGGCCGACATCGAAAGCGCGTTTGACGCGCGGGCCCGTGAAAGCAGTGGTGGAATCATTGGCATTCCCGATACGTTCTTAGATGAGCACCGCGATCTCATCATCGAACTTGCAGCCTGGCACCACTTACCCGCCGTTTACGGCTTACGGGATTTTGTTACGCGCGGCGGACTATTGGCCTACTCAGCCGACTTTGTAGCAATCTTTCACCGTGCTGCCGGCTATGTCGATCAAACCCTACGCGGCGTGCGTCCAGGCGAGCTGCCGGTGCAGGCGCCCGATAAGTTTACTCTGTCAGTCAATCTCAGAGCCGCCGGAGCAATCAGTCTTACCTTGCCACCAAACCTCATTGCCCGCGCCGACGAGGTGATCGAATGAGGCGGCGCGAGTTGATTACGCATCCTTGGAGGTGCGCGGCCCGGATGATTTTGACGCTGCGTTCGAGGAAGCGCGACGGCAGCGCCCTGACGCATTGGTGACGGTGGAAGACCCTCTCAGCTTTGATCATCGGAAGCTCATTGCGGATTTCACGGCTGAGTAGCGGCTGCCGTCGCTTCATGGAGCCAAAGAGTTTGCAGCAGCCGGCGGGCGCATCTCCTACGGGACAAATCTCGCCAACGTATTTCGCCGTGCCGCCGGTTACGTTGATAAATCCTCAAGGGCGCCAACC
>DATFQX010000188.1:0-2336 GCA_035263865.1 Xanthobacteraceae bacterium
CACTTGCCACGCACCGGATAGCTATCGCTGCAGAGAGCGGCTCGCCGGCTATTGCGCGCGCGCCGCGAGCGGCCATGCCGCCGCCGCGCCGCCAATGAGCGTGATGAACTCGCGGCGCCTCATTCAATCACCTCGTCGGCGCTCAACAGAACCGCCGTCGGCAGTTCGAGGCCAAGTGACCTGGCCGTTTTGAGATTGACGACAAGCTCCACCTTAGTCGGCTGCTGAACTGGGAAATCGGCGGTGTTGGCACCCTTGAGGATTTGGCCCGTGTAGATGCCCACCTGTCGATAGAGATCAACATTGTTCATTCCATAGCTCATCAGGCCACCATCGATCGCAATCTCCTTGCGATCGTAATTCGCAGGAATTCGATGGCGTGCCGCCAGTGCGATGAGTTGCGCGCGCCGGCTGTTGAAATACGCATCTCCGGCAACGAGCATGCTGCCGGCGCCTCGCTGAGCGGCAGCTGCGAATGCTGTATCGATTTCGTCTTCCGTGCTAGCCCCAAGCACATCAAGCCGCACTCCAAGCGCCTCGGCAGCGCTCCGCGCTTCGGACTCGATAGTCTGCGTCGCCGGGCTAGTCGAATTCACCAGAACGACAATGCTGCCGCCGTGCGGGACGACTTGGTGAAGCAACTCAAGCCGCTTTGCTGTGAGACTTGTATTGAAATTGCTCACCCCGGTGAGATTTCCCCCCGGCCGGTTCAGACTGGCCACAAGGCCGGCCGCGATCGGGTCGACACCACTGATGAACACGATTGGGATTGTCGACGTTGCCGCCTTGGCCGCAAGTGTCGCTGGAAAGTATGCTGCAGCGAGGACTGCGACCTTGCGATTAACGAGATCGGCGGCCAGCTGCGGCAGTCGCTCATAATGGCCCTCGGCCCAGCGATATTGGATCGCGACGTTCTGGTTCTCGACAAAGCCAGTCTCACTCAGGCCTTTGCGGAATCCGGCCACCAGGTTCGCAGTCACTTCAGCTGATTCCTGATTGAGGAATCCGATCACCGGCATCGCCGGTTGCTGCGCGCGCGCCGCGAACGGCCACGCGGCAGCCGCGCCGCCGAGGAGTGCGATGAACGCTCGCCGTTTCACTCGATCACCTCGTCGGCGCGTGCGAGCACCATCGGTGGAATTTCTAGGCCAAGAGCCTTCGCGGTTTTCAGATTGATCACGAGTTCGTACTTGGTCGGTGCCTGCACAGGAAGGTCGGCTGGCTTCTCGCCCTTGAGAATGCGATCGACGTAGCCGGCCGCGCGACGGAATGGGTCGATGTCATTAGCGCCATAAGAAATCAGGCCGCCGCTGGCAACCGAGGGGCGGTCCCAGTACACCGCGGGTAGTTTGTGCCGGGCTGCAAGCGTGATGATCAGATTGATATGAACCCGCGCCAACGCGCTCGCCGTCACGATTAGACCGCCGCTCGAGGACCGCGCGAATGCCGAGATGGCGCGCTCGATCTCGGCCGCGTCGCGCACTGAGATCGGGCTCACGTCCACGCCCACCGACCGTACCACCGACTGGATTATGGCAAACTGGCCGATCCCGGCAGGTAGAGCGGGATCCCAAAGGACTGCCGCTCGCGTCACGCCTGGCGCAATCTCTTTGAGTAGTTCCAGCCATTTTCCGCTCAAACCATATTCGAACGTCATAAAGCCGGTCGCATTGCCGCCCGGTCGCGACAGACTCTCGACGAAGCCGGAGCCGACTGGATCGGGGACGAGCACAAATACGATTGGCACGGTGCGGGTGGCCCAAAGCAACTGCTGCGTGGCGGCACCAGCGGCCAAGATTACATCCGGGTTGAGCATGGCCAATTCCGCTGCATATTTGCGAATGCGGTCGGCGTCACCCCCGCCCCAGCGACGGTCGACCTGCACGTTTTGGCCTTCGGTCCAGCCTAATTGCTGCAGCGTCTCTAGGAATGTCGCGAGGCGTGCCTGCGTCATCGAATCGTCCGCGATGCCCGTGAGCGAGCCTATGCGGCGAACACGCTCGGGCTGCTGCGCGCTTACCGCGAGCGGCCACGCCGCCGCGCTGCCGAACAGCGTGATGAACTCGCGGCGCCTCATTCAAAGATCTCGTCGGCGCGGCCGGACAAAGGCAGCGGGACAGTGATGCCGAGCGCCTTGGCGGTCTTCAGATTGAGAAAGAGTTCAACTTTGGTGGACTGCTGAACCGGCAGATCGGCCGGCTTATCGCCCTTGAGAACTCTCCCGGCGTAAGTGCCGACCAGACGGTAGTATTCCGTTTCACTGCTGCTATAGCTCATCAGACCACCTGCGGCGGCAAACCGGCGAAATTCGTAGATCGCGGGCATTGCGTGGCGAA
>DATFQX010000189.1:0-3073 GCA_035263865.1 Xanthobacteraceae bacterium
CCGACCACTACACCGCCCAAGCAAGCCAAAGCAACATTGGGATTTTCATCAACAGAAAGACGATTGACAACTCGCCGGGCTGGCGATATTGCTCCGATCAGAAAAAAAGGTTGTTTAAATTTCCTATACGTATTCATGAGGTCGAGCTTCTACCATACTCGTCCAGGCCAACGACGGCGACAACCCGCCATCTGTAGCCCGGATGCAGCGAAGCGTAATCCGGGACGCTCCATCGCTCTCTCTCCACGCGGCCCCGCATTCGCTGCGCTCACGCGGGCTACAAGGTCATTCTGTCGCCCGTTGCTTCTTGGTGCGCAAGGTCCATAATCCGCCAACTTCAAAGCCCGGGAAATGGAGAGATCCGATGCAGACCGCCTCTCGCAACGTCCTGTCGATCCCCCGTTTGGCGAAGCACCTCAGCCGCCTCGTCGCGGCTTTTTTCATGCTCGCCTGCGCCACAGCCATGCTCAGCGGCGCTCCCGCCATGGCGGACGGCGTCGGCCCACTGTCGATCGCCAAGGTGGGGAACTTCTTCGTCGGCGGCAAATATGTCGACACCAAAGACGGTCCGGTGCTCGCCGGCCATGCCTATGTCGAATACTACATCCCGACCAACCGGACGCATCCCTACCCGATCGTGATGATCGAAGGCTGCTGCCCCTCGGGCGCGGGCTACATGGGCACCCCCGACGGCCGCGACGGCTGGGGGCAATATTTCCTCTCCAAGGGCTATGCCATCTACATCGTGGACCAGGTCGGCCGCGGCCGTTCGCCTTATGTCGAGGCGGTCTACGGCGCGAAGCGGGCAAGAACACCCAAGCAGGTCGAGCGCGATTTCATCGCCTATGAGAAATACAACCTGTATCCGCAGGCGAAATTGCATACGCAATGGCCGGGCTCCGGCACTATCGGCGATCCACTGTTCGACCAGTTCATGGCGCAGATGCTACCCGGCATCGAGGACAGCGACGTGCGCGAGACGCTCAACCGCGACGCCACCATCGCGCTGCTCGACAAGATCGGGCCGGCGATCGTGATGCCGCATTCTCAGTCCGCCTCTCCCACGTATCTGGCGGCGGACGCGCGGCCGCAACTGGTGAAAGGTCTGCTGATGGTCGAGGCGGGCACCGCCTCGTTCTACGATGTCCAGCTTGTCGGCGCACCGGACTGGTTCAAGGACGGTCCGCTGAACAAGTCTTTCGGTCTCACACGCGCCCCGCTTACGTACGATCCGCCGGCGAAAGGCATCGCGGACTTCGCACTCGTGCGCCAGGAAAAGCCGGATGGGCCCGACTTCGCGCGCTGCTGGCAGCAGAAGGAACCGGCGCGCAAGCTGGTCAACTTCAGGAACATCCCGACGCTGCTGATGTCCGCGGAAGCGTCCTTCGGCGCGCCGACCGCGCATTGCAACGCCGCCTACCTGAAAGCGGCCGGCGTGCCGGTCGACTTCATCCGGCTGGCCGACATCGGCATTCGCGGCAACGGCCATTTCCTGATGCTGGAGAAGAACAACCTGGAGGTCGCCGCGGTCATCGCCGACTGGCTGAACAAACGCGTGACGCCGGGCGAAACGACAGCCGGCGACAAGACCAAGGGGAATTGAAAAGAATGCGGATCGCTTGCCGAAATTGACCTCCATGCGGCTCTTGCCCGCTTCTGACACGAACCAGTTCGTGCTGCACCAACACGCGGGGATGGCCCGGCGCGAGGCGCCGGGCCATTATCGCTCGAATGACTATCGGCGAGAGTCGTCCGCCCAGAACATCAGACCAGGTCCATATGCATGAGCAGCAATTGGCCGCCTTCGACCAGTTCAGGGCCGTTGGGATAATGCGCCTGCACGTCGAGGAGATACGCATTCTGTCCCGCCGAGCCGAGAATATCGGTCACATCGATGACCCCCGATGATTCCTCGTCTTGGGTAAGAAATGGCTGTCCGCCCACCGGAGCGGAGGGATCGAACCGGTCCGGATCGTGCTGGACGATCATCGTCATCGTGTCGGCTGCGGGGTTGTAATCCCAGATCTTGCCGACGTCCTCCAGAATGATCACGTGGCCCTGCTTGTTGACCGTGATGTTGTCCATCATCTTCTGGCCTTCGGTGCCATTGAGCAGGAGCTTGATGGTACCGCCGAGTTCCGGATGCGCCGCGTCCTGGAAGTCGGCAGCCCAGAACCGGCTCGGCAGAGCGAAGGCATCGGTGGTAACGAAGTAGAACCGGTTGTGATCGAGCGTGTCCCAGGCGCTGTCCTCGGGCCGCAGGAACGAGGTGATGCCCGCGGTCTTGCTGGCAAGATCGAGTGCGGCTCCGGTTTGTCCACTGACGTCGCCGAGGTCCACCATGGTGAACGCCGACTTCTCGTCGGCGCCAAGCGGATTGGCGGTGCTGGGCTCGTCGGTCATCTCGGTGACTTTGATGCCCAGGAGGTGGCCGCCGGTAAGTCCCGCCTTGTCGAGGTCATTGCCGGTCGCCTTCTTGTCACCAACGTAGAAATACACCTGTCCGTTCTGGCCATCGTCCAGCGTGGCCACAACCGTCCTGTCCCCCGTATGCACATTTGCAACGGCGTTCTCGTGCGCAAGCTTGCCGAGCCACCGGCGCCCTGGTGCCGCGCCCGCGTCTCCATCTGATTCGGTTTCACGGCGTGCTAGCGCCCGACGCGAAGTTGCGCAGTAAAATCGTTCCCGCTCCGGCAGAGCGTGCCACCGAGCCACTAACCGATCACGCCCCTGCCCAGGGAGAGATACCGCGCATGAGCTGGGCGCGGCTGCTCAAACGGGTCTTCGACATCAACATCGAACACTGCCCCAACTCCGCTGGCGCCTTGAAGATCATCGCTTGTCCTGAGCCTTCGTCGAAGGGCCGCCATCGAAGATCCGCCGGTGATCGTCAAGATCCTCAGCCATTGGGGCCTGCCGACCCGCGCCCCGCCCCGTGCATCGGCGCGTCGAGTCGATTTATTCCAAACGATGTGAGCAGCCGAAAACCGCTTGCCAACGCAAGCCGACGGCGCCGCTCGTTCCGAATTCGAGCGAGCGGCGCCATAAGGAACCTCTTGCGCACCTCCCGACC
>DATFQX010000190.1:0-2869 GCA_035263865.1 Xanthobacteraceae bacterium
CGCAATCCTCAAGGTTCAAAATTGGCGTGTGGAGAATTGAATTTCGGGTCTCTGACAGGGCCACGGTGCTCGAAACAATGCGGCCAGCCTGAGAGGCAAAAGCGCCGACAGACAGAGGCCCTCACAGCCTTCACCTCTCCCCGCTTGCGGGGGAGAGAAGGGTCGCGGCTCTTACCAGTTCGGCTCCAGCATGATCAATAGCCTCGACGGCGTTCCTTTTTTGCCGCTTTGCGGGCCGCATAGCGGGCATCCCGGGCGGCCTTTTGCTCGGCCTCCAGCAAAATCGCCCGTTCGGCGTTTTGGGCGGCAAGGAGAACCTCTGCCTCCTCGGCTTCGCGCTGAGCCTGCGCGGCAAGCTCGGCGGCACGCGCCGCCTGTTCGGCCAATTCGGCCTCACGCGCCCGCTTGGCGGCTTCGCGCTCGGCCACGCGGACCAAACGCGCCTCGTTCATGGCCACGCGGGCCGCGTGCCGCCGGGCGACTTCGGGGTCTTCGGATGCGGCGCGAAACTTTTGCAGCATCGCCTGCTTGGCGGCGGCGGCGGCACTCTGGCGCTGTTGGTGGTCAGGGTCTTGGAAGCTCATTTATTCTCCGGTTCATCGCGGCCGGGGCGCGGAATGTTCCCGCCCATCAAGCTCGCGTCACATTGAAGTCTCCGTTGTTATGGAGACCAGCTTCTTCTAGTGGCTCGGTTCAACGAATTTGAAAGGATTTGATGATTCGCTGCCGTCGGCCCAATATCGACGGGGGCGAATCATGTCCGCAAGAGAAGTTCCGGTAAAGAAATATGTTGTGCGACTGAGCGCGGAGGAGCGTGAGCAACTCGGTGCGCTGATCCGGAAGGGGAAAAGCTCGGCGCAACGTTTGATGAAGGCGCGGATCCTTTTGAAAGCCGACGTGTCCGAAGACGGCGAGGGATGGAGCGACAGTCAGATCGTGGAGGCGCTGGAGACCAGCGCGACGACGGTCTACCGCACGCGCCAGCAACTGGTGGAAGAGGGCCTTGAGGCGGTTCTGAGCCGCAAGAAGTCATCCAGACCGTCTGTGCTGCCGATTTTTGACGGCGAGAAGGAAGCCAAACTGATTGCATTGGCCTGCTCGGAGCCGCCGAAGGGCCGCTCGCGTTGGACCTTGCGGATGCTGGAGAATAAGGTTGTGGAACTCGACATTGTCGAGCGCGCCAGCGACAGCACGATCGGCCGGGTTTTAAAAAAACTCAACTCAAGCCGCACCTCAAAACGCGATGGGTCATCCCGCCCGAAGCAAATGGCGCCTTCGTAGCCGCCATGGAGGACGTGCTGTCCGTGTACACACGGCCGCACGATCCGGATCGTCCCCTGGTTTGTCTGGATGAAACCACCAAGCAACTCACCAAGGAAACACGAGCGCCGGTGCCGATGAAGAAAGGGCAACCGGCGCGGGTCGATTACGAGTACGAGCGCAACGGCACGGCCAACATGTTCATGATGTTCGCGCCGCTCGAAGGGTGGCGGCACGTCAAGGTGACCGAGCGCCGCACGGCCATTGATTATGCGCACGTGCTCAAGGATTTATCCGATGTTCTCTTCCCCGACGCCAAGATCATTGTTCTGGTCCAGGATAATCTCAACACCCACACACCGGCCTCACTCTATGAAGCCTTTCCGGCCCCGGAAGCCCGCCGTCTGGCAGAGCGCTTCGAATGGCATTACACCCCAAAACACGGCAGTTGGCTTGACTTGGCCGAATCCGAACTCGGCATTCTCGCCTCGCAATGCCTCGACCGACGCATCCCTGATCAGAAAACCCTCAGCGCAGAAGTCACAGCGTGGCAGCGCGACCGCAACAGCCACCACACCAAAGCCGATTGGCACTTCACAACCGAAAAGGCCCGCATCAAACTCAAACACCTCTACCCTTCACTTTGATTGAATCGGGCCACTAGGTTATACCACCCGCTGGTCGTATGGCTCGTCGTTGCGCCGCCGTCCTGAACGGCGCATTGGCTGCTCCATAGCCCTTGTATCCTTTCCGGCGTTCGACAATCTCAACGAACATCCCGTTGCCCCAGCCGCGGCTATAGATCTGGAAGAATTCCCCGTCGTTATCGCGATCGTAGAGAACGTTGGCTGCCCGGAACCGGGCCAGGAACTCCTGCGTCAGCCCGAAGCGGGTTTCGAGATCGTCATAGTAGTTCGCGCCGATCTCCAGGATGGGAAAGCCCCTCACCGCCAGGGCGGCCGCTGTACGAAAGATGTCCGCAGTGGCGAATGCGATATGCTGGACTGACGAGCCGAAGCTGTCAGCGACGAAACGGCCCGCAAGCGTTCGCCGAGAATCCGCGCCGTTCAGCGTGATCCGCAGTGCATCTCCCTGCGCCTCGATGGCTTGGCTGCGGACGAGGCCGTCTGGGTCCGCGACGTCGACCATGGGAGTCTTGGTCGCCTCGAAGATCGACGTGTAGAACAGCACCCAGCTGAGCATTTCGCCATAGGCCATCGTCTGGGCCACATGGTCGACGTGGATGAGACCGACGCCAGCCGGCGGCCGGGCTTCATCCAGGGCGAAGTCAACGTCCCACCACCGGCCGAGGTCGGACCCGCTGTCGACGAACCGCAGAACGCTGCCGCCCACCCCCCGGATGCCGGGGATTTGCAGTTCGCCAGCGCGGACCTCCTGCTCGAAGGGCACGGTCCCAAGCGCACGTGCGCGCTCTGTCGTTTGCGAAGCATCGGTCACGCGCAGGGCGATCTCGCTCACCGTGGTCCCGTGGGTCACGCGGCTCGCGTGTGCGAAGCCGGTCATCTCAGTGTTAACAAGAATGTTGATCTCGCCCTGGCGCCAGACCGCGACGTCCTTGGTGACATGCCGTCCGGCCCTCGAAAAACCT
>DATFQX010000191.1:0-2210 GCA_035263865.1 Xanthobacteraceae bacterium
GCCGTCCGGCTCCGCCGCTGCGACCGATTTCGCGCCGATGATCCCGCCGGCTCCACCGGTTCGGTTCTCCACGATCACCGGCTGCCCGAGCGCGGCGGCCATCTTGTCGGAGATGAGCCGCGCGATCTGGTCCGGGGGGCCGCCCGCCGGCGACGGCACGACAAGTTTGATGGGCCGATCAGGATAGGCTTGCGCGCTTTGAAGGACGAGCGCGGTAGACCCGACCAAGACGGTGAACAGAAGGGCGGCAAGCCCGATTCTGAAACGAGGCATGACCCTCCTCCGACGGATTGCTCCGACCGAGTGTAGCGGACAAAGTCCAAATAGGGCGCGAAGTCTGCTTTTGACCCGTAGCGGCCATTAGCGGGGACGAAATACCGCGTTGCGGCGAGCCCCTAGCCGATCCTGCAATACGGCCCTGGCTGCGAGGGACGAGTGAATGCAATTGGATCGGATGAAACGCCGCGAGTTCCTCAGACTTGGTCCGTGCTGCACCGCCGCCAAAGTTGGCCGTAGCGCACGCCGCATTGTCGCGCGGTCGGCTTGTCAGTCGACCCGTTATCGCTACGATCGAAATTAGCAAGCCGAAAACCGGAAAGAAGAGCGGGGCCTATGGACGACAGGTTTCTGAAGACAGGGGTTTTTCTCGCTCCCTTTCATCCGCTGGACGAAAACCCGCTGCTCGCTCTCGATCGCGACATGGAGCTTCTGGTTCACCTGGACCGGCTGAACTATCACGAGGCCTGGATCGGCGAGCATCACTCCGGCGGGTTCGAGATCATTGCCTGCCCGGAATTATTCATCGCAGGCGCTGCCGAGCGCACACGCCACATCCGCCTCGGCACCGGCGTCGTCTCCGTGCCGTACCACAATCCGTTCACTCTCGCCGGCCGCATGATGCAACTCGACTATATGACGCGCGGTCGCGCCATGTTCGGCGTAGGGCCGGGCTCGCTCGTCTATGACGCGGTCAAGATGGGTCTTAACCCGCAAGACCAGCGCCGCAAGCTCGACGAAGCGCTCGATGTCATCGTGGAGCTGATGCAGGGACGCGCGGTGACCAAGAAGACCGACTGGTTCGACTTGCATGAAGCGCGTCTGCAACTCAAAAGCTATTCGCAGCCGATGATAGAGATGGCGGTTGCATCGAACCGGTCTCCGGTCGGCGCCGTGGCCGCTGGCAAGCACAATATCGGCATGCTTTCGATCGGGGGCACCTCGGACGAGGCGCTCAAGGCGCATGCCAGCAATTGGAGCGTCTACGAGGAAAGCGCGCGGGCGGTCGGCAAGACGCCCGACCGCCGCAAATGGCGGATCGTTACCTTCGCGCACGTGGCGGAAACGCGGGAGCAGGCGCGGGCGGACGTCAAATTCGGCCTGGAAAACTTCAAACGCTATTTCAGCGAAGTGGCGACGTTCCCCATCATCCCGCCAGACATTACGGCGGACTCGGCCGAGTATCTGGTTGCATCGGGTCTTGCCTGTATCGGCACGCCGGAGGATTGCGTGCGCCATTTCGAGCGATTGTGGCAAGGCTCGAACGGCGGGTTCGGCGGCGTTTTGCTGCTCGCGCATAATTGGGCGGATTGGGCGGCCACCAAGCGCAGCTATGAGCTCATGGCGCGCCACGTTCATCCGCATTTCCAGCGCAACGCCAACGCGCTGCGCGACTGGAGCTATGCCGACGCCAAGTCCAAATACGAGACGGCCGGCGCGCAGTCGCAAGCGGCGGTCCAGGCCGCGATCGACAAACATCAGCGCCGCAAGGCCTGATGCAAAGGTCCGATGTCCGCTTTCGGGGGTGAAGCGGACATTCTGCTGATCCCTTGTGATGTCTGCTTTTGACCCAAAGCGGAAACGGGCAGACGTTGCGACCTGTCCACTTCTGCAGGATTCCTCGGTTCAAAAGGAGGCCAGCAAGATAGCCTCAGCAAGAATTTGTGTTGCCCTTGGGTGTTCGCAATTGGAGCGGCAACCGCCATTTTAAGAGAGAGCCGGTTACGAGCTTGCAAAGGGATCCCTCCATGACTGGAATTCATCACGTCACAGCAATATCGGGCAAGGCGGCGCGCAACCTCGAGTTCTATACGCATGTCTTAGGGTTGCGCTTCGTCAAGAAAACCGTGAACTTCGACGACCCGGGTACATATCACCTCTACTACGGCGACTCTGAAGGCCATCCTGGCACTATCCTCACATTCTTTCCTTGG
>DATFQX010000192.1:0-3334 GCA_035263865.1 Xanthobacteraceae bacterium
GCCCCAATCCCTGTAGGAACGCAGCCATGCGCGCCAGCCCTATCGCGTCATCCGCCGCCGTACCGACCAGGACGCCGATCCGTCGCACACGATCGCGCTGCTGCGCGCGCGCCGCGAGCGGCCACGCGGCCGCTCCGCTTACTTAGAAGTGTGATGAACTCGCGGCGTTTCACTCGATCACCTCGTCGGCGCGGGCAAGCAGCGTCTCCGGCACCTCGATGCCAAGCGCCTTGGCGGTCTTGAGGTTGAGGATCGTTTGGTACTTGGTCGGCGCCTGCACAGGCAGATCGGCCGGCTTCTCGCCCTTGAAGATGCGGTCCACATAGTGGGCCGCCTTTCAGTACTGGTCGACGTAATCAGGCCCATAGGAGATTAGGCCACCGGCAGCGACGAAGAAGCGCTCGTAGTAGACGGTGGGCAGTTTGTGTTTCGCCGCCAGCGCGATGACCAGAGCGTGGTGCAGTGCGGACGCGCCACTCGATGTCGCGATCAGACCGCCATGCGCAGAGCGCGCGAAGGCCGTGACGGCGCGCTCGATCTCGACGGCGTCGCGCACATCGATCGGGCTGACCTCCACTCTGAGGGGCAGCGCCATCGCCTGGATGACGCCGAACTGGGCGATTGCCGCAGAATTCGTGGGATCACGAAGGACTGCCACACGCGTTACATCCGGAGCGATCTCTTTGAGCAGCTCCAGCCATTTCCCACCCATGCTGTATTCGGAAATCATGAAACCGGTCATGTTGCCACCCGGTCGCGCCAGACTGCCGACGATGCCGGCGCCGACTGGATCGCCGACGACCGGAAAGACGATCGGCACGCTGCGGGTCGCCTGCTGTAGCGGCCGGACGGTCGAGGCGCCATGGGCGAGGATGACGTCCGGCGTGAGCGCGGCCAATTCGGCTGCGTGTTTGCGAATGTCGTCGGCATTGATTCCAACCCAACGAATGTCGATCCGCAGGTTGCGGCCGATGGTCCAGCCCGATAGTGCCAGAGTCTGCAAGAATGCCCCCATGCGGACCTGCGACTCCGCATCGTCGGCGGAAAACGGTAGGAGCACGCCGATGCGCCGCATCCGCTCGCCCTGCTGCGTGCGCGCCGCGAGCGGCCATGCGGCTGCCGCGCCGCTGAAGGCGACTATCAATTTTCGCCGACTGATTGGCATGTGACCCACCATGCGAGGCTGCCTACGAAGAATAGCACAATGCGAGCCATTTGCGTCGGAGCGAGGCATCGAAGCGCTCGGTCTTAGGTTCCGGTGCTCCCGCTGCCATGAGTGACGCGGCGCGTGGGTGCACCGTCATGGCCGGGGGAAACATGACATAGGCATGCTTTTGTTGGCTACCGCTTCCCATAAGGCTGTTGTCTCGCCTTGCCGTGCAACAACGAACTGACACATCGTCACTGACAACCTTGGCGATCCTTACGAGACTGCCTACAAGGACAGTGGCGAATGGTGCCTTTGGGTGAGGAGGACATTTCCGGCGGGCGACTAAACTGCAAGCCGCGCGCGCGGAAATGCGGTGAAGGTGGCGATGACAACGTTCTGGCTGACCTTCACAGACCCGGAAGCGACTTCGGACAAAAGGTTCTTGGGTGTCGTTATCTTCGATATGGACGAGGGCGAGGGCGAACTTTCCACGGCCGAGATCATTAAGCACGCTTACGCCCTCGGCCTGAATCCCGGCGGCACCGTTTCCGTCCAGGAAGTTTTTCACATCCCCGATGAGCACAAAAACAAGCTCATCACCGACGACGCATTGCTATTGCGCTTGGGTTCGCGCGGTCGAAAGAACCCGAATTAGCGGTGATGTTGCACCGCTCGACGCGCCTCTGCGGCTCAGTGAGCAATCACTGGTTCGTCGAGGTGATGAGCTTGCCTCCCATCTCGTCCGCCCTCGATGCTCACATCGCCGCGCTCGTTGCCCCTGACCTGGATCAGCACCGCTCCTCGGCGCGAGCCTAGCAGCGGCCCACCTACGGGTATCAACCTGCAAGCGCGCGACGCTTTCGGTTTCTGGCGTGGCCTTGTCCGCTATCTCAAGGGATTCCTTGAAGAGCTTGTCCGCCTGCACCTCTCGCGCGCGCGAATACCTCTCAAGAAAGTCCCCGTCTTATCTGAGCCAAGTATAGAACGACTGACGATAAAATGGCTCGCCCCGACCGCCGAGGGCTCAAAACCGGGTCGGCGGCACTTAGCCGACGTGAAGTTGCTGGGCTGTGTCCGAGCAGTCAGAACCCCGCCACGGTCGCCCCGAGGCGGGGTTTTGCGATCTGAAGAGCATGGAGATCGAACCAATTCCCGCCGGCTGCGTTGGGCATCTAGCTGAGGGACGGGCAAAACGCCGTGGCGAGTAGGGAAGACGAATATCGGCGATGTGCACAACGGTGCCTCGACATGGCCGCCAAGTTCAGAGACCGCGACGCGCGTGTCGCTTTATCCCACATGGCTGCAGCCTGGCAGCGGTTGGCGGAGAGGAATGATTTCATACCACCGCTAGCAACCGAACAAGCCAAGCCCGTAGTCCAGCAGCAACAGCAAAATCAGCCCAAGAAAGACGCGCGATAAAAATAAGGTTGAGACACGCGGCCATAGCCGTTAGCTATCGGCATTATGTTGCAGCGTACCCTCCCGGCCGGCTTTATCGCGCCGTGCCTCCCCGCCGAGCGACCGCCGACCGGCCTCCGACTGCTGCGCGCCCACTCCAAGCGGCCACACGGCCGCTGCGCCGCCGAGCAGCGTGATGAACGCGCGTCTCCTCACTCGATCACCTCGTCGGCGAGCGCGACTACCGTTGGCGGCAGTTCAAGCCCAATCGATTTTGCGGTCTTCAAGTTGATCACGAACAGGTACCGTGTCGGTTCCTCGAACGGCAGATCGGCGGGCTTCGCACCCTTAAAAATGCGATCGATCAAAGAGGCGGCGCGTTGGTAGGATTCGTCCAAATCTGCCCCGTATGACATTAAGCCCCCGGCGCGGACGTAAGGATCGTTCTCGTAGATGGCCGGCAGCCGGTGAGCGGCGGCATAGTTGAATACGCGTGCACGATTGAGAATCATGAGCGGGTCGGACACCATAAGAATCGCGTCCGGTGAGTTGCGGTCCATCGTCGCAAAAGCGTCTTCGAAATCATCAGGCTCACCGACGCCGAGCGCTTGAACGCTGACACCGAGAGCTTTTGCCGCGTCAGCCGAAGCTTCATACCGCAAGGTCATGCCAAGATCGCTCTTATTCCATAGCATCGCCACCTTCCGAACATTTGGCACGGCTTGTTTGAGCAGCCCAAGCCGCTTGGTGCTCAGCGTGGCGGCATTGTCCGATATGCCGGTTATG
>DATFQX010000193.1:0-2493 GCA_035263865.1 Xanthobacteraceae bacterium
CCCATGCAATCGCTGTGTACGCTTCGCAACCACTGTCGCCAGTGGCCACGCAACACTCGCTACCAAGCGGACGCTACTCCTTAACTTGGGCCGGACTTCCACCGGCTGGATCGCACCAGCTTGCGGCTGGCGCACTCACTCGATCACCTCGTCGGCACGCTGCTGAAGCAACGCAGGCACGTCGAGGCCAAGAGTCTTGGCGGTCTTTAGATTGACCACCAATTCATACTTGGTTGGCGCTTGCACCGGAAGCTCCACAGGCTTCTCCCCTCTGAGGATGCGATCGACATAGCTTGCGGCGGTGCGAAACATGTCGCTCTGGGCACTTCCGTAAGACAGCAGCCCGCCAGTTTCAGCAAAGAACCGCCACGGATAAATCGTAGGAAGATGGTAGCGAGCAGCTAGCGAGACGACCTCGGCACGATGGACATTCAGGAAACCATCCGGCATCACGATCAGGCTACCATTTGGCTCGCGTGCATGCGCGGCAACGACTGATTCGAGCTCCGGCGCGTCATGGACAGGCGCGGCGATCGCTTCCAGCGCTAAGGACGCAGCAGCGGTTTTGAATGGAGTCAAGTAGACGTCCCGGTATGGCGTCGTCGCCGGATTGAACAAGAAAGCAGCCCGATTGACGCGCGGCGCAATCTCCTTGAGCAGTTCTGCCCACTTGCCTGCGATAGTCGGCTCCATAATTGTGAAGCCCGTGGCGTTAGCGCCCGGCCGCGCTAGGCTCTGAACGAAGCCACTGCCGACCGGATCGGCAACAACCACAAAGACGATCGGAATCGTCCGCGTCTGTTCCAGCATTGAAGCTGTGGGAGGCGTATTTTGCGTAAGAATTACGTCGGGCTGTAAGGCGATTAATTCTTTTGCGGAGCGTTGCCTAGCTTCCGCGTCATCAAGCGCACCCCATCGAGACTCGATCTGAATGTTCCGTCCTTCCATCCATCCCAGCTTCTGAAGCCCGTCGCGGAACGCAGACAGGTAGTCATGAAATTCCGCGTCGCTCTCGGCATGCGCCATTAGCACGCCGATCCGCCGTTTCCGCTCAAACTGCTGTGCGCGCGCCGCGAGCGGCCACGCCACGGCCGTGCCGCCGAGCAGCGTGATGAACTCGCGGCGGTTGCTCACTCGATCACCTCGTCCGCAAGTGCGAGTAGTTTGTCCGGCACGGTGAGGCCGAGCATTCTGGCAGTTTGGGCGTTGATCACCAACTCGAACTTGGTTGACTGCACGACCGGCAAATCGGCGGGCTTAGCGCCCTTGAGGATGCGGCCGACATAGGCACCGGACTGGCGATAGGCGTCCGTCGAGTTGCTGCCATAGCTCATCAGCCCGCCGGCCTCGACAAATTCACGCCCCGCATAGCTCGCCGGTATGCGGTGATGCGCCGCCCATTGTGTCAATTGCACGCGCCGGCCGTTGAACAACGAGCCGCTGCCGATGAAGAGTGCATCGGGACGCTCATGTTCAAAACTTGCGAAGGCAGTATCGATTTCGCGGTTGGTGCCGACGTTGAGAACCCGGATTTGCAACCCTATCGCTTGCGCACCCGCCTGCACCTCCTGCAACGTGCTCTCGGTGTTGGTTGCCTGGGCTGGATTGACCAGCACGGCTGACCGCTTGGCGGTGGGCACCATTGCGCACAGCATTTCCAGCCGCTTCGCCGCCAATTCGGTCAACAGAAAATTGACCCCTGTTAGATTGCCGCCCGGGCGTGCGAGACTCGCGACCAGCCCCAGCTTCACCGGGTCTTGCGCCATCCCGAAGACGATAGGAATCGTCGCGGTCGCCTCCTTGGCGGCGAATGCAGCGGGCGGCGATGCGGTCGCAATGACGGCGACACGCCGGCGAACCAGATCGGCCGCAAGCTCAGGCAATCGATCGAGCTGACCGTTAGCCCAGCGAAATTCGAACGTAACGTTCTCGCCTTCGACGTATCCGGTCTCCTTGAGGCCCTGGCGAAATCCGCGCAGATCCTCCGCGAAGGCTTCAAGCGATGTGGGGTGGAGAACCCCAATTACTGGCATCGCCGACTGCTGCGCCCGCGCCGCGAGCGGCCATGTGGCAGCCGCGCAGCCAAGTAGCGCGATGAACTCGCGGCGCTTCATGTCGAACATCGACGGGCCTCCAACCGCCTTGCGGACGGCCAAGATCGAGATCGCAAGACTGCCATCGCCATAGCTCTGGCCGCTGTGATGGTGGTCACAGGTTGGTCGATTGTGCCCGGCCTCGGCGGGGTGACTTGTTACTCTGCGCCAAACATTTGTTCGTCGCAGCCAGAACTGTGTGGGCGGAAGGAGACCGCTGCACTGCGGGATTTACTGCGGTCCAATGTCCGCTATGGGTCGATGCTGTTGAAAAAGTCTCCAAAGTGAAGCTGTGGAATTAGGATTTGAAACAATCGAATCCGAACAAACGGGTTTTTGAATCGAGATTGCGCGGTCGCGTTTGATCTTGAATCAATGTTACTCAGAGACCTCCCCCAAA
>DATFQX010000194.1:0-3030 GCA_035263865.1 Xanthobacteraceae bacterium
ATCATCGTGCCGTTCGCTCCGGCCGGTTCGACCGACATCGTCGCGCGCCTGATGGGTCAATGGTTGTCGGAGCGGCTCGGCCAGCAATTCGTGGTCGAGAATCGCCCCGGTGCTGGCACCAACATCGGCACTGAGGCAGTCGTGACTGCGCCTGCAGATGGTTACACGCTTCTCCTGGCAGGGCCAGCGAATGTGATCAGCATGGCGCTCTACGACAAACTCAACTTCAATTTCACGCGCGATATCGCGCCGATCGCCAGCATCATGCGTTTTCCTTTCGTGATGGAAGTGCATCCCTCGGTGCCTGCCAAAACCGTTCCCGAGTTTATGGCCTATGCCAAAGCCAACCCCGGCAAGCTGAACATGGCATCGGCAGGGACGGGAAGCGCAACCCATTTGACTGGCGAGCTCTTCAAGATGATGACAGGTCTCAACATACTCCACGTGCCGTATCGCGGTGCAGGGCCCGCCCTCATCGACATGATCGGCGGACAGGTACAGCTCATGTTTGATACGGTGGTCGGGTCAATCGAACACATCAGGGGTGGCAGGTTGCGCGCGTTGGCTGTGACCGGCGCAGCTCGTTCGGATGTGTTGCCGGACATCCCGACAGTAGGCGACTTCGTTCCCGGATACGAATCGAGCGGCTGGCATGGCGTCGCCGCGCCCAAGAACACGCCGACTGAAATCATTGACAAGCTCAACAAGGAAATCAACGTCGCCCTTACCGAACCCCGGATCAAGGCACGAATTGCTGATCTTGGCGGTACGGTGTTTGCAGGCTCACCTTCCGACTTCAGCAAGCTCATCGCCGACGAAACCGAGAAATGGGCCAAGGTGATCAAATTCTCGGGCGCGAAGCCGGAAGGATAACGGGACCGCGACATATTCCATAAAGCCTGTTCCGCGAATGGCGAGTGCTATGAGGTGATCGAATGATTGCGGGGATGAAGCGCCGCGATTTCATCACACTGCTCGGCGGCGCTGCTGCGGCATGGCCGCTCGCGGCGCATGCGCAGCAGGCTCGACAAGTCGCTCGTATCGGATTTCTAGGTACCGAGCCTGAGAACGCGCTTTTTGCGACGAGCTATCCGGTCTTTCTGACCGAACTGCGCAAGCTCGGATTCACCGAGGGCCAGAACCTGATCATCGAGCACCGGCGGATAGACGAAGGAGCGCCCAAAGCCTTCGCGGGCGCGGCCGAACTGATCCGCTCGAACGTCGACGTGGTGGTGGCTTTTGGTCCGGAACTCGCCTTGAAAGCGGCAGTAGCGGCCAGCCAAACCGTTCCGATTGTTATGATTGCTGTCAACTTCGATCCGATGGCGGGCGGCTATGTGAGCGACATTACCCGGCCTGAGCGGAATATCACGGGGGTCGTTTTTCGCGCGCCGGAATTGGCCGCCAAGCAACTCGGGCTCCTGGTGGAGGCGTTTCCAGACGTCAAACGGATCGCCGCGCTGTGGGAAGAGGCCTCGGCGGAGCAGTTCGATGCCGCCCAGCGTGCCGCCCAATCCATGAATATCGAACTGCGCTCGCATAAAGTGGAAAATCTGCCATTTGATTTCGACGCGGCGTTCCGCGCCATCGCGCAGGACGGATCACGTTTGGTGCTTGTGCTATCAGGCCCGACATTCGGTATTCAACGTGCCCATATCGCCGAACTGGCGATACAGCGCCACCTACCGACCATGTTTACCTTCAAGTACTATGTCGAGGCCGGCGGCCTGATGTCTTACGGTATCGATACGGTCCCGGTATTTCGCCGCGCCGCGTCGTTCGTGGCTAAGATTCTCAGAGGGGCAAAGCCGTCTGATTTGCCCGTCGAGCAGCCGACTAATTTTGAATTCACGCTTAACCTGAAAACCTCGAAAGCGATTGGCGTGTCGGTACCGACATCGATTCTGCTTCGCGCCGACGAGGTGATCGAATGAAACGCCGCGAGTTCATCACGCTGCTCGGCGGCGCCGCGGTCGCGTGGCCGCTCGCAGCGCGCGCACAGCAGACGGCGATGCCGGTGATTGGATATCTCGGCCTTAGTTCGCCCGAAGGGCAAGCAAGTTTCCTGGCGGGATTCCGGAAAGGGCTGAACGAAACCGGCTACGTCGAGGGCCGGAACGTTGCCATCGAATTCCGCTGGGCAGAGAACCAATTCGACAGCTTTCCGGCGCTGGCGGCCGATCTGGTTCGCCGCCGTGTGAGCGTTATTTTTGCGTACAGCCCCGCTGCGGCACGGGCGGCAAGAGCGGAGACGGCGACCATCCCCATCGTCTTCCTGATGGGCGAGGACCCGGTCAAAGAGGGGCTTGTAGCAAACCTCAACCGGCCGAGCGGCAACGTCACGGGCGTCTGCGATTTCGGTAACCAATTAGCCGGAAAGCGGCTGCGACTATTGCGCGACACCATACCCAAGGTAGCGGTGTTCGCCTTACTCGTGAGGCCGAGCCATCCGAATGTTGAGTCCGATACAAAAGACACGCAGGCGGCAGCATCAGCGCTCGGGCTGGAACTGCGGGTGCTGACAGCCAACAGCGAACGCGACTTCGAGACAGCCTTCGCTGCTATGGCTGGACTTGGCGTCGGCGCGTTGTCTGTCAACCTCGACCCGGTCTTCGAAGAACGGCGCGAACAACTCGTTACACTGGCGGCCCACCACGCAATTCCCGCGATTTACGCTCGCCGAGAATTCCCGACGGCCGGCGGTCTGATGAGCTACGCAGCCGACCGTTTGGAATCTAGTCGATTGACCGGCATTTACGTGGGCCGCACCCTCAAGGGTGAAAAGCCGGCCGACTTGCCAGTGCAACAGTCCACCAAGTTCGAGCTGGTGATCAACCTCAAGACCGCCAAGACGCTGGGCGTGACAATTCCGGCGGGCGTGCTCGCGATCGCCGACGAGGTGATCGAATGAACAGGCGCGAGTTCATCACCCTCCTGGACGGTGCGGCGGCGCTATAACGGCTCGGCATTGCGTTGGAGCAAAAATTGGGTTCAGCACTACTACACAATCTGATTGCCGGAGCCGGATCG
>DATFQX010000195.1:0-2696 GCA_035263865.1 Xanthobacteraceae bacterium
GGCCGGCCTTCCTTTGTTGATCCCAACTGATCGTGCAGCACCCTCGTACCAACTGCTTGTTTTAAGCTTGGCCAGCCTGCCCTTTGTTCTCTTCGTTGCGATCACCGATGTCTTGAGCTTTGGAGCACGTACTGCGGTCAGATCATTTTTGGACATAATATTCGACCTCCGCTAGACGAGCGAACGCCCGCGTTCTTCACAATGGCGAAGGTGACGCCGGAAAGTCCCGGTGGCAGTGGAATTCCCGCGTAAAGTGCTTGCCTCGAATCGGTTTTCTGGCGAGAGACACGCAGGGGAGTTCGGTGACCGCATCGAGCTCCCCGTTCCCGAGCCGCACGGTCGAGTGGTTTCCCACTCGACCGTGCACCGCTTTGGAAGTGAGAGCAGCGTCGGCATCACTGCCGACGCTGTTCCCGAGCTCAACAGGTTCTCGCCTGTCGCCTAGTTCATCGCAAGGAGCCATCCATGACATGGCTCAGACCGGTCGATCGAACGTCCGGTACGTTGACCCTCAGCGCAGGTACACTGTCGTGCTTGGCCCATCATGGAACGCCCCTTTCGGAGCGTCGCCCCACGACGACCGCGCTGGAACACGCGACAGTGCCGATGGACGATGCGGATCGTATGTCTCCATTGGGCACGGTCAAGCCGCTCTGTGGATAACGTCCAAAAAATTTTGTGGGCTTGCTGCGCTGCGGGAAGCAGCACACACATAGCATCGTTATTCGATCACCTCGTCGGCGTGCGCGCGGCACGTCGAGAGGAATTCGCGGAACGGACGTTACGGAATGTTCGGCTGGATCACTCCGGCCTGATGCCAGCGAACTTGACGATCTTCGCCCATTTCTGAATGTCCTCGGCGATCCAGGTCCGGAACTCGGCGGGCGTGATTGCAAGTGTATTCAGGCCGAGATCGTCATACTTTGACTTGATGTCCGACCTCATGAGCCCCGCGTTGATTTCCCTGTTCAGCAGGTCGATGACGGCAGCAGGCGTGTTCCGGGGCGCCGCCATTCCACCCCACGACCTGAGCTCGTAACCGGGCACGAAGTCGGCGACCGGTGGAACGTCGGACAAAACGGTTGAGCGCGTCTTCGACGTGACAGCCAACACGCGAAGCTGCCCCGCGCGAATGAGTGGAAGCGCACCGGTCATGGTCGCAAACATCACCTGCACCTGCCCGCTGATCAGATCGCTCAGCGCCTGCGGCTCGCCGCGATATGGCACGTGCTGCAGGTTCACGTCGGCCATCATCTTGAACATCTCGCCGGCCAGGTGACCGGTCGCGCCGACGCCGTTCGAGCCGAAATTGAGCTTTCCTGGATTCGCCTTGGCGTAGGCGATGAACTCGGTCACCGTCTTGGCGGGCGAGGATGGGCTCACAACCATGGCGTAGTTCGAATGAAAAAACGCCGCGATCGGAGCAATATCGCGGACGAGGTCGTAAGGAAGCTTTTCATAGACGGCCGTGTTGATCGACAGCCCGACACTGATCAGAAGCAGGGTGTAACCGTCCGGCGCCGATCGCACGACCTCAAGCGTGCCGATATTGCCGCCGCCGCCCGGCCGATTCTCAACGACGAAAGGCTGTCCAAGCCGCTCAGAGAGCAACTGACCGAACAGTCGCGCGTGGATATCGTTCGCGCCGCCGGCCGCAAAGGTAACGACGATGCGCACCGGCCGCGACGGATAGGCTTGCGCTCTTGCGACATGCGACGCAAACGGCAGCGCGGCAGCACCCGCGGCCAGATGCAAGAACTGTCGGCGGGGAAGTTTCATCGAACCTCCCTCTCGCTTCACATTACTCGATCACCTCACCGCGACCTGGCGGCGACCAGATCGGCCGCCAGCTCGGGCAGTCGATCGTTTCGATTCTCGGCAAAACGGTACATGATCACAACGTTCTCGCCTTCAATGTAGCCCGTGTCCTTCAGCCCTTGGCGAAATGCGCGCAGACGTTCCGAGATCGCGTCCGCCGATCTGGGATCGATAAGCCCGATCACCGGAATCTGCTGCGCGCGCGCCACGAGCGGCCACGCAGATGCGCTGCCGAGCAGCGTGATGAAATCGCGCCGTATCATGACTGACATGGGTCTGACCCCACCCCCGTGCGGTGGGTCTCCCGCACCCTCAGCCTAGCACGGAGGGACTGGGCTGGTCCTTGATGATTGCGGAACGAGTCCGCCGAAGCAAACTCACTCCACGCCGCCTGCGCTGCGCCTATGGAAGGGAGAACGGAGGCGGCTGCTGCCCACCTATAGGGCCGCATGTCTGCGATGGCCGAAGGCGAAGATCACGCTCCGGCAGGGCGCGCGAGTGGTGGTGAGAAATTGGCGGGAATAAGAAAAAGCCCCGCCGAAGCGGGGCCCAAAGGTGAAGGATTTCGGGGTGAAGTTCTGATTAGGGCGGAAACCATTCTCGCCTAGTTTAGGGCGCTGCTACCAGCCGATGCAACCCGAGCGCCGCCCTGCTTCGGTCCCAGCACCACAACAAGCGCGCCCATCTTCACCCGATCGTAGAGATCGATCACATCCTCATTGGTCAGCCGGATGCAGCCCGACGAAATCGCATGTCCGATATACTCCGGCTGGTTCGTGCCGTGGATGCGGTACAGCGTGTCCTTACCGCCAGCGTAAAGGTATAGCGCTCGCGAACCCATTGGATTGCGCGCACCGCCTTCGACATAGTTCGGAAGC
>DATFQX010000196.1:0-23670 GCA_035263865.1 Xanthobacteraceae bacterium
GTAATTCGGGATCGAGAAGGACGTTTGTACGTAGAACGTGAGCCAGCAGAACGCCCCGGCTGCATCACGAAGAGTTTTTCCTGATTGCCGGTTTATCTTTTTGTATCGAGACCCCCGGCCAAACATTGGCAGCCTCATCGATGGCTGGCAGGACGCTAAACGCCAACTCGACTCGCAGCCGCACGCCAGAGGCGTATTATGGACTTTTCTGTTTCCGCCTGGCTGGCGGGAACTTATTGGAAAGCCGATTCCCGATATCGCGGCAGCGCAATGGCGCGCAGCAAATCAGTTTATCCTCAGGGACCTGATGAATATACCACGCGAATATTTATTGAGTACGAAAGATTGGTTGCCGACTCCGAGATGCAGATCCGCAAGCTCTGCGAATTCGCATCCCTGGAGATAGATGGCGTTCTCGACTCGATGCTAAAGCATCCATTGCCCTTCTCGCGAAATACGTTAACACCACCGCATCCCGAAAAGTGGCGGCAGCACGAGAAGGAGCTTGATCGAGTGATGCCGTCCCTTGAACCTGTAACGGCCGAGATAGAAAAAATCCAGCAAGTTGGAAAATGAGATTACCGAGCGGTGAGGTTCGGCTTTCGTGAAAAAGCACCACCACGTTGGCCGCGATACTCGATGCCGGATCAAGATCGATAGTCCCGAGCACTGCGCGCGCAGCTGCAATGACTTGCGGCGGGGCGTACCATTCGCAATATGACCTGGCGCGCTCCTTACGGAGCCGCTCACGATAACGCCTTTGCTTTTCGCGGGGGCTGAGCGCAATGCCGTTTTTGCGCAGCGTTGGCCGACCAATTTTCTTGCCGACTTTAGTAACGCCGGGGCGCTCAAATTCCGTTACTAAAGTCATTTGAAGTCATCCAAGCTATCACCCACCGGCCCATACGCTGGCTTGTTGTAACGGCGGTAGATCGTGACGTTGCCGGTCTTGGGATTTCTGATCGACGCTGTGTCGGCCGTGAGCGCGGCTCACCTCGCGGCCTTCTCGCACAGCCTCTAGAAATCGCTCGCCGGTCACATCGTCGGATAATTGCACGGCCTATTTCTCCCCCCCTGCCGCCGAAAATTCTTAGCGACTTTTGACCCGCCCAAGCCGCCCAAGCCGCCCAAGTGCATAAATTCCAAGCAGGATTTCGGGCACCCTTTGTGGCACCCCATAAAGAACAAGGTGCCCAATTATTCCTCTTTCCCTGCCGTGGCCTCTTGGGCGTGGTGGGCGGGTACAAAGTCGCTAACATTTTTAGCCACCCCACTCGATGATTTGCCCCGGCTCGGCCTGCCAATCTTGCTTGCCGTGCCGTTTGTCGAAGGCGGCTCGCAATTCCAACAGCGGGGGAAATTTGATGCCGCGCTGGTAGCCCGACTTCCAACGGCTACAGCCCCAATCCTCTTGCAGCGACGCGGCTATGACTTGCGAAGACAGATGCTTGAGTTCGGGGGATAGCGTCCGGGCGGCAGGGTAGAAGCCTTCTCCCTTGCCTTCGCCAGAGGTGACGGTGATGGAGGGATCAGAGGTATCCGCACAGGGCAGGATGCCGTCATGGGCCATGATCTCGACCAGGCGGTCTACACCACGGCGGCTATAAGCCTTCTGCTTGGCAAGTGCTGGTGTTAACGGCACCGAGCGGATGTTGAACTTCGACAGGTCGCGCCGCATTAACAGATCGAGCAATGCCTCGCGTCCGCCTCTGTCCATCTCTTCGGCGATCGCCGCGAAGTATTGGTGGTCCCGCATATGGGTGCGGGCCACGTCGAGCACGAAGAATCGTCGGGCGTCCGCCCCGGCTGGAATTACCCAATCGTTATTTGACGACAGGATGAGGTGAAGCGAGTTGCGGACGGCGAAGGTGTCAACGCCTTTGGGCTCGATCAGTAATGTTTCTTCGGTAATGAGTGCTTTTAGGATGCCTTCATGTGCTCGGTCCCCAGCAAAGAAAGCTTCGTCCGCGAACAACACCGAGCATTGCTGGAGGTGCGCATTGAAGTGACCGACAAGGTGCTTCGCCTGCATGACGTGACGGAAGTGAGCACCGAATAGGCGGCCAAATTGCTTGGCCAACACACCCTTGCCGACGCCTTCAGCGCCGCGCAGCACAACCGCGACCTCGCCCGCCCTTTCCGGGTGCTGCGCCACCTCACTCATCCAATGTAAAAGGTATTCGGCGTGTTCTTCGTTACCGGCACAGACGTTATTCCGCAGATGGGCGAGGTAGAGACCACAGTTACCAGAGCGCCGTTCACAGCCGTATCCCGTCCATAGGTTGAGCCGACCGTTTTCCGCGCCATGGGGTGCGTAAACAATGCCGTCATATTGCCGCCGCTCCGGATGATCGATCCACCATTTGCTCAGGCCGACCTCTCTCTGTCCTTTGCCGTCAGCGGTCGGGATAGCCTTATTGCGCTTGGCATGGAACGCACAGAAATCCGCAATCGTGCTGAACACCGGGATGCGGCAACCGGGATAAGTCGGGGTTTCCTCAAGCTCGGCCACACGGGTCTTGCCAGCGACCTTCACCACCGCAAAGTGCGGCCCATCTCGGCCAGATCTTCATCGTCGTCGTCGCCCCTTGCTCTCTTCTCAGCTTGCTGTGACGCTTCGCACTTTCCGAAAGACCTCTTGACCTCTTGTTCGAGCCGGTTTCTGAACTTGCTTGCAATCCCGTCAGGGTAATTGGTCAGCAGGGAAACAATGCTTGCGGCGCTCCATCCCAGGCGCTTGAGCGATCCGATTGTGTGATGGAATTGCTCGGAACGCTTGCCAAGGTCGACACCGTGTTGGATCAGATATCGGAGATGTGCCGGAAGACTTTCTTCAGCAACGCGCCAATCGATATCGCGTGTGATCTTCTCACTGCTGCGCTCAGCCCTTTTTGGCTGCGGGAACGCCGCGCGCAATTCAGCGGCGGCGTAGATCTTGCCGGTGTGTTCGAGGATGCAGGTCGCATGTATCTCAGCGCGGCCACGCGCTTGCTTGGCGCGTCCGGGGAAGTTGGGTGTACCGGCGATCCTGTAAGGCTGCGTTGGAACGCCAGTGTCGTGATCGCCCCCGGTGTGGTGGCGCATGGCTGAGCCGATCTCGGTTGCCGCCTTCACCGTGATCGCGCGTTCGAGGAAGAACCAGTAATGCCGATTGCCCGGTGACGTTTCGACCGTCATCGAGGGGGGCAATGGTGCTGTGCTCGCCTTGCCGGTGTCGGCGTCGCTGTCGATGACCAGCGCGAACACGGCGGCGGTGTGAGAAGCCTTGCCGCGTCCCGCTGTTGCGTTTTTGACAAGACGAGCTTCGACGTAAGAATTGAAACCGGCGTTCGCGTCCGCCAGCGCGGCTGTCTGCATGTGCTCGACATCGTCGGGCTTGAACCGACCCGAGATGGTGAGCTTGTCGCCAGTGGGATGCACTCGACTGATTTGCAGATAGCCGTCGACGCCAACGCAGGCGTGCCCGGCGTGCTCACTTACGATTGTGAGAAAGTGTCGAACGGTGTTTCTGTCACACGGCATAGGGTTCGCAGGCTCGGGGCCGCCAGGAAATGCGATGACCGCAGAGGATGATGGTGGGAGAAGAGACATGACGGGCCTACCAGGGGACCTCGGATGACAAGCCGGTCGCGAATGCGAAGGACGAGGCGAGTGCGGCTGCATCAACGATGGGCTCGCCGACGAGCGCCCGCCATCTCCAGGCGGGAAGCCAGCCGCTGTGGCGTCCGCGACCGTCGCATCTCAGCGATCCGTAATGCGGCCCTCTGCTGCTGCCGACTGTGACTGTGATCGAGCCGCAGTGCTTACAGGGGCACTCTGCCGGGATGACGGTGCCGATGATGGTCGGCGTGGAGGATGGGAAGAGATCTAGCTGAACGCTATTGCGCGGCGTCGTGCTGTTGCTTAGAAGCGACATGGAAAAGCTCCTTGGCCCCGGTCGCGAGTCGCGCCGGGGTTTTTTCTGTCGTGAAGATTGGTGAGGTACGCATCAGGTGCGCTTGATGCGCGCTTCGGTCCACTCGCGATCATCCTTGCGAGTGACGCCAATGGCGCGCTCGCCTAATTGGACGACACGCGGGCCTTTTCCCGATTTACGGATTCTGTCACCAGTGCTGCGCGAAAACCCCTTGGACGCACACCAATCGTCCCAGCGAAGCACTTGATAGTCGTCGAAAGATTTGGCGGTGGGCATAGCGAGACTCTCCCTTCGAGGGGCTCGCGGCGCCCAAATGAAAACGCGCCGCGAGCTGGACATTTGTCCTAGCCTTCGGCGCGCGAGAAGTTTTTCTGCTCTACGCGTCCCCGTGCGAATCAGACGGGGATTAAGTTGTCACTTAAATAGACCTACTCGTTATAAATCGCAAGGCGTCGCAATGCTCCGTGCTGCGCTACGCCCCCCGATGCATTGGCACGATCTTGCGCTCGCCGCCTTCGATCAGACTGCGGACGTGGTCATTCCACATTGCCAGCGCGTTGTGAACTTCGCGTTCATAACTCGACCGGTTGTAGATCCCGCCGACGCCGCTACGGTGCCCGCTCCGGTGGTTGAGGATCTGCTCGATAATGTGTGGGGCAATACCGATGTCGGCCATCTTTGTGACGGTGGATCTTCGCAAGTCGTGCAACACCCATGGCTTTACCTGATCGCCGAGCCGAGCGTCGAGTAATTGCTTGGGTCTATCCCAAGACGTGAAGCCATCCGCCCGCGCGCCGAATAGATAATCGCGCCCGATTATGCGGGGCGCGCTTCTGATGATGTCCAATGCCAGTGGGGGCAGGGGTAGCGTGTGCGCATGTCCGTTCTTCGTTCGCTTGGCCGGAAGTGTCCATGTGCCGCGCTCAAGATCGAGTTCTTGCTCCTGCATTCCGCCAACTTCGGTGCGGCGCTGACCGAGCAAGATCAGCAATCGGATGATGCGGGCAAAATCATCATCCCCGGCCTCGCGCCAGATCGCGGCAAGCTCCGCGTCGGCTAATACCCTATCGCGTGGTGGTGGTGCTTTTGGCCGATTGGTGCCGACGACTGGATTGGTTTCGACCAACCCTTGCCCCATCGCCCACGAATACAAATCCGAGAGACAGGAACGCGCGCGGGCTGCTGTGACGCCGCCGCGCTCGCGGGCAATGACTAAGAGCCGCGCGGCGATGTCGCGGCGGGCAATTCGGTCGATTGGCATGTTGTGCAATGGCCGGAAGTGCGGCCCGGTGAGATAGCGCCGCGTCTCTACGAGAGTGCGTGCGCGCACGGTCCCATCCTTGGCCGCCAGGAATTCCCCGACCACGGCGGCGAGGGTGAACTTGTCCGCTGATCGGCGTGTTGCTTTCGCAGCCTGCGGATCGCCGCCAAGCGCGACCTTAGCCAGTGCGTTCTTGGCTGCGAGCCGTGCCTGATCGGCGGTCAGGACCTCGGCATTGCCGAGCAGCATCCGCCGCGTCGTCCCGCAATGCCGATATTGAACAATCCATGACTTGCGAATCTGAGCGCCGTTGCTGCGAAGCCGGTAGCCAAAGCCGGGGAGGGCGCTGTCGAAGAAGATCACGTCGGTCTTGTCGCTTGGTAGTTTGAGGGCAGCGACGCCCTTGTTGTCGAGCTTCATCTGTCAACCTTCAGTGTGCCTGCGGGAAGCATTAGGGCAGCAGTAGGCTGCTCCATCCTGACTGTTCATGATACAAACAGTCAGATAGAAATGCCACGTTTATGGCGGAAAGGCAGTAGATTGATGCTTCCCGACGCCTAGTGACGCGCTATGAGATATCATTGAGATAGCTCAAAGGTCAGGGCGCGGCTCCTTGGCCCAGGCCAGAAGGGTTCGGGCAAAGCGGAAGCGTGGGCCAAAAATGAGTGCTTGCTACCAAAACGAGCCTCGAACAAAGGGGGATGACGAGGCCGCCAACTGAGGCGGCCTATGTGCTGTTGCGGTCGTTTATACCCCTGATCAACCGGCGGGAGTACGCAATGGCCTCTCGGCTGGTGCTCAAGCCACCGGCCAAACGGTACTGGCCAAACCCGAAGAACATATTGCGAACCTAGAACAAATCGTGTACATTACCTCGTACTGCCGTTCGAGTCTTCCGAATCCGGTCCTATAAGGAGTGGAGCAATGACCACCGCGTTACGTCTCGTCGAAGGTTCGTCAATGGATAAATCGAAGGCCCTCGATGCCGCGCTCTCCCAAATCGAGCGCACGTTCGGCAAGGGCTCGATTATGCGGCTTGGCAAAAACGACAGGTCGATGGACGTGGAGACCGTCTCCACCGGCTCGCTCGGCCTCGACATCGCGCTGGGTATCGGCGGCTTGCCGCGTGGCCGGGTGGTCGAAATTTACGGTCCGGAATCCTCCGGCAAGACCACGCTCGCGCTGCATTGTCTCGCAGAAGCGCAAAAGAAGGGCGGTATCTGCGCCTTCATCGATGCCGAGCACGCCCTCGATCCGGTCTATGCGCGAAAACTCGGCGTCAATGTCGACGATCTGTTGATCTCTCAGCCTGACGCCGGCGAGCAGGCGCTCGAAATTGCCGACACGCTCGTGCGCTCCGGCGCCGTCGACGTCCTCGTCATCGATTCAGTTGCGGCGCTCGTGCCACGCGCCGAGCTCGAAGGTGAAATGGGCGACAGCCAGCCTGGCCTACAGGCGCGGCTGATGAGCCAGGCTCTGCGCAAGCTCACCGCCTCGATCAACCGCTCCAACACCATGGTGATCTTCATCAACCAGATCCGCATGAAGATCGGCGTGATGTACGGCTCGCCAGAGACCACCACCGGCGGGCATGCGCTCAAATTCTATGCCTCCGTGCGCCTCGACATTCGCAGAATCGGCGCAATCAAGGAGCGCGACGAGGTGGTCGGCAATCAAACCCGCGTCAAGGTGGTCAAGAACAAGCTCGCGCCGCCGTTCAAGCAGGTCGAGTTCGACATCATGTACGGCGAGGGCGTCTCAAAGAGTGGCGAGCTGATCGATCTTGGCGTGAAGGCGGGCGTGGTGGAGAAATCAGGCACCTGGTTCTCCTACGACAGCCAGCGCATCGGCCAGGGCCGCGAGAATGCCAAGGCGTTTCTCAAGGCCAATCCCGACATTGCCGCCAAGATCGAGACCGCGATCCGGCAAAACGCGGGCCTCATCGCCGAGCGGATTCTGGCCGGCGACGAGCGCGCTGAGAGCGAGGACGCCGCCGAATAAGCCGAACTCCCCGACCGTCATTGCCGACAGCGGCAATCCGTCGCTTTTCGAAAAGTTGCGTCGAGTATCGCGAAGCGGATGGACCCGCGGGTCAACGGGATCCCTACCGAACTTGTCGGCGGGATGCCCGTTCCGCGGGTGACGGGCGAGAGTTAACCGTTACCCATCGCTACCGTCCCGGCAGCCGTTTGCGGGCTTGTGCGATCACCCGCGGCAGCGCGTCCTCGTTCGCCGGGGCCATCAGGTGGACGCCGGCGACGCCGGGAATGGTGGCGAGCTCTTCGATCAGCTCGACTGCGATGCGCTCGCCCTCGGCACTCGGCTCGGCTGCCCGCTCCAGCCGCTCGATGAAAGCATCGGGAATGATCGTGCCGTAAAGGCGTTCGCGCATCCAGCGCGCTGAGCGAGCGGATCGCAGCGGCGCAATGCCGATGAGGAGGAAGAGGTCGCGCGTGCCGGCGTGTTCGGCAAGCCGCGCGGCGTAGCGGCGCACGATGCCTGTATCCATGCAGAACTGGGTCTGCGCGAACTCGGCCCCGGCCGCGGCCTTGGCCGCGAGCTTGTCGGGGCGCCAGGTGGGCGGCGGATCGATCGGCACGTCGGCAGCGCCGAGAAAGAATGCGGCGTGGCCCGCAACCTTGCGCCCGGAGGGAAGCTCGCCCTTGTCGCGTAGCTCGCGTGCGATCTTTGTCAGCGCGACCGAGTCGACGTCGAACACCGGCTTGGTCTGCGGCTGGTCGCCCGCCTTGGGGTCGTCGCCGGTGAGACACAATACGTTGCGCACGCCGCAAGCGGCCGCCCCCATGAGATCGGCCTCGAGCGCAAGCCGGTTGCGATCGCGGCAGGTGAATTGGAGGATGGGCTCGATGCCGGTGCGCGCCAGCAGGCACGCCGCGATCGGGGCGGAGAGATGCGCGCGAGCGCCCGCCCCGTCGGTGACGTTGACGGCATCGGCAAGGCCCGCGAGCGGCAGCGCCTTGCGCAGCAAATCGTCGGCCTCGCACGAAACGGGCGGTGTGATCTCGGCGGTGATGGCGAATTGGCGCGCCCGTAACAGCGCTTCCAGGCGTGAAGCGGGCTGCCGTGCTGTCATCGTCTTGTCCGGTGGGTTGGGCGGCAGCCGCGGGGCGCGCGGCACGGTGCGCCGACGGCACACGGCGCTTATATAAACGATCGGTCTGGCGCGAGCGAGCCGCCGGTGTTTGCTCGCTTGCACCTACACCTGGTTTCCTGGACAGGGCGCAGGGCCAAAGCTAAAAGCAGCGCCATCCTTGTCGCCCGGTGGAACGCGGGACACATCGAAAGTCATTTGGGATGAGCGGCGTCAACGAGATCAGGTCGCGCTTTCTCGACTTTTTCGCGCAGAACGGCCATGCCGTCGTGCCGTCGTCTCCGCTCGTGCCGCGCAACGACCCGACGCTGATGTTCACCAATGCCGGCATGGTCCAGTTCAAGAACGTCTTTACCGGCCTCGAGAAGCGCCCCTATACGCGCGCGGTGACCGCGCAGAAATGCGTACGCGCGGGGGGCAAGCACAACGATCTCGAAAACGTGGGCTATACCGCGCGCCACCACACCTTTTTCGAGATGCTCGGCAACTTCTCTTTCGGCGATTATTTCAAGGATCGCGCCATCGAGCTTTCTTGGAATATCGTCACCAAGGAGTTCGGCCTGCCGGTCGACCGCTTGCTGGTGACCGTTTTCGCCGAGGACGACCAAGCGTTCGACTTGTGGAAGAAGATCGCCGGGCTGCCCGAGAGCAAGATCGTGCGCATCGCCGGCTCCGACAATTTCTGGCAGATGGGAGAGCTCGGCCCCTGCGGCCCGTGCTCGGAAATTTTCTACGACCATGGCCCGCAGATCCCCGGCGGTCCGCCCGGTTCGGCCGACGCCGAGGGAGATCGCTTCGTCGAGATCTGGAATCTCGTGTTTATGCAGTTCGAGCAACTGGCCGGCGGCGAGCGCGTCGATTTGCCCAAGCCGTCGATCGACACCGGCATGGGGCTGGAGCGGACCGCGGCGGTGCTGCAAGGCACCCACGACAATTACAAGATCGACCTGTTCGGCGCGATCATCTCCCACGTCGCCGACTTGACCGGCGTCGAGGCCGAAGGCCCGCGCGCCGTCTCCCACCGCGTGATCGCCGATCATCTGCGCGCGTCGTCGTTCCTCATCGCCGACGGCGTGCTTCCTTCGAATGAAGGCCGCGGTTACGTGCTCCGCCGCATCATGCGCCGCGCCATGCGCCATGCGCAGCTCCTCGGCGCGGAGGAGCCATTGATGTGGCGCCTCGTTCCCACGCTCGTGCGGGAGATGGGCCAGGCCTATCCCGAGCTCTCCCGCGCAGAGCCGCTGATCACCGAGACGCTCAAGCTCGAAGAAACGAGGTTTCGCAAAACCCTCGCGCGCGGACTTGCGCTGCTCGAGGAGGGCACCAAGGGGCTTTCGCGCGGCGGAAAGTTTTCCGGTGAATCCGCCTTCACGCTTTACGATACCTATGGCTTTCCCCTCGACCTCACTCAGGATGCGCTCAAGCCGCGCGGGATTGCCGTGGACACGGAGGGCTTCAACGCGGCCATGGAGCGCCAACGCGAAAAGGCGCGCGCCTCCTGGTCGGGCTCGGGCGAGGCCGCGACCGAAGCACTATGGTTTGCTCTCAAGGAGCGCGTGGGCGCGACGGACTTCCTCGGCTACGAGACCGAAACCGCCGAGGGCGTGGTCGCCGCGTTGGTCAAGGACGGCAAGGAGGTTAATGTCTTGCATGTCGGCGACAGCGGCGCCGTCATTCTCAATCAAACGCCGTTTTACGGCGAAGCAGGCGGCCAGGTCGGTGATACCGGCGTCATGCACACCGACGGCGTGCGCTTGACCGTGACCGATACCCAGCGCAAAGCGGGCGACGTGCTCGTCCATTCCGGCACCCTGGAGAAGGGCGCGCTCAAGGTCGGCGCCGCGCTCACTCTCGAAGTGGATCATTCCCGGCGCAGCGCCATCCGCCGCAACCATTCCGCCACGCACATCCTGCACGAGGCGCTGCGGCAGGTGCTCGGTGATCACGTGGCGCAAAAAGGTTCGCTGGTCGCGCCCGACCGATTGCGCTTCGATTTCTCGCATCCCAAGCCGATGACAGCCGAGGAGATCGCGCGGGTTGAGGACATCGCTAACGAGGTCGTGCTGCAGAATTCGCCGGTGACCACACGGCTGATGGCGGTTGACGAGGCAATTGCGTCAGGCGCGCGCGCGCTGTTCGGCGAGAAATACGGCGACGAGGTACGCGTCGTGGCCATGGGCGAGGGCGGCGGCAACACCATGGGCTGGTCGGTGGAGCTCTGCGGCGGCACCCATGTCAGGCGCACCGGCGACATCGGCGTGATCGCCGCGCTCGGCGACAGCGCGGTCGCGGCCGGCGTGCGCCGCATCGAAGCGCTCACCGGAACGACGGCGCGCAAGCACGCGCGCCATCTGGGCGAGCTCGCCAAGGCGGCGTCGGCCGAACTCAAAGCGCCGCTCGACGATATGCCGCAGCGTCTCGCGCAAGTGCTCGAGGAGCGCCGCCGCCTCGAGCGCGAGCTGTCTGAAGCCAAGAAGAAGGTCGCTATGGGCGGCGGCGGCGCGCAAGGCGCGGACGGCGTGCGCCTCGTCGGCGATGTGAAGCTTCTGGCGCGCGCGGTCGAGGGCATCGATCTCAAGGACCTGCGCAGCCTCGCCGACGAAGGTAAGAAACGTATCGGCTCCGGCGTCGTCGCCATCGTCGGCGTCACCGAGGAAGGCAAAGCCGGCGTCGTGGTCGGCGTGACCCCCGACTTGACCGACCGCTTCTCCGCGATCGATCTGGTGCGCAAAGGCGCCGAGGCGCTCGGTGGCAAGGGCGGCGGCGGGCGCGCGGACATGGCGCAGGCCGGCGGCCCCGATGGGTCCAAGGCGCAAGCCGCGCTGAAAGCGATCGAAGGCGCGTTGGCGGCGGCGGAGAGCTGATGTAGCAGGCGGTAGGATGGGTTGAGCGCGCTCGCATGGAACCCATCGCCATATCCAAGGCGCGCTCAAGCAGAGAGAGGTGATGGGTTTTGCTGACGCTCAATCCATCCTACGGCGCCTGCAATCGCTTTGTATCGCTCAGGACCCTTTCTTCAGAAACACGTAGTCCGCCGAATAGGGCGCACTATAGAATGCGCCGGTTTTGTCGCAGCCGCCGGCGTGGACGCCGCCTCGCGTGTTGATCCGCTGCACCGTCTTGACGCCGGAGAGCGTGCCGTTGCCGCGATGCGCCGTCACCTCGAGCTTGAGCCACGGGATATCGCCCGCCGTCTGCCCTGCGACATTGGCGACCGCCTTGCCGACGACCGCGCTGCCGTCGACGTGCTCCCAGCTCGGTCCGGCAAAATGGCGTCCGACGCTTTTGCCATCGAGCAGCAAGGTCGCGATCGGCTCGCGAAAGGCCCATGCCAGCTTGCCATCGGTGCCGGCCTTGCATTCATAGACCTGCGCGCCTTCGGCATGGAGCGTGACGACCGCGCTTTCGCCCGGCGCTGCAATCGCCGCCGGAACCTGCGCCGATGCCGCGCTTGTAAATAACGAGCCGACGATGCCGAGGAATAAGCTTGCCGTGCGCATGCGATGTCTCCTCTCCCCAGTGCTTGCGTGCCGGCACTCACGCCATCGCCTTCTTGAGGTTCTCGTCCACCTTGTCGAGAAAGCCGGTGGTAGAGAGCCATTTCTGATCGGCGCCGACGAGCAGCGCGAGGTCCTTGGTCATGAAGCCGGACTCGACCGTGCCGACGGTGACCTGCTCCAAGATCGCGGCGAATTTCGCGAGCGCGGCGTTATCATCGAGCTTGGCGCGATGCGCGAGCCCCCTTGTCCAGGCGAAGATCGATGCGACCGAATTGGTCGAGGTCTGCTCGCCCTTCTGGTGCTGGCGGTAGTGGCGCGTCACCGTGCCGTGTGCCGCCTCCGCTTCGACCACCTTGCCGTCCGGCGTCATGAGCACCGACGTCATCAGCCCGAGCGAGCCGTAGCCCTGCGCCACGGTGTCCGACTGCACGTCGCCATCGTAGTTCTTGCAAGCCCACACATAGCCGCCCGACCATTTCAACGCCGCCGCCACCATGTCGTCGATCAGCCGGTGCTCGTAGAAGATGCCCTTTTTCTCGAACGCGGCCTTGAACTCGGCGTCGTAGATCTCCTGGAAAATATCCTTGAACCGCCCGTCATAGACTTTGACGATGGTGTTCTTGGTAGAGAGATAGACCGGGAACCCCCGATTGAGACCGTAATTGAGCGAGGCACGGGCGAAATCGCGGATCGAATCGTCGAGATTGTACATCGCCATGGTGACGCCGCCGCCGGGGAAGCGAAAAACCTCGCGCTCGATCTTGGTGCCGTCATCGCCCACAAAGGAGAGCGACAGCTTGCCCTTGCCCGGCACCTTGAAATCGGTCGCGCGGTATTGGTCGCCGTAGGCGTGACGGCCGATGATGATCGGCTTGGTCCAGCCGGGCACCAGCCGCGGCACGTTCTTGCAAATGATGGGCTCGCGAAAGATGACGCCGCCGAGGATGTTGCGGATGGTGCCGTTGGGCGAGCGGTACATTTCCTTCAGTCCGAATTCCTTCACCCGCGCCTCGTCGGGGGTGATGGTGGCGCATTTGACGCCGACACCCACTTTCTTCACCGCTTCCGCTGCTTCGATCGTGATGCGGTCGCGCGTCTCGTCGCGTTTCTGAATGCCGAGGTCGTAGTAGAGGAGTTCGAGGTCGAGATAAGGATGGACCAGCTTCTCCTTGATGAGATGCCAGATGATGCGGGTCATCTCGTCGCCGTCCATCTCGACGACCGGATTTTGCACTTTGATTTTCGCCATTGCGGCCGACCCTTTACGCGCGTGCAGCTGCGGAGGAGGTGAGCGGAAATGCCTCGGGGCAGGCGCCTTATGGCGCGGCCTGCCACATCCTGCAAGGACAAAAGGAAGGCTTGCCGAATTGCGCGCGCGCGCGCAGCGCGCCATTGTGCATGCGGTCATCCGTGAAGCCGGCAGGAGCGGCCACGGCGCCGGGCGGATCCAAACAAGGGTGTTCTGATTTGGCAACACGGCCGACCTGGCGCGAGATCAGAGGTGCCTATGGCCGGCGCCGGCGTGCGCTGCGCCAAGCGATGCTTCAGCCGTTTCTCGTCGGTTGGCCCGTGCTGCGCGACGTGGTGATGAACGCGCTCGCCGCGCGCGGGCATCTCGTTCTGTGCGAGCTCGGTGATGTCCGCTTCTTCGTCGACCCGAGCGATCGCGTAGTCGGCGCCTGGCTGATGTGGCACGGCGGCTGGCAGCGCCGCGAGATCGATAGCGCGGTCAAAATCTTGTCGGCGGCGGGGCGGCTGCGTCCCGATGCGGTGTTCGTCGACGTCGGCGCGCATATCGGCACGCATACCATCTATGCGCTGCGCACCGGCCGCTTCGCGCGCGCCGTTGCATTCGAGCCGGCGCCGCGCAATGCGGCGTTGCTCGCCAGGAATCTCGACGCGAACGAGCTCAAGCATCTCGCCGTGATCGTCGCCAAGGCGGCCGGTGCCCGGCCGGGGAGCGCGGTGCTGCATCTTCACCCGCGCAATACCGGCGCGCACGCGATCGGCGCGCCGCCGTCACTCGATGGCACGGCGCGGCTCGAGGTGCCGCTCGTGCGTGTCGACGACGAGCTTGAACGTGTGGGTGTGGCGCCGGAGAGCGTCGCGCTCGTCTGGGTCGACGTCGAGGGTTACGAGCCGCAGGTCCTCGAAGGACTTGCCGGCCTCATGGCGCGCGGGGTGCCGATCGCCTTCGAATTCACGCCGCGGCGCTATTCTGCTGAGACCAAAGCGAAGCTCGTGAGACGGCTCGCACAGCATTATACCACCGTTCACAGTCTGGGACGGGGGGAGGGGACGTCGCCCGTCGGGACGCTCGCCGCGCGAGCGCACACCGATGACGTGCTGGTGTATTAGTCAATGCCCGGCGCCGGAACCGACAAGACCAAGAACTGGATAGAGGTGCAGGGCCCGATCATCGTGCTGGTCGAGCCGCAGCTCGGCGAAAATATTGGCGCGGCAGCGCGCGTGATGGCGAATTTCGGCCTCAGCCGACTGCGCTTGGTCAAGCCGCGCGACGGCTGGCCCAACATGCAGGCGCGCCGCGCTGCCTCCGGCGCCGATCGCATCCTCGAGAATGCTCAGCTGTGCGATACTGTTGAGGCGGCGATCGCCGACTGCACGTTCGTCCTCGCTACGACCGCGCGCGCGCACGACCAGGCCAAGCCGGTGATCTCCCCGGACGCGGCCGCCGCGTTGCTCGCGCCGCGTGTCGCTGGCGGCGAGAATGTCGCCGTGCTGTTTGGACGCGAGCGCTACGGCCTGCAAAATGAGGAGGTGGCGCTCGCCGATCGGGTTGTCACTTTTCCGGTCAATCCGGCCTTTGCTTCGCTCAACCTCGCCCACGCGGTCGCCGTCATCGCTTACGAATGGTTCAAGTTTGCCTCCGGCGGCGCGCTGCCCTTCGTCATGCCACAAAAATCGCCGCCCGCCGGCAAAGAGCAAATGCAGGCCTTCTTCGCCAATCTCGAACGCCAGCTCGATCAGATCGAATATTTCCGTCCGCTCGAGAAACGCGCAACCATGCTCGTGAACTTGCGCAACATCTTCGCGCGCATGCAACCGACCCAACAAGACATCCAAACCCTGCACGGCATCGTGGTCGCGCTCAGCGAAGGCCGCAAAGGACCCGCGCGGGGCGGCGTGCTCGATGGCGAGGAAGCGGCTGCGCTGCGCGCGCTCATCGCCGAGCATGGCTCTGCAGCCGGCGAAACCGGCCCGGCCCGCGGGCTTGCGCGGCTCCTGCGCCGCAATCCGACCGACGCCGAGCGCGCGCTCTGGCACGCGCTCACCAATGACCGGCGCTTTGCCGAAAAGGGCATCAAGCGGCAGGTCCCGGTGGGATCGCATATCGCCGATTTTGTCTCGTTTCCGCTGCGGCTGGTGATCGATCTTCTCCCGGAGAAGGAAAGCGAGAGCGCGCGAAGAGCGCGTGCCGAACGCCGCGACTGGCTGATCGCGCGCGGCTATCGCGTGCTCGATGTCGAGGCGTGCGCCGTCGCGGGCGAGCTGCCGCGCGTTCTCGACCAGTTGGCGCAAGCGATCGCGGAAGTGTAGCCCTGCGTTGAGCGCCGCGAAACGCGCGAAACGTGTACCCGGATGTCGCTGCGCTCCACCCGGGTTACAAGCCAAAAGTGCTCAGCTCTTCAGCGCCTTCAAGGCCGCGGCGGTACCCGCCCGCAAGAAGGCGATATCGCTGCCGACGGCGAGGAAGCGCACCCCGCGCTTGGCGAGCGCGACCGCGCGCTCGACCGAGTGGCAATAGGCGCCCATGATCTTGCTGGCTTTGCGCGCTGCCGCCAACATCCGGTCGATCTCGCGATCGACCTCGAGCGACATCGGATCGACGTCAGCCCCGTTGCTCAGCGCGATCGAGAGGTCGGCGGGCCCGAGGAAGAGCCCATCGATTCCAGGAGTAGCCGCGATCGCCTCGACATTCGCGAGCGCGGTTTTCGTCTCGATCATGGCAAAGGTCACCGTGAGCGCGTTGCCCTCGCGCAGATAGACCTTCTGATCCGGCATGTTCGCCAATGTGGTAGCGCGGTGCGGACCCCAGCTGCGTTCTCCGATTGGCGGGAATTTTGCGAATGAGACATAGGCGCGCGCGTCCGCCTCCGTGTTGATCATCGGGGCGATGATGCCTTCCGCGCCGAAATCGAGCGCGCGGCTTGCACTTGCAAACTGGCCGACCGGGATGCGCACAATGGCCGCAGCGCCGCCCTGGCGCACCTGAGCGATCCCGGAAACCACCGAGGCGGTATCCCACAGTCCGTGCTGGGAATCGAGCGTCACCGCGGGAAAGCCTTCACGGGCGACGAGCTCGGCGACGATGGGCGTAGAAAGACCACACCAGCCGCTGTGCACCGTCTCGCCGGCCTTGAACCGGCGGGCAAGCGAAAAGGCTGTTGTGGTCATGACGAGATCGTCCTTTGCTGCCGTGGCCACGCCCGGCCCTGTTATCGCGCTGGTGCGCGACGCGCCATCAGCGGCCGGCCTTAATCTCCTCGATCGCTTTCGCCATCAGCTCGGTCATGGTGCGGCGGATCTGGTGATCGGAGTCCTTCAGCCCCTTGGCGTCGAAATCGCTGCGAATCTTGCGGAACACGTCATCCTCCCCCGGCTCCTCCAGATCCGCCACCACCACCGCTTTCGCATAGGCATCAGCTTCGGCGCCGGAGAGCCCGAGCTTTTGCGCAGCCCACAAACCGAGCAGCTTGTTGCGCCGCGCCGTCGCCTTGAATCGCAGCTCCTCGTCGTGCGCGAATTGCTTCTCGAAACCTTCCTCGCGCTTGTCGAATGTGGTCATTACCCTCCTCGCTTCTCGGCAGCGGCCGCGCTCGCGCTGATTGCGCGTTTTGCGAGACGCGAGGTCTCGCTTAAGCTTCTGAACCGCAGACGTCGAAACCATCGCGCGCGCCCTTGCATAGCGGGACGCGATGGTCAAGGCAACCGAACTGATTCGCAAACCCTGTGCTACAAAGCCGTTCCATCGCGATTGTGCTGTCGCGCCCGATCGGCTAGCTTTCCGCCGTGGACGCGTCGCACGTTCACGTCTCGTCGAGCCGCCGCGCCGTCACCGCGGATCAAGAGCCTCGACCGGAGCCACGGCATCCAGATGGACAAACCACGGTACACGCCGATGAGCCGCCGTCGCCGAATCTATGAAGGCAAGGGCAAGGTCCTCTACGAAGGACCGGAACCGGGAACTCTGATCCAGCACTTCAAGGACGACGCGACCGCCTTCAATGCGAAGAAGCACGACGTGATCGAAGGCAAGGGCGTTCTCAACAATCGCATCTCGGAGTACGTCTTCCAGCACTTGAACGACATCGGGGTTCCCACCCACTTCATCAGGCGCCTCAACATGCGCGAGCAGTTGATCCGAGAAGTGGAAATCATTCCGCTCGAAGTGGTGGTGCGCAATGTCGCGGCGGGCTCGCTGTCCCAGCGGCTTGGGCTCGAGGAGGGCACGCAGCTGCCGCGCTCCATCATCGAGTTCTATTACAAGAATGATCAGCTCGGCGACCCGATGGTATCCGAGGAGCATATCACCGCGTTCGGCTGGGCCACTCCGCAGGAGATCGACGACATCATGGCGCTTGCGATCCGCGTCAATGATTTCCTATCCGGCCTGTTCCTCGGCGTCGGCATCCGCCTCGTCGATTTCAAAATGGAGACCGGCCGGCTCTGGGAGAACGATCTCATGCGCATCGTGGTGGCGGACGAGCTCTCCCCCGATTCGTGCCGGCTATGGGACATCAAGTCGAACGAAAAGCTCGACAAGGACCGCTTCCGCCGCGATCTCGGGGGGCTGGTTGAGGCCTACACCGAGGTCGCCAAACGCCTCGGCATCATGAGCGAGGGCGAGCGGCCGCGCGGCATGGGGCCTGTCCTGGTCAAGGGGTGATCGTAGCGTAGTGTGGCCCGGATTGAGCGCAACGAAATCCGGGTTGTGCTGACGACTTGCACTTTCCCTGGTTCTCGCCATATCGATGCGTGCAGGACAGGCGATGAAGGCCCGCATCACCGTTACCCTCAAATCCGGCATTCTCGATCCGCAAGGCAAGGCGATCGAAGGCGCGCTCAAATCGCTCGGCATTGCGGGCGTGGCGAGCGTTCGCCAAGGCAAAGTCTTCGACATCGAAATTGAAGCGCCCGATTGTAAAGCGGCGCACGCCGCGCTCGAGCAGGCGGCCGACAAGCTCCTCGCGAATACGCTGATCGAGAATTATCAGGTTGAACTGAAATGATGGCGTTGCGGGCCGATGACACCGCGGGGGCAGCCGAAGGCGCCGCCTTCAATTTTTTAATGCGCCAGCGCGAGCGCGAGCCATGAAATCGGCCGTCGTCGTCTTTCCCGGCATCAATCGCGAACGCGACATGGCGCGCACGCTCACGCTGATCAGCGGTCAGGCGCCGGTCATGGTCTGGCATGCCGACCCCGCCTTGCCCGCGGGCACCGATCTCGTCGTGCTGCCCGGCGGCTTCTCCTATGGCGACTATCTGCGCTGCGGCGCGATTGCGGCGCGCGCGCCGATCATGGATGCGGTGCGCTCGCATGCCGCCCGCGGCGGACTCGTGCTCGGGGTCTGTAACGGCTTCCAGATTTTGTGCGAGGCAGGGCTTTTGCCGGGCGTGCTGATGCGCAACGCGGCGCTCAAATTCATTTGCCGCGACGTCTACCTGAGAGTCGAGCGCTCCGACACGCCATTCACCCGCGGCTACAATGCCGGGCAGGTGATCCGCGTGCCAACCGCGCATGGCGAGGGAAACTTTATCGCCGATCAAGATACGATCGCGCGGCTCGAGGCCGAGGGCAGGGTGCTGTTTCGCTATGCCGCGCCCGATGGCACGCTCGATCCCGTTTGGAACGTTAACGGCGCAACCAATGCCATTGCGGGCGTGCTCAACGACAACGGCAACGTGCTCGGCATGATGCCGCACCCGGAAAACCACGTAGAAGCGTCGCTCGGTCCGACCGATGGGCGCGGCCTGTTCGCTGGACTTGCCGATCACTTCAAGCAGGCGGCATAGATGCGGTTCCCCTCGCCCCGCGATGGCTAGGACAACGACGAAACGTCCGGCGCGCGTCCGCAACACGCGGCCAGCGCGTAAGCCAAAGGCACGCAAGACCAACCGCGCGAAGATTTCTCCGTCGCTCGTTGCCGCGCACGGGCTCAGCGCCGAGGAGTATCAGCGCATTCTCGCGCTCATCGGCCGCGAGCCGTCCATCACCGAACTCGGCATTTTTTCCGCGATGTGGAACGAGCATTGCTCGTACAAGTCCTCAAAAATCCACCTGCGTACGCTGCCGACGAAAGCGCCGTGGGTCATCCAAGGCCCGGGCGAGAATGCCGGCGTCATCGATATCGGCGACGGGCTCGCCGTCGTGTTCAAGATGGAGAGCCATAACCACCCGAGCTACATCGAGCCCTATCAAGGCGCCGCGACGGGGGTCGGCGGCATCTTGCGCGATGTCTTTACCATGGGCGCGCGGCCGATCGCTTGCCTCAACGCACTCTCTTTCGGCGCGCCGATGCATCCACAGACGCGCCATCTTGTCGCCGGCGTGGTCGCCGGCATCGGCGGTTACGGCAATTCGTTCGGCGTGCCGACGGTCGGCGGCTGCGTGCGCTTCCACACCCGCTACGACGGCAACTGCCTTGTCAACGCGATGGCCGTAGGCCTCGCGCAAAGTGACAGAATTTTTTACGCCGCGGCCTCGGGCGTGGGCATGCCGATCGTCTATCTCGGATCGAAGACTGGGCGCGATGGCATTCATGGCGCGACGATGGCGTCTGCCGAGTTCGGCGATGCAACCGAGGAAAAGCGTCCGACCGTGCAAGTCGGCGATCCCTTCGCGGAAAAACTCCTCCTCGAGGCGTGCCTCGAGATCATGGCGAAGGACTGCGTGATCGCCATCCAGGACATGGGCGCGGCGGGGCTTACCTGCTCCGCAGTCGAGATGGGCGCCAAAGGTGGGCTCGGCGTCACGCTCGATCTCGATGCGGTGCCGTGCCGCGAGAGGGGCATGAGCCCTTACGAGATGATGCTCTCCGAGAGCCAGGAGCGCATGCTCATGGTGCTCAAGCCCGAGAAGGAGGGCGAGGCCGAGGCGATCTTTAAGAAATGGGGCCTCGATTTTGCCGTCGTCGGCAAGACCACGCCGACCAAGCGGTTTATCGTGCGCCACCGCGGCAAGATCGTCGCCGACCTCCCGATCAAGGAATTGGGCGACGAGGCGCCGGTGTACGATCGGCCGCATCTGGAGGCGCCGCCAAAACCGGTGCTCACCGCCGCCGACGTCGCGCCGCCGGTTGCGACCGCGGACGCGCTGCTGCGGCTGATCGGCTGTCCTGATCTCTGCTCGCGGCGCTGGGTGTGGGAGCAGTATGACCATGTCATTCTTGGTAATACCGTGCAGCGACCCGGCGGCGATGCCGCGGTGGTGCGCGTCGGCGATGATGGTCCGAAGGCGCTCGCGCTCACCACCGACGTTACACCACGTTATTGCGAGGCCGATCCCTTCGAAGGCGGCAAGCAGGCGGTGGCCGAAGCCTGGCGCAATCTCACCGCCGTGGGCGCGCGGCCGCTCGCGCTCACCGATAATCTCAACTTCGGCAATCCCGAGCGGCCGGACATCATGGGCCAGCTCGTCGGCGCGATCCACGGCATTGCGGATGCCTGCGAGGCGCTCGACTTCCCCGTCGTCTCCGGCAACGTGTCGCTCTACAACGAGACCAACGGCCGCGCGATCCTGCCCACGCCCACCATCGGCGGGGTCGGCCTGATCGACGACTTCACCAAGTCTGCGACGCTTGCCTTCAAGCGCGAGAACGAAGCGATTCTGCTCATAGGCGAGACCGCAGGGTGGCTCGGGCAGTCGCTCTATCTGCGCGAAATCTGCGAGCGCGAGGAGGGCGCGCCGCCGCCGGTCGACCTTGCGGCGGAGCGCAAGAACGGCGACCTCGTCCGCGCGCTTATCGCCGAGGGCATCGCCAGCGCCGTGCACGACGTTTCCGACGGCGGCCTTCTGCCGGCGATCGCTGAGATGGCAATAGCCTCGGGCATCGGCGCCGAGCTCGATCGCCCGCCGATAGCGGCAAGCGCCTTCTGGTTCGGCGAGGACCAAGGCCGTTACGTTCTCACGGTCGAACCGGGGGTGGCCGAGACGGTGATGGCGCGCGCCCACGCGGCTGGCGTGCCCGCGCGGCAGCTCGGCTTGACCAGCGGCGACGCATTGACGCTCGAAGGCGAGCGCCCCATTCTGGTGGCAAAATTGCGCGAGCGCTTCGAAGGATGGCTGCCCGCCTATATGGCCGAGCAGCCGGCCTGAACGCGCGGGGAGGGAATGCCATGGCGATGGCTGCGAACGAGATCGAGCGTTTGATCAAGCTGCGTATACCGGACGCCGAGGTGACCATCCGCGACCTTGCGGGCGACGGCGACCATTACGCGGCAACCGTGCTGGCCGAATCGTTCCGCGGCAAATCGAGGGTGCAGCAGCATCAGATCGTCTACGAAGCCCTCAAAGCCGAGATGGGGGGCAAGTTGCACGCCCTCGCGCTGCAGACCGGCACCCCGGAGCCTTGATGCCTAGGGCGGTGACGATGCGGGTGATTGCGGCCGCGGCTGGGCTGATCGCATCCACCGGTCTCGCGGCTGCCCAATCGGCCGACCGGGTCAAACCATTGGCGCCCCCCGGCGCGATCCAGACGACCGGCACGTGGGGACTCGGTACCCGGGCCGGCGACTTCGTCTATATCGCCGGCATGCGCGGTATCGACCCGAAGACGAATACGTTGGTCCCCGGCGATGAAGCGCGCATCCGCCAGGGCTTTCTCAACATGCAGATGATCGCCGAATCGGAGGGCGCGAGCCTGCGCGACTGTGTGCGCATCGTCGTGTACGTGACCGACATGTTTCGCTTTCGCCCGCTGGTGAACAAGGTGCAGGAGGAGCTTTGGGGCAAGGGACCCTATCCGCCGCGCACCATCGTTGAGGTCCATCGCCTCAATCAGGACGATATTTTCGAGGTTGAAGGCACTTTTTACGCACCAGTGAAAAAGTGACCGGCGAGGTCGCGCCGCCCCTTGGGCTTAAGTCACCCCTACGCTACATATACCCATAAGCTTCGGCGCGCCGGAATGCGCTGCCGCCACGAGAAGAGGGATTCCATGGCGATCGATCAATTCATCGAAAATGAGGTCAAAAGCAACGACGTGGTGCTGTTCATGAAGGGCACCCCGCAGTTCCCGATGTGCGGATTTTCCGGACAGGTGGTGCAGATCCTCGATCACCTCGGCGTGAACTACAAGGGTTTGAACGTGCTCGAATCGGACGATTTGCGCGATGGCATCAAGTCCTATTCCAATTGGCCGACTATCCCGCAGCTTTACGTCAAGGGCGAGTTCGTCGGCGGTTGCGATATCGTGCGCGAGATGTTCCAGGCCGGCGAATTGCAAGGCCTCCTGAAGGATAAGGGCGTGCCGGTCAAGGAACGCGCGTCGACTTAACATCTCGTTTCGGCGACACAATTCTGCGGCAGCGGGCGCCGTCGCCTCGCCCTCCGATGGCGCGGAGAGGCTAACTCGAGCGCATGGCTCGAGCGGGGCTTGCCAGCGGTGATTTCCGCCGTCCTGCATTAGACTGCGTCCATGACCGAGATGTCCGGCGGCGGCCCGCGCATGTCCGTGGTGATCCCGAACTACAACCACGGGCATCTCATCGAGGAGGCGCTCGCCGCCATCTCAGGGCAGACGAGGCTGCCGGCGGAAGTCGTCGTGGTCGACGACGGCTCGACCGACGACAGTGTTGCGCGGCTGCAATCGTTGGCCGCGCGGATACCGTGGCTGCGGCTCCACCGCCATGGCGACAATCGCGGTGTCAACGCCGCGTGCAACACGGGGCTCGGTCTTGTCAGCGGCGATTTCGTTCTCTTCTCCGCCGCCGATGACCGGGTCGACTCCCACGCTGTGGAACGCGCATCCGCGGCGGCTGCAGCGTTCGCAACTTCGGCCATCGTCTTCTCCGACCACGCGGAGATGAGCGCGGACGGCGCCACCACGCGTCTCATCCCGCTCGATCTGCCCGCTGAGCGACAGCATTTTTCCGCGCCCGATTTTGTTCGGCTGATGCAACGCAATTTCTTCTATTTTCACGTTTCGAGCGTGTGGTTCAACGTGAAGCTTTTGCGCGCGCTCGGCGGCTTTGCGCCCGAGCTGCGCTGGCATGGCGACCTGTTTGCGGCTTACGCGGCTGCATTCGAGCAGGGGGCGACCTATACGCCAGGCGCCGTATCGTATTTCCGCATCGGCCAGCAGTCGTATTCGGTGACCGGCGCGCGCAGCCGCGCCCAGCGCGAGGTGCTCCGTGCCTGGCTCGCTGTGACCCGACGACCCGGCTGGGAAAAGCGCCGTGCGGCCTTCGTGGCCGCGGCGATTTGGCCCGAATACAGCTTACGCGCACTCCCGATCCTCATGTCGGACTTGGGATATGTCACGCCGCGGCTCGTGCGCAGGCTCATCTGGCTCGCGCTGTGGAGTAAGCTCGCTCCACTCGTGGACTCCGGCCTGCGCGAACGGATGCGAGGCATCAGATCGCGTTACCGCCGCTCCCGCTCGTGGTCGAATAATCTAAAGTGAGCAGGCCATTGTTTCGATTCAGAACAAGGTCTGCCCCAAGGACTAGCCGCCCCACCTGTGGGAGGCAGAGGATGCGTAGGACCGCTCGCCGCCGCCATCGGCGGCATTGTCGGTAGTGCCTAGCCAAGGGAGGAGCCCGATGCCTGGCATGAACCGGCGCGAGTTCATCGCGCTGCTCGGCGGCGCGGCGGCGTGGCCGCTCGCGGCGCGCGCGCAGCAGCCGGCGCTGCCGGTGA